>NZ_JAHBRX010000001.1:1200000-1500000 GCF_018398335.1 Chelatococcus sp. HY11
TGTGGCCGCGACACCGAAATAGACATCTCCGGCGGCAACCGCCACCGTGCCCCCCTCCGTCTTTCGTATGACGAGTTGGCCTGAGTCGTCGATGGTTTCAAAGGTGCCGCGCACGATTTCCCGCCCGATATGCACCGCTACATCAGTCCCAAGACCCGCCGCGCGCTGCAGCCAGCGGCTGCGGATGGCTGGGAGGCCCCTGCCCTCGTCCCATAGCGCCACGCCGCTGACCCAGCTGTCTGTGAGCGCTGTGAACACGTCCTCAGCCGTCACCGCCGCTCCCAGCGACGATAGGGAGGCCGCCTTGTAGGGCAGGCCGTCGGGTATCATCGCGACATTGACGCCGACGCCGATGACGACGATCCGCCGCCCGTCGGCGAGCTGCTCGCTCTCGAGAAGAATGCCCACCAGCTTGGCACCATCGCCAAGCACATCGTTGGGCCATTTCAGGAGCAGGCGCCGCTCGCTTGCCGAACCGCTGTCGAAATAGGGGGCAATGCAGTCAACGGCATCCGTCAGCGCGATCCCCGCGACGAAGCCGAGCGTCGCCGCAACGGCCGGCGTCACATCGGTGACCATGACGAGCGAGGCCGCGAGGTTGCCGGACACATTCGCCCAGACATTGCCGCGCCGGCCACGCCCCGCGGTCTGATGCCGGGCAACGACCCAGGTCGGCTGCGTCAGGCCTGCCTTGCCCATCGCCATAGCCTCGGCGTTGGTCGAGCCAAGGCTCTCGAAAGCGACCAGCCCGAAGCCCGCATCGCGGGCCGCCTGCCCGAGGCTGAACGCCATCCTCAGAAAAGAGACTTCGCAGCGGCGGACGCGGCGGCCACGATCGAAGCCGGCGCAAGCCAGAACAGGATGACGACGACGCTCGAAACCCCGAGCACGAAGCGCACTTCCGGCGCCATCGGCTGGTAGGCACCCGCCTTCGGCTCATCAAAATACATCAGCTTGATGATGCGCAGGTAGTAGAAGGCGCCCACCACGCTCGCCAGCACGCCGATAACGGCAAGGCCGTACAGCTTGGCCTCGATGGCCGCGCCGAACACGTAGAGCTTGGCGAAGAAGCCCGCGAGCGGCGGGATGCCGGCCAGCGAGAAGAGCAGCATGGCGAACAGGAAGGCGAGCACCGGCTGGCTGTTCGACAGGCCGGCAAGGTCGTCGATCGTCTCGACCTGCCCGCTCTCGCGCCGCATGGCGATGATGCACGCGAAGGTGCCGAGCGTCATGGCGAGATAGAGCGCGAGATAGACGAGGACGCCCTGGACGCCGTTCGCGGTGCCGGCGGCAAGGCCTACCAACGCGTAGCCCATGTGGCTGATCGACGAATAGGCCATCAGCCGCTTGATATTGCGCTGGCCGATGGCGGCGAAGGCGCCGAGCACCATCGAGGCGATCGCCACGAACACGATGATCTGGCGCCACTGGCCAATGATATCCGGGAACGCGCCGATGAAGACCCGCACCATGAGTGCCATGGCCGCCGCCTTGGGCGCGCTGGCCATGAAGGCCGTGACCGGCGAGGGCGCGCCCTCATAGACGTCGGGCGTCCACATATGGAACGGAACGGCGGAGATCTTGAAGGCAAGGCCGGCGGCGATGAAGACGAGGCCAAAGATAAGGCCCGTGCCGGCATGTCCGCCCGAGAGCGCGGCCGCTATCCCGGGGAAGGACACCGTGCCCGTGAAGCCGTAGACGAGCGACGAGCCGTACAGCAGCATGCCCGACGAGAGCGCGCCCAGCACGAAGTACTTCAGGCCCGCTTCCGACGAACGCGCGTTGTCCCGGTCGAAGGCCGCAATGACATAGATCGCAAGGCTCTGCAGCTCGAGGCCAAGATAGAGCGCGATGAGATCGTTCGCCGAGATCATCATCATCATGCCGAGCGTCGCGAGGACCACGAGGATCGGGTACTCGAAACGGTCAAGCTTGGCACGCTGGAAAAAATCACGCGCCAGGAGAAGCGCCGCGGCCGAACCGATCAGCGCCAGCATCTTCATGAAGCGCGCGAAATTGTCGACGACGAAGGAACCGCCGAAGGCCTCCGCGCGCTCGCCGCCCTGAAGGGCCACCGCGATGCCCGCAGCGGCAATCAAGGCCACCGCGAGAGCCGACACGAGCCCGTTGGAGCGCTCGCCGCGAATGGCGCCGATCAGGACGAGCGCGAGCGCGCCCGCCGCCAGAATGAACTCCGGCAGGACCACACTGAAGGCTGGGAAGAGCGGTGCCATCGGTTCTATGCCTTAATGCGAAAGGAAGGCGGCGGTCTTGACGCCGGCGAGCGCGGCCTCGGTGCTGCGCAGGAGGTTGTCCGTGGACGCGGCGAAGGCCTCCAGGATGCCGTGCGGCTGCACGCCATACCAGACGATCAGGAGAACGAGAGGAACGAACATGACGATCTCGCGGGTGTCGAGATCCGTGATCGTCTTCAGGCTCGGCTTCTCCAGCTTGCCGAACACCACCCGGCGGTAAAGCCACAGCGCGTAGGCCGCTGAGAGGATGACGCCGGTCGCCGCGATGATGGCCACATAAGGGTTGGCCCGGAAGGCCCCCATCAATGTGAGGAACTCGCCGACGAAGCCGGAGGTGCCGGGCAGCCCGACATTCGCCATGGTGAGGATCATGAAGACGAGCGCGTAGCGCGGCATGCGCTCCACGAGGCCGCCATAGGCATCGATGCGCAGCGTGTGCATCCGGTCGTAGACGACGCCGACCGCGAGGAAGAGCGCGCCGGACACAAGGCCGTGGCTGACCATCTGGTACATGGCGCCCTGGATGCCCTGCTCGGTCATGCTGAACAGGCCCATCGTCACGAAGCCCATATGCGCCACGGAGGAATAGGCGATCAGCTTCTTGATGTTCTCCTGCATCATCGCCACCAGCGAGGTGTAGACGATGGCGATCACCGAGAGGGCGAAGACGAGCGGCGCGAAATAGGCCGAGGCCTCGGGGAACATCGGCAGCGAGAACCGGATGAAACCGTAGCCGCCCATCTTCAGGAGAATACCCGCCAGGATCACCGAGCCCGCCGTCGGCGCCTCCACATGGGCGTCGGGCAGCCAGGTATGCACGGGCCACATCGGCATCTTCACCGCGAGCGAGGAGAAGAAGGCGAGCCACAGCCAGGTCTGCATGGACGGCGCGAACTTATGCGTCAGCAGCGTCGCGATGTCGGTCGTGCCGGCGTCCCAGTACATCGCCAGCACGGCAAGCAGCATCAGCACCGAGCCGAGCAGCGTGTAAAGGAAGAACTTGAAGCTGGCGTAGATGCGGCGGTCATGGCCCCAGATGCCGATGATCAGGAACATCGGGATCAGGCCGGCCTCGAAGAAGAGGTAGAACAGCACTAGGTCGGCCGCCGCGAAGACGGCGATCATCGTCGTCTCGAGCACCAGGAAGGCGATGAAATATTCCTTCACCCGGTGATGGATCGAGTGCCACGACGCCAGGATGCAGAACGGCATCAGGAAGGCCGTCAAGACGATGAAAGGCATCGAAAAGCCGTCGACGCCGAGCTTGAAGGCGGTGGCATCGGACAGCCAGCGATGGGTCTCGACGAGCTGGAAGGCCGGGTTCGAGGCGTCGAACTGGGTCCAGGCGTAAAGCGCCAGGAGGAACGTGATGACCGTCGTGATCAGCGCTCCCCAGCGCGCGTTCGACTCGACCGCCTCGTTGTCACCGCGCAGGACGGCTATGAAGGCCGCGCCGATGAGCGGCAGGATCAGAAGGCCGGAGAGAATGCCGAAGCCGAACATCAGTGCACTCCCCCGACCAGATACCACGTCACGAAGGCGGCCACCCCGATGAGCATGGCAAAGGCGTAGTGATAGACATAACCGGTCTGCAACCGCACGACCCGATTGGTGACATCGACGACCCGCGCCGACACACCGTCAGGCCCGAAGCCATCGATCAGCCAGCCGTCGCCCTTCTTCCACAGGAAGGTGCCGAGCCATTTGGCGGGGCGCACGAAGAGGAAGTCGTAGATCTCGTCGAAGTACCACTTGTTGAGCAGGAAGCGGTACAGGATCGGGTTCGACTGCGCGAGGCTGACCGGGATGCGCGGGTTGACGATGTAGAACCACAGCGCCAGCACGAAGCCGAGCATCATCATCACGAAGGGTGACCAGACGACCCAGGCCGGCACTTCATGCATCTCGTGCAGGATGTGGTTGTTGGGGCCGGTGAAGAGCGCGCCCTTCCAGAAGGCGTCGTAGTTGTCGCCGATGAAATAGGACTTGAACAGGCCGCCTGCCAGCAGCGCGCCGACCGCCAGCACGATCAGCGGGATCAGCATGACGAGCGGGCTTTCATGCGGCTTCAGGTCGTGCCCGTGACCATGGCCATGATCGCCGTGCGCGTGGTCGTCGTGACCGTGATCTGCTTGGCCGTGATCTGCCTGGCCATGGGCGTGACTCGCGTCAGCATGGGCATGGCTCGCGCCGGCATGCGCATGGCTGGCACCGGCATGCGCATGGCTTGCGCCGGCATGGGCGTGGCTTGCGCCGGCATGGGCGTGGTCGTCATGGCCGTGCGCGGCATGCTCGCCCCAGCGCGGCTTGCCTTCGAAGGTCATGAAATAGAGGCGCCAGGAGTAGAAGGATGTCATCAGCGCCGCGATGACGGTGGCTATGAAGGCAAAGCCGGCGGCCGGATTATGCGAGGCATAGGCCGCCTCGATGATAGCGTCCTTCGAGAAATATCCGGCCGTGAAGGGGAAACCCGTCAGGGCGAGATTGCCGATCGTCATCATCGCCGCCGTGAACGGGATGTAGCGCCGCAGGCCACCCATGTTGCGCATGTCCTGCTCGTGGTGCATCGCGTGGATGACCGAGCCAGCGCCCAGGAACAAAAGGGCCTTGAAGAAGGCATGGGTGAAGAGGTGGAACACGCCGGCCGAATAAGCCCCGACGCCGAGCGCGACGAACATGTAGCCGAGCTGCGAGCAGGTCGAATAGGCGATCACGCGCTTGATGTCGTTCTGCACGAGGCCGACGGTCGCCGCGAAGAAGGCTGTTATCCCGCCGATCACCGTGACGACGGTGAGCGCGGTCGGCGCATATTCGAAGACCGGCGACATGCGCGCCACCATGAACACGCCCGCCGTCACCATGGTGGCGGCATGGATGAGCGCCGACACCGGGGTCGGGCCTTCCATGGCGTCAGGCAGCCAGGTGTGCAGGAGGAATTGCGCGGACTTGCCCATCGCGCCCATGAACAGGAGGAGCGCGACCACCGTCAGCGCATGGTAATCATGGCCGAAGATGTGAAACTTCGCTTCCGCCAGTTCCCCGACGCGCGGGAACAGGCTGTCGAAGGAGGCCGTGCCGAACAGCACGAACAGGAGGAAGATGCCGAGGAGGAAGCCGAAGTCGCCGACACGGTTGACGATGAAGGCCTTCATCGCCGCCGCATTCGCGGAAGGCTTTTCATACCAGAAGCCGATGAGCAGGTAGCTCGCGAGACCGACGCCTTCCCAGCCGAAGAACATCTGCAGCAGGTTGTCGGCCGTCACCAGCATCAGCATGGCGAAGGTGAACAGCGAGAGATAGGCGAAGAAGCGCGGCCGGGCCGGATCCTCGTGCATGTAGCCGATCGAATAGAGATGCACGAGCATCGAGACGGTCGTCACGACGATCAGCATCACGGCGGTCAGCGTGTCGATGCGGAAGGCCCAATCGACGCTGAAGCTGCCGGAAACGATCCAGCTCGCGACCTTCACCTGAGCGGCCTCGCCATAGAAGCCGACACGCACGAAGGCGACCCAGGACAGCGCGCAGGCGACGGCGAGCAGCGACGTCGTGATGACCTCGCTGGCGCGCGCGCCGATCTTCTTGCCGAAGATGCCGGCGATCAGAAAACCCACCAGAGGCAGGAAGACGATTGCGTGGTACATCGCGCCGTCAGCCCTTCATCATGTTGATGTCTTCAACCGCGATCGTGCCGCGGTTGCGGAAGTAGACGACGAGGATGGCAAGCCCGATGGCCGCTTCCGCGGCGGCCACCGTCAGGATGAACAGTGCGAACACCTGGCCGACGATGTCGCCCATATGCGTCGAGAACGCCACGAAGTTGATGTTCACGGCGAGCAGGATGAGCTCCACGGACATCAGGATGACGATGACGTTCTTGCGATTGAGGAAGATGCCGAAAACCCCGAGGGTGAACAGGACGGCCGCGACCGTGAGATAGTGAACAAGCCCGATGGTCATTGCCTCGTCCCCTTATACGCCCTGCCGCGACGGCACCTTGCGGACTTCCATCGCCGATGCCTTGTTGCGTGCCACCTGCGCCGCGATGTCCTGCCGCTTGACATTCGGCTTGTGGCGGAGCGTCAGCACGATGGCGCCGATCATGGCGACCAGAAGGATGAAACCGGCCGCCTGGAAGAAGAAGAAGTAGCGCGTGTAGAGTACCTGGCCGAGGGCCTGGATGTTGGATACATCCGTCGCCGTCGCCACCACCGCCGGCTTGACGCTTGCCGGATCGATCGAGAAGAGGCCGACGACGAGGACGAGTTCAACAAGGAAGACGACCCCGATGAGCGCCCCGATCGGCAGGTAGTTCAGGAAGCCCTCGCGCAATTCCGCGAAGTCAACGTCGAGCATCATGACCACGAAGAGGAAGAGTACCGCGACGGCGCCGACGTAGACGACCACCAGGATCAGCGCCAGGAACTCCGCGCCCATCAGCATGAAGAGCCCGGCGGCGTTGACGAAGGCCAGGATGAGGAACAGCACCGCGTGCACGGGATTGCGCGAGGCGATCACCATGAAGGCGGAGGCGATGCACACCCCGGCGAAGAGATAGAAGAAGAAAGCTTGCCCCGTCATAGGCACTGCCCCGTGCGGTGGTTCGTCGCTCCGTCATCGCGCTTGGCCGGTCACGACCGACAGCCGCCCGATGGGGAAACGGCGGGAAAAACAATCAGCGATAAGGCGCGTCGCTGGCGATATTACGCGCGATATCGCGCTCCCAACGGGCCCCGTTGTCCAGGAGCCGCTCCTTGTCGTAGTAGAGCTCCTCGCGGGTCTCCACGGCGAACTCGAAATTCGGCCCCTCGACGATGGCGTCCACCGGGCAGGCTTCCTGGCAGAAGCCGCAGTAGATGCACTTCACCATGTCGATGTCGTAACGCGTCGTGCGGCGAGTGCCGTCGTTGCGGCGCGGGCCGGCCTCGATGGTGATCGCCTGGGCCGGGCAGATGGCCTCGCAGAGCTTGCAGGCGATGCAGCGCTCCTCCCCATTGGGGTAGCGACGCAAAGCGTGCTCGCCACGGAAACGCGGCGAGAGCTCACCCTTCTCGAAGGGATAGTTCAAGGTCGCCTTCGGCTTGAAGAAATAGCGCATCGACAGGAAGAACGCCGATACGAACTCCTTCAAGAACAGCGACCTTGCGGCCTGATCGAGCCCCATGACTGGCTCCATTCTCCAATCGGCGCGAGGATCGCGCCTTACGCGTTACGTTCAATCGACGGCTTCGCCCAGAGCGTAGCCGACGATCGGAAAGACAATCAGCGACTTGACGAGCACAAGCCGCCGGAACCGCCTGGTCCTGGCCGCGAATGCCGCCATTTCCTCCTCCGTCGGCGACGCGTCGTCGACAGCCTCAACATGATGCGCGACCATCCTGAGGATGATCCACCGGTTCAAGGCCCCCACCGCGAAACCGATGAGGGCGCCTATCAAACCGGCGTTCGACAGCACCGCCACCGCCGCTAAGGCGTCGGCGCCCATCCCGTCAGCTGCAGCACCGCCGCCACGATCACGACCATCGCCAGCGAGATCGGCAGGAATACTTTCCAGCCAAGACGCATGAGCTGGTCATAGCGATAGCGCGGCACGAAAGCCTTCACCATGGCGAACATGAAGAAGACGAGGCAGACCTTCAGGATGAACCAGATGATGCCCGGAACCCAGGTGAACGGCGGCAGCGCGATCGGCGGTGCCCAGCCCCCGAAGAACAGGATGGTCGTCATCGCGCACATCAGCACGATCGACACATATTCGCCGAGCATGAACAGGAGATACGGCGTCGAGGAATATTCGACCATGAAGCCGGCCACGAGCTCCGATTCCGCTTCCGCGAGATCGAAAGGCGGACGGTTCGTCTCCGCGAGCGCCGAGATGAAGAAGATCACCAGCATCGGCAGAAGCGGCAGCCAGTACCAGTTCAGGAACGAAAGCCACGGCACGCCGAGCATCGTCGCGAGGCCGCGCGTCTCCTGCGCCTGCACGACGGCAGTCAGGTTGAGCGAGCCGACGCACAGCAGGACGGTGATGATGACAAAGCCGATGGAGACTTCGTAGCTCACCATCTGGGCCGCGGAACGCAGCGCCGACAGGAAGGGATACTTGGAGTTCGAGGCCCAGCCACCGATGATGATGCCGTAGACGCCGAGCGACGAGATGGCGAGCACATAGAGCACGCCGAGGTTGAGGTCGGCGATCGCCCAGCCCTCGGCCACCGGGATGACGGCCCAGCCCGCGAGCGACAGCACGCAGGTCAGGAGCGGGGCGAGGAGGAACAACGCCTTGTCGGAGCCCGCCGGAACCACCGGCTCCTTGAAGACGAATTTCAGAAGGTCGGCGAAGGACTGGAACAGGCCGAACGGACCGACCACGTTCGGGCCGCGGCGCAGTTGGACCGCCGCCCAGACCTTGCGGTCGGCCAGGAGAATATAGGCAATGAAGATCAAGAGCGCGACGAGCAGCAGCAGGCTCTTGCCGACGATGAGCGCGATGGTGAGGAAAAGGTCCATCAATCGAGCCCCTTACTCGGCGGCCTGCCGCACGACACCGAGGGCAAGGGCCGAACATTCGGCCATCACCGTCGACGCACGGGCGATCGGGTTGGTCAGGTAGAAGTCGTTCACCGCGGACACGAAAGCCCCGTCGCTGGTTGCTCCGGCGCCGGCGGCGAGCGCCTCCAGATCGGCTGGATTACCAACCAGCACGTCATCAATGCCCGCGAACTCCGGATAGGCGGCATAAAGCGTCTGGCGGAGCTGGCTCAGGCTGTCGAACGGCAGGCGCTGGCCGAGCACGTCTGACAATGCCCGCAGGATCGCCCAATCCTCGCGCGCGTCGCCGGGCGGGAAAGCAGCGCGATTGGCGAGTTGCACCCGCCCCTCGGTGTTGACATAGGTGCCGGATTTTTCCGTATAGGCGGCGCCCGGCAGGATGACATCGGCGCGGTGGGCGCCATTGTCACCGTGTGTGCCCTGATAGACCACGAAAGCGCCGGGAGCGACTTCGGCCTCGTCAGCTCCGAGAAGGAACAAGACGTCCAGCGCGCCGGCACCGGCCATCGCGCGGGCATCGAGCCCGCCCTCACCCGGAACCAGGCCGAGCTCGAGCGAACCGACGCGCGCCGCGGCCGTATGCAGCACCGAAAAGCCGTTCCAGCCGTCCTTCACGGCGCCAACCGCGAGCGCGAGCTTGGCGGCCAGCGCATGAACGGCTGCACCGTCCTCGCGCGTCAAGGCGCCCTGCCCCAGGATGATCAGCGGCCGCTCGGCCTCGGCGAGCACCTTCGCGAAGCTGTGGTCGCCCTTCAAAAGGTCGGCGAGGGTCGCGGGACCGGCACCGAGATAGTCATAAGGGTAGGTCAGGTCGACGGCTTCGCCGATCAGCCCGATGGCGACCGGCCCGCTGCGCCAACGCTTGCGGATCCGTGCGTTCAGCACAGCCCCTTCGATGCGCGGGTTGGAGCCGACGATCAGGATGGCATCAGCATCATCGATGCCGGCGATGGTTGCGTTGAACAGGTAGCTGGCGCGCCCGAGCTTCGGATCAAGCACGGTGCCATCGCCGCGTCCGTCGATATTGACGGAACCCAGCTTCTCCATCAGCAGCTTCAAGCTGAAGCTGTCCTCGACGGATGCCAGATCGCCGACGATCGCGCCGATCCGCTCGGGCTTCGTCGCCTTGACCTTCTCCGCGATGGCCGCGAAAGCCTCGTTCCACGATGCCGGACGCAGCGTGCCGTTTTCACGCAGATAAGGCCGGTCGAGACGCTGGCGGCGCAGGCCGTCCCAGATGAAGCGGGTCTTGTCGGAGATCCACTCCTCGTTCACGTCATCGTTGATACGCGGCAGGATGCGCATCACTTCACGTCCGCGCGCGTCGACGCGAATGGCCGAGCCGAGCCCGTCCATGACGTCGATCGACTCGGTCTTCGAGAGCTCCCAGGGCCGCGCCTGGAAGGCGTAAGGCTTCGACGTCAGTGCGCCGACCGGGCAGAGGTCGATGACATTACCCTGCAGCTCGGAGCGCATGGCATGTTCGAGATAGGTGGTGATCTCCATGTCCTCGCCGCGACCGATCGCGCCGAGATCCGGCACGCCGGCGACTTCCGTGGTGAAACGGATGCAGCGCGTGCAGTGGATGCAGCGGTTCATCGAGGTCTTGACGAGGGCGCCGATGTACTTGTCCTCGACGGCGCGCTTGTTTTCGGCATAGCGGCTCGTGTCGACGCCGTAGGCCATCGCCTGGTCCTGCAGGTCGCACTCGCCACCCTGGTCGCAGATCGGGCAGTCGAGCGGGTGATTGATGAGGAGGAACTCCATCACCCCTTCCCGCGCGCGCTTCACCATCGGCGAGCGCGTGAACACCACAGGCGGCTCGCCATTGGGGCCGGGCCGGAGGTCGCGCACGCCCATGGCGCAGGACGCGACCGGCTTCGGCGGGCCACCCTTCACCTCGACAAGGCACATGCGGCAATTGCCGGCAATCGACAGACGCTCGTGATAGCAGAAGCGCGGAATCTCGGCGCCCGCTTCCTCGCAGGCCTGGAGGAGCGTGTACTCCGCCGGGACTTCGATCTCCTTGCCGTCGACGATGATCTTCGCCATCTCGTCTTACTCCGCCGCCTGCAGGACAGGCTCGCTATGCGGATTGGCCGCATATTGGTCGATCCGCCGCTCGATCTCGGGACGGAAATGCCGGATGAGGCCCTGGACCGGCCAGGCGGCCGCGTCGCCCAGAGCGCAAATGGTGTGGCCCTCGATCCGCGTGGTGACATCGAGAAGCGCGTCGATCTCACGCTTTTGCGCGCGGCCTTCGGCCATGCGGTTCAGCACCCGCCACATCCAGCCAGTGCCTTCACGGCAGGGCGTGCACTGGCCGCAGCTCTCGTGCTTGAAGAAGTACGAGATGCGCGCAATCGCCCGGACGATGTCGGTGGACTTGTCCATGACGAGCACGCCGGCCGTGCCGAAGCTCGACTTCACGGCGCGCGTGCCGTCGAAGTCCATGATCAGGTCCATGCACTGATCAGCCGGAATGACAGGGCAGGATGCGCCGCCGGGGATAATGGCGAGCAGGTTGTCCCAGCCGCCACGGATGCCGCCGCCGTGCTTCTCGATGAGCTCCTTGAAGGGGATGCTCATCGCTTCCTCGACGACGCAGGGCGTGTTCACGTGGCCGGAGATGCCATAGAGCTTGGTGCCCACGTTGTTCGGCCGGCCGAAGCTCGCGAACCAGGCCGCGCCGCGCCGCAGGATGGTGCCGGCGACCGCGATCGACTCGACGTTGTTGACCGTCGTCGGGCAGCCGTAGAGCCCCATATTGGCGGGGAACGGCGGCTTCAGCCGGGGCATGCCCTTCTTGCCTTCGAGGCTTTCCAGGAGGGCCGTTTCCTCGCCGCAGATATAGGCGCCGGCGCCATGGTGCACATACAAGTCAAAGGGATAGCCGTGGACGTTGTCCTTGCCGATGAGCTTGGCCTCATAGGCCTCGTCAACGGCCCGCTGCAAGGCCTCACGCTCGGCGATGTATTCGCCGCGGATGTAGATATAGGCCGCGTGCGCGCCCATGGCGAAGGAGGCGATCATGCACCCCTCGACCAGGAGATGCGGATCATGCCGCATGATCTCACGATCCTTGCAGGTGCCCGGCTCCGACTCGTCCGCGTTGACGACAAGATAATGAGGGCGACCGTCTGACTGCTTCGGCATGAAGGACCACTTCATGCCTGTCGGGAAGCCGGCGCCGCCGCGACCGCGCAGGCCCGACTTCTTCATCTCGTCGATGATCCAGTCGCGGCCCTGCTCCAGCAGGAATTTCGTGCCGTCCCAGTTGCCGCGCATCAGCGCGGCCTTCAGCCCCGGGCTCCGCAGCCCGTAGAGATTCGTGAAGATGCGGTCCTTGTCATGAAGCATGGCCGCTCACCCCTTCGCCTTGTCGTCGGGATCGGACGGTTTGGCAGCATCCGCCGGCGCGGCGCCCTTATCCTTCGCCCGCTCACTTTCCTCGGGAGGATTGGCGGGAGCCGCCTTGGTCTTGTCGGCGGCCGACAGCGGCGCCTTGCCTGCGGCGACGCGCTCGGCCGGGCTATCAGCGGCCTGCTGCTCGGGCCGCGTGCCGGCGGATTTCGCCGGTTCCTTGACCTCGGCCGCTTCCGCCGCAGCAGCTGCGGCCTCGGCTTTCGCCTTTTCCTCGGCGGCGGCCTTGGCCTTGGCTTCTTCTTCCTCGAAGCGCTTCTTCCACGAACCGATGACGGAGCCGTCATAGAGGGATGGATCGGTCAGGCTGGTCAGCCCGGCTTCTGGCTCGGACGACGTTCGCTTGTTCTGCGGGCCTATCTTGACCGGCTTGCCGGCAGCCAGATTGTCGAGGAGCGTGTTCAGGCTCTCCGGCGTCAGGTCTTCATAGTAGTCGTTGTTGATCTGCACCATCGGCGCGTTGCAGCAGGCGCCGAGGCATTCCACCTCGAGCCAGGAGAAATTGCTGTCCGCAGAGACGTGATGTTGATCACCGAAGCGGGCCTGCAGGACATCGCGCAGCGCGCCAGCGCCGCGAACCATGCACGGCGTCGTGCCGCACAGCTGGACGAAATATTTGCCGACCGGCTCAAGGTTGAACATCGTGTAGAAGGTCGCTACCTCCAGAACACGGATATAGGCCATGCCGAGGAGCTCGGCGATATTCCGGATGGCAGCCTCCGGCAACCATCCGCCGCACTGCTCCTGCGCTTTCCACAATAGCGAAATGACGGCGGAAGCCTGCCGGCCTTCAGGATATTTGGCAATCTGCTCGCCTGCCCAAACCGCGTTCTCCGCCGTGAAGGCGAAGGACGAGGGCTGGACATCGGGGGGTGCAAGACGGCGAACGGCCATATCAGCAGCTCCTCAGCTTCATGATCACCGGTCAACCTCCCCGAACACGATATCGAGCGACCCCAGGATCGCCGAGACGTCCGCCAGCATGTGCCCGCGGCAGATGAAGTCCATGGCCTGAAGATGCGCGAAGCCCGGCGCCTTGATCTTGCACCGGTAGGGCTTGTTGGTGCCGTCCGACACGAGATAGACACCGAATTCGCCCTTGGGCGCCTCGACCGCGGCGTAAACGTCACCGGCCGGCACGTGGTAGCCCTCGGTATAAAGCTTGAAGTGATGGATGAGCGCTTCCATCGAGCGCTTCATCTGGCCGCGCTTGGGCGGGACGATCTTGTTGTCGACGGCCGAATGCGGCCCCTGCCCCGCCGACGAGCGCAACAACTCGCAGCACTGCTTCATGAGATATGTCGATTGCCGCATCTCTTCCATGCGGATGCAATAACGGTCGTAGCAGTCGCCGTTCTTGCCGATGGGGATGTCGAAATCGAGTTCTTCGTAGCACTCATAGGGTTGCGACTTGCGCAGATCCCAGGCGGCGCCGGAACCGCGCACCATGACGCCCGAAAAGCCCCAGGCCCAGCATTCATCGAGGCTGACCACGCCGATATCGACGTTGCGCTGCTTGAAGATGCGGTTTTCGGTGAGCAGGTCCTCAAGGTCGTCACAGACCTTCAGGAAGGGATCGCAGAAAGCGTAGATGTCGTCGACGAGCTTGGGCGGAAGATCCTGATGCACGCCGCCCGGCCGGAAATAGGCCGCATGCATGCGCGCGCCGGAGGCCCGCTCGTAGAAGACCATCAGCTTCTCGCGCTCCTCGAAGCCCCACAGCGGAGGCGTCAGCGCGCCGCAGTCCATCGCCTGCGTCGTGACATTGAGGAGATGCGAGAGAAGGCGGCCGATCTCTGAATAGAGCACGCGGATGAGTTGCCCGCGCCGCGGCACGGTGATGCCGAGCAGCCGCTCCACAGCGAGCGCAAAGGCGTGTTCCTGGTTCATCGGCGCGACGTAATCGAGCCGGTCGAAATAGGGTACCGCCTGCAGATAGGTCTTGGCCTCGATCAGCTTTTCGGTGCCGCGATGCAGCAGCCCGATATGGGGATCGACGCGTTCGACAACCTCGCCGTCGAGCTCCAGCACCAGGCGTAGCACACCATGGGCCGCCGGATGCTGCGGACCGAAGTTGATCGAGAAATTGCGGATCTCGTGCTCGCTCATTCTGATCCCGCCTGTTGTGCGGCGAATTCGGCCATGATCTCCGCGCCAGTCTTGCGAGAGCGGTCGCCCTCAAAACTATAGAGATCAGGCTTTTCGTCGATGAAGATCTCTTCGGCGAAGACGAAAGGCGACTTGTCGTCGAAGCTCTGCAAAGAGACGGCGGCATGCCCGCCCGGCTCGCCACGCATGCGCCAGACGAGGCTCGAACCGCAGGTCTTGCAGAAAAGGCGCTCGCCCCATTCGGAAGACGGATAGACGCCCAGCGCGCTCTCGTCGGCGAAGGTGATTTCCGCGCAGGGCACAGCCATGAAGACGCCGCCGCTCCAGCGCTGGCACATGCCGCAATGGCAGACGTCCATCTCCTGCTTCGCGGGCACGGCCGAGAAACGGACCGCGCCGCAAAGACAGCCGCCGGGAATGGCCGATGAAGCTACCGAAGCCATCGCGATCAGTTCCCCTTCGCTTTTTCGTCGCCGGGCAGGATGTATTCGGTCCCCTCCCACGGTGACAGGAAGTCGAAGTTGCGGAACTCCTGGTTCAGTCGTACGGGCTCGTAGACGACGCGCTTTTCGCTGTCGTTGTAGCGGACCTCGACGAAGCCGGTCAGCGGGAAATCCTTCCGCAGGGGATGCCCTTCGAAGCCATAGTCGGTCAGGATGCGCCTGAGATCCGGATGGCCTGAGAAGATCACGCCGTAGAGGTCGTAGACCTCGCGCTCGAACCAGTCCGCGGCGGGAAACACTCCGACAGCGCTTGGCACGCGGGTCGCCTCGTCGGCCTGCACCTTCACCCGGATACGCCGGTTAAAGGACGGGGACAGCAAGTGATAGACGACATCGAACCGCTTCGGCCGCGCCGGATAATCGACGCCGCAGATATCAGTGAAGTTCACGAAGCGGCAAGCCGGATCGTCCCGCAGGAACGTCAGCACCCGTATGACATCGGCTGCCGGCGCCAGAACAGCGAGCTCGCCAAAGGCAAACACGGCCTCGATACCTTCACCCAGGGCCCCGACGATATGAGCTCCGAGCGTCTCGAGCTCAGTCAACGGGACCGGCTGGGCGGCGTTAGGTTCGATATCCGTCGTCATGCGATCACCCGCAATCAGCGTTCAATGGTGCCGGTGCGGCGGATCTTCTTCTGAAGAAGGAGAACGCCATAGAGGAGCGCTTCCGCCGTCGGCGGGCACCCCGGCACATAAATGTCGACAGGCACGACACGGTCACAGCCGCGCACCACCGAGTAGGAATAGTGGTAGTAGCCACCGCCGTTGGCGCATGACCCCATGGAGATGACGTAGCGAGGCTCCGGCATCTGGTCGTAGACCTTGCGGAGCGCGGGCGCCATCTTGTTCGTCAGGGTGCCGGCGACGATCATGACGTCCGACTGGCGCGGCGAGGCACGCGGGGCGAAGCCGAAGCGCTCGACGTCATAGCGCGGCATCGACACCTGCATCATTTCCACAGCGCAGCACGCGAGGCCGAAGGTCATCCACATCAGGGAGCCGGTGCGCGCCCAGGTGATGAGTTCGTCGGTGGACGTGACAAGAAAGCCCTTGTCGGCGAGTTCATCATTCAGGCCGGTGAAGAACGAGTCGTGACGCGCCGGCTGGGTCCCGCCCTGCGGCAGGATGAGACCACCACCCGCGGGTACCATGCCCGGTTCCTTGGCGTCAGTGATCAATCCCATTCCAGGGCTCCCTTTCTCCACTCGTAGATGAAGCCGACCGTGAGAACGCCCAGGAAGAGCATCATCGACCAGAAGCCAGCCCAGCCAAGCTCACCGAAGACCGCTGCCCAAGGGAACAGGAAGGCCACTTCAAGATCAAAGATAATGAAGAGGATCGCCACGAGGTAGAAGCGCACATCGAATTTCATGCGCGCGTCATCAAAAGCGTTAAAGCCGCATTCGTAGGCCGACAGCTTTTCGGGATCCGGCCGCGAATAGGCCACGATGAAGGGCGATATCAAGAGCGCAAGCCCGATGACGAGCGATACGCCGATGAAAATCACGAGCGGCAGATAGTCGGCCAGGAGGCTTTGCATCCGGAACTCGCAGGCATGGTCCGCAACGCGCGGGGCGAAAAACGACTCAATGTGAACGATGCGGCCCTCATGAGGCCAATCTCTCCACGAAGCTAAAGTCCCGCTTGGAGAATTTGCGCCTTTAGAGCGGTTCGCATCTGCGGGGGAGGCTTATTCCATTGGGCCTCGCGAAGCAAGTGCTGCGCTGCCGCATCGTTTATCGCAGTTGCGTTATCGCGCGCCTAACCACCGGAGAAAATGCTGAGCGTGGCTAAGCGTTTTTTCCGTCACCCTTGCGGCGATTGACGAAAACACCATTCCCCAAACCAGTGCCTATGGTCAGGATCCCCCATCTCTCCACATCGTCCATGAAGGGGACCTCGCTCAGCCCCTGGACAATCGCGTCATTGTGGATGAGCACCGCCGTTTCATGATCGCCGATGGCCGGGATTGTTTGCTGTAGCTCCCGCGCCAGGTTGAAGCGGCTGCTTTCCCAGTTTCCAGGCAGATTCTGCGCGCCCTTCGTGATGCAGCCGTCGCTGGCGATCTCTCCCGGGCAGCCGACGCCGATGAAGGGGGCGAGAGCAAGCTCAGCCTTGACTGCTTTTTCGATCAGGCCTTCCAGCATCCCGACAAGCCTCTTTATGGCCGCTTCGCGAGTCGGCTTTTCATCCCGATGGCGCCAGATCTCGGTCTCCCAGACATAGGCCTTGCCGAGATCCGGGGCCTTTTTCTGCTTGAGATGGACGATGCCCGCACGGATGTTGGTCCCCCCGATATCGATCGCCAGGATGCTGTCATGGCCGGCGAACATCCAGGATGGAGCCAGATGCACCGCTCCGATCAGTCCCGCTTCGTCGGGGTGATTACGGATCAACGCGAGTTCCACGCCCTGCCCCTCCTCCTTCAGAAGGACGGACGCCCGGCCGATGGCGAGCTCGCCCACACGGGTGTCACGGAAGCCTCCGCCAAAGACGATGCGTTCAACGCTCGACCAGGATTTCTGCCGCCGGAACCTGCGGATCACGGCCGTCAATTCCTGCGCGTAGTCCTCGATGGCGCTCATCACCAATCCGGCCGCCGCCGGCTCGCCCTTGACCAGGATCGCTTCCAGCTTGCTGCGTTTGATGGCGTCCGTTTCCTCGTCGCCGAGCGGATCATCTCCATATTCCCGAAGGGTCTTGCGCAGGTTGTCGAGAATCTCCGTGAAGGCCCCCTTGGCGGCTCTGTCGCCGACGAACCCCTCATCATCCTTGAGTTCCGCGTTGTAGGTTTCGACGATCACTGCGGGGAGGACTTCCGCGCCGTGAACGCCTACGGCCGGCGGGGCTTCAGCCGCAGGCGAGCCGTTGTCGTCAACCTGCGCGCCCCTACCATTCTTTTTCGCGGTCTCTTTGTCCGACTTCTTTGCGGATTTTTTCATCTTCGCCTTTGCACAGGGTTGGACGTGGTTCGGAGGC
Organism: Chelatococcus sp. HY11; assembly: GCF_018398335.1. NCBI lineage: Bacteria > Pseudomonadati > Pseudomonadota > Alphaproteobacteria > Hyphomicrobiales > Chelatococcaceae > Chelatococcus > Chelatococcus sp. HY11. Next base: position 1,217,824 of record NZ_JAHBRX010000001.1, read on the forward strand.
TTGAGCTTGTCTGCCCCTGCAAAACCCGCGATCCCCGGCGGTTGTTCCGACCGTAAAGGGCTTTTCCGGGAACAGATCCGCCCGACAATCGTTCCATCCCGATAACCAACCAGGGAAGGAGGCTTGCATGCATGCCGAACTCAACAAACCTGCGCGTCTGCAATATTGGTCGGCCAACCGCGAGGCCAGCGAGCGAGACGCCATCGACTTCGAGACTCTCGACGACGCCGTCGCATTCGCGATGACTCAGAAGCCCGGCAACAAGGATATTGCTTGGGTCCGAACGGAAAGCGGCGAAACACTCACGCCTGAGAAACTGGCGGCGCTGTGGGAACTCACCCGCATGCGGCAGTAAGCTCATGCATGCGGATCATGGCAGATCCGCATATGTGACAATCTTCGTCACGCCCTTGTGCACTCCGATGGGGACATTTTATCCTCGACGGGGAGAAGAGGTGGACGTTTTCGCAGAATCAGAACGTCCACCCTCTGCACCGGGGGGTGGTGATGCGTGACGATTTCAGGGAGACAGGCACGGCCGGGCAAGCGCACGAAGCAGCGGACGAAACCCTCGCCGCTGAGCCACAACGAATCGTCGATACGCATCTGCATCTCATCGAACCCGAGCGCTTCACGTATCCCTGGATTGCGAGCGAGCCGTCGCTGCAACGCACGTTCGATCTCGAGGCTTACCGGGAAGAAGCTAAGCCGCTGGGGATAACCGCCGCGTTGCATATGGAAGTGGATGTGTCGCCGGGTCTGGTCGAGGCGGAAGCAGTCCATGTGACGGGTCTCGGTCATCCCATCATCGGTGCCATCGCCGGCTGTCGTCCGGACCTGCCTGATTTTCCCAAACAGGTTGAGAGGCTAGCCGCTCTTCCTGGCGTCAGGGGTGTCAGGCATGTTTTCCAGGGCAAGCCCCAGATCTATGATAGCCCGCTGCTCGTCGAAAACCTGCGCCGACTGTCATCTCTTGGCCTGACTTTCGATCTCTGCGTCCTCGGCCATGAGCTGCCTCTGGCGACGGCTCTCGCTGCTCAATGCCCCGAGGTGCAATTCATCCTCGACCATTGCGGCAAGCCAGGCGCTGGCCCGCTCGATGCCTGGAAGACGGACCTCGCCACCCTCGCGCGCCTGCCGAATGTCGCCTGCAAGTTCTCCGGGCTGATCTCCTACGCCGCCCCCGTTCACTGGACGCTGCAGGACCTGCGCCCGGCGGCCGAGCATGTGATCTCGACTTTTGGCTGGGACCGGTTGGTCTGGGGCAGCGACTGGCCGGTCTGCACGCTGACTGGCAGCCTGACCCGCTGGGTGGCGGCAACCCACGTCCTCCTCCGGGGCAGCACACCCGCCGAGCAGGAGAAGCTGCTCGCCACCAATGCCGAACGGATCTATCGGCTGGCGTGAGGGCCTCCCACCCTGACGAAAGAGAACTAGCGACGATCCCTCCGTGTCATCCCCGGCGTCGCGCGGCGACGGGAAGGGATCCTTAGGAGCGGATCACGATGATGGCTTCTCTTCCCGGGCTGCTGCGCAGCCCGCCCGGAATGACACCCTTCCGTCATCAGAGCCTGTACCGTCAGCGGCGCGGTTCGTTGCCGCCCTTCAGGCCAGCGCGACGCAGGGCCTCGGCCATCGCCCCACCTGTTTCCTTCTGGGCAGGCTGCGGACGCTGCGGCGGGCGTGCGGCCTGGGGCGTGGCCGATCGCGGTGCCTGCCGTTCCGCGCCACCACGCCGGGGTTCCCGCGCAACGTCGTCATCGAGGCGCATGGTCAATGCGATGCGCTTGCGCGCCTGGTCGACCTCCAGAACCTTGACGCGCACGATATCACCGGGCTTCGCCACAGCGCGCGGATCCTTCACGAAGGTCGAGGCCATCGCCGAGATGTGGACGAGCCCGTCCTGGTGCACGCCGATATCGACGAAGGCACCGAAGGCCGCGACATTGGTGACGACGCCCTCGAGCACCATGCCGGGCTCGAGATCGCTCAATTTCTCCACGCCCTCGCGGAAGGTCGCGGTCTTGAAGGCCGGGCGCGGGTCACGACCAGGCTTCTCCAGTTCCTTGAGGATATCGGTCACGGTCGGCAGGCCGAAGGTCTCGTCCGTGAAGCGCGCGGGCTGGATCCCACGCAGCACCGTCGCGTTGCCGATGAGGCCGCGGATATCGCTTTTGGTCGCCTCCAGGATGCGGCGCACCACCGGATAGGCTTCCGGATGAACACTGGAGGCATCGAGCGGATCATCGCCCTTCGGGATACGCAGGAAGCCGGCCGCCTGCTCGAAGGCCTTGGGCCCGAGCCGCGCCACCTTCTTGAGATCGCTGCGCTTGCGGAAGGGGCCATTCTCATCGCGGTGCAGCACGATGTTCTGGGCAAGCCCCTCCCCCACGCCCGAGACGCGGGCAAGCAGTGGCGCGGACGCCGTGTTCACGTCGACGCCGACCGCATTCACGCAATCCTCGACGACGGCATCGAGCGAGCGTGAGAGTTTCGATTCGGCGAGGTCATGTTGATACTGCCCGACACCGATCGATTTCGGATCGATCTTCACGAGCTCCGCCAGCGGGTCCTGCAGGCGGCGCGCGATGGAGACCGCGCCACGCAAGGAGACGTCGAGATCCGGCAGTTCCTGCGAGGCATAGGCCGAGGCGGAATAGACCGAGGCGCCGGCTTCGGACACCATGATCTTGGTGAGCTTGAGGTCGGGATAGCGCTGGATGAGCTCGGCCGCGAGCTTGTCGGTCTCGCGTGACGCCGTGCCATTGCCGATCGCCACGAGCTCGACCTTGTGGCGCGCCGCCAGCGCCGCCAGCGTCGCGATCGCCTCGTCCCAGCGCCGCTGCGGCTCATGCGGATAGATGGTCGCTGTTGCCACGACGCGCGAGGTCGCGTCCACCACGGCCACCTTCACGCCGGAGCGGAAGCCGGGATCAAGGCCCATGGTGGCGCGGGTGCCGGCCGGCGCCGCCAGCAGGAGGTCACGCAGGTTGCCGGCGAAGACCTTCACCGCCTCGTCCTCGGCGGCCTGCCACAGCCGGCCGCGCAGGTCCACGCTGATATGGACGAGGATCTTGGTGCGCCACGCCCAGCGCACAGTCTCTGCCAGCCATCTGTCGCCCGGCCGGCCCTGGTCGATGATGCCGAAGCGATGCGCGATGCGCCGCTCGTAAGTGCCGGGCTGCGGCGTTCCTCCTTTGACCGCGGGCGGTGCCTCGGGCTCCGGTTCGATGCGGATGTCGAGAAACTCCTCCTTCTCGCCGCGGTAGAGCGCGAGAATGCGGTGCGACGGCAGCTTCACCAGGGGCTCGCTGAAATCGAAATAGTCCGAGAACTTGGCGCCGGCCGTCTCCTTGCCGTCGCGGACCTTGGAGGTCACCTTGCCGCGGGTCCAGACTTCCTCGCGCAGATGGCCGATGAGGTCGGCATCCTCCGAGAAACGTTCGACCAGGATGGCGCGGGCGCCGTCAAGCGCTGCCTGGATGTCGGCAACTCCCTTGTCGGCATTCACGAAGGCGGCCGCCTGCGTGGACGGATCGAGCGCGGGCTTGGTGAGAAGGGCTTCGGCGAGCGGCCCCAGCCCCGCCTCGCGGGCGATCTGCGCCTTGGTGCGGCGCTTCGGCTTGAACGGCAGGTAGATGTCCTCAAGCCGCGCCTTGGTATCGGCCGCCTTGATCGCCGCTTCCAACGCCGCGTCGAGCTTGCCCTGCTCGGTGATGCTGGCGAGGACCGCGGCGCGGCGCTCCTCGAGATCGCGGAGATAGCGAAGCCGTTCATCGAGCGTGCGCAGCTGCGCGTCGTCCAGGGCGCCGGTGGCCTCCTTGCGATAGCGGGCGACGAACGGAACCGTCGCTCCTCCGTCCAAGAGATCCACGGCGGCTGTGACCTGCTTTTCCTGAACGCCCAGCTCGTCGGCGATACGCTGATTGATGGATACCATCGGGCTCCCGCAGTTCCCTTGTGTCACGGTCGTCATTCCGGAGGATATGAGGCCAGGCCCAAAGGCCGGTCATGGTCTCCGCTATCTCCCCATAGCCAAAGGCCGGGCGCGTGGCCATTTCAAGACCTTGACAGACAATCACCTGGCATCGATGGCGGAGCGTTGTGGATTGCTTTACAGCGAACCGAAGCGACAGCACAATTCGCTCCTTTAGTCGACAACGGACATCGCGGCCATGGCGAACTCAAAGACTGCGGCAGCGCCTCATTCTGCGGCTGCCTCGCCCGCCCGGGGCGTCACGCGCCTCACGCATAACCCGGAGGGACCGGCTGGCCGGCTCACGATACGCGTTGATCTCGGCCAGCAGGGCGCGCTCGGCCCCGGCAAGATCAGGCTGATGGAGCTCATCAACGAGACCGGCTCCATCTCGGCCGCCGGCCGCGCCATGGAGATGTCCTATCGCCGCGCCTGGCTCCTCATCGACAGCCTCAACCATGCCTTCCGCGCGCCACTGGTGGCGACACAGCATGGCGGATCGCGGGGCGGCGGCGCGGTGCTGACACCGCTCGGCCAGGATATCGTCGCGCGCTATCGCCGGCTCGAACGCGCCGCCCATACCGCCGTCGCGGACGATCTCGATGCCCTGGCCGAGGCTGTGGCGACGGGGTAACGGCACAAGGCTCAGTCGGCCGCGTCCGCTGCCGAATGTCCGTCACCCCTGCGCCCCTCCTCTCCGCGCTCCTCGGGGAGAAACGAAACGGCCTTGACGACGGCGAAGACCGTCTTGCCGGGTGTCAGAGCCAGCCCCTCCAGGGACCGCCGCGTCAACCGCGCCAGAAGCGGCACGCCACGGCAATCGAGCCGGATATCCACCGCCGCGCCTGTCGCCGCGCCGATTTCGGCGATAACACCTTCAATGACATTGAGCGCGCTGAGCGCCTCGGGGGCCTTCGTCGCGAGCATGACGTCGCGCGCCCGGATATGAAGGCGGACGGGGGCACCGACCGCCTTGGCGACGGCCGGTATGAAGAGGTCGCCGGCAGGGGTCGCGACAATCGTCAGGCCATAGGCCGTGTCCTGGGCGGCGACCTTTCCATCGACCACCGCTCCCGCGCCTTCCGGCCCCGTGAGAGGAGACAGGTCGAGGCGCTGCATGACATCGGCCGCCGGCCCCGCCGCCGCTACCTCGCCGGCATTGAAAACGACCAGCGTGGTGGCGAGCCGCGCCACCTCGGCGACGGAATGGCTGACATAGACGATCGGCAGGCGCATGTCGTCACGCAGGCGCTCGATATAAGGTAGGATCTCGCCCTTCCGGCTCTCGTCGAGGGCAGCCAGCGGCTCATCCATCAGGAGAAGCCGTGGACTGGCGAGAAGCGCCCGCCCGATGGCGACGCGCTGCTTCTCGCCGCCGGAGAGGCCGGCCGGCCGCCTGTCGAGCAGGTGGTCGATGCCGAGCATGTCGACGATCGGCTCCATGGCGATGCGCTCGCTGGCCGGCACGAAGCCGCGTCCATAGAGAAGGTTGCGGCGCACGCTCATATGCGGAAAGAGGCGCGCCTCCTGGAAGACATAGCCCAGGCGCCGGCGATGCTTCGGCACGAAGATGCCGCGATCGGTGTCGACGAGCGTGACGCCGTCGATCACCACGCGTCCCCGGTCCGGCCGCAGCAGGCCGCCAATGATGTTGATGAGCGAGGTCTTACCCGAGCCCGAACGGCCGAACAGCGCCGTCACGCCCGTGCCTCCGCTGAAACGGGCGACGAGTTGAAAGGCGCCGAGCCGGTGGGTGACGTCGATGTCGATGCTCATGGGCTGCTGTTCATGTCGCCATCGGTCACGCGGCCGCGATGCGGCGGGCGACGCCGCGCGCCAGCAACTCAGAGACGAGGAGCGCGGCCATGGCGATCACCACGGCGACGATCGTCAGCCGCATCGCGCCGGTGTCGCCGCCGGGCACTTGCGTGAAAGTGTAGATCGCCGCCGACAGGGTCTGCGTCTCGCCGGGGATGTTCGACACGAAGGTAATCGTCGCCCCGAACTCGCCCATGGCCTTGGCGAAGGCAATCACCATACCCGCGATGATGCCCGGCAGGATCAGCGGCAGCGTCACCGTGAGAAACACCCAGACCGGGTTGGCGCCGAGTGTGCCGGCGGCAACCTCCAGCCGTGTATCGACGGCCTCGATCGACAGGCGAATGGAACGAACCAGAAGCGGGAAGGCCATCACCGCGCAGGCCAAGGCCGCTCCCGTCCAGCGGAAAGAGAAGACGATGCCGAAATACTGGTCGAGAAAAGCGCCGATCGGCCCCCGGCGTCCGAACAGGATCAGCAGAATGAAGCCGGTGACGACCGGCGGCAGCACGAGCGGCAAATGCACGATGCCGTTGAGCAGGGAATGCCCCCAGAAGCGGCCACGCGCGAGCAGGAGCGCGACGATGATCCCGAGCGGCAGGCTGGCGATCATCGCCCAGAAGGACACCTTCAGGCTGAGATGGACGGCCGTCCATTCCGCGGGGCTGAGCTCAAGCCAGGACATTCATTGAAGCCGTGTTTGGTTTGGACAGGTGGACAGGCCACTGGACATTATCTGAAAGGCTCCGTCCACCATCCATCCTCAACCGTCATCCCCGGCCTTGCCAGGGATGACGGTTGAGGAAGTCGATGCCTCACCTGTCGGTATGGCCGGGACAGGCCCGGCCATGACGGGCGCGTTCCGTCAGGAGTGCACGACCAGATATTGCGCCTACTGCGTCGCGGTCTTGCTCATGACCGTAAAGCCTTCTTTCTCGAAAAGGGGCTTCGCCTTCGGCGACTGCAGGTAGGCAAGGAACTCCGCCGCTTCCGGGTTGCTCGAGTCCTTTGTCAGCGCAATCGGGTAAAGAATTGGCGGATGGGAATTTTCTGGGAACGTGCCGACAATCTTGACCTGCGGATCCGCGGCGGCGTCGGTGGCATAAACGATGCCGAGTGGCGCCTCTCCACGCGAGACCAGCAGGAGCGCCGCGCGCACGCTTTCGGCCTGCGCGACCTTCTTCTCGACGCCAGCCCAGGCACCGAGCTTCTCCAGCGCAGCCTTCCCATACTTGCCGGCCGGCACGGAGGCTGTATCGCCCATGGCAAGCCGCCCGTCGCCGAGCGCCTTGGCGAGATCAAAGCCCTGTCCGATCTCGATCTTGACCGGGCTGTCCTTCGGCGCGATCAGCACGATGCGGTTGCCGAGAAGCGTCACGCGCGTATCCGGCTTGATGAGATCCTTCTTGGCCAAGTAGTCCATCCAGTCGAGATCAGCCGACATGAAAATGTCAGCCGGCGCGCCGGATTCGATCTGCTTGGCAAGCGCCGAGCTCGCCGCATAGGAAACCGTTGCCTGCTTGGAGACCTCGCCCTTCCACTGGGCGTTGATGGCATCGAGCGCGTTCTTGAGGCTTGCCGCCGCGAATACGACCGGATCCTTGGCGTGCGCGCCAGCCATGCTGCCAAAGCTGACAAGCGCCGCCACGGCGACCGCGCCGGTGAAACGCGCCATGCGAGCCAGCCGGCCCCGGACATAAAGTTGATCGACCATTGTCGGCTCCCCTGCCTCGCTATCGAAATATCTCAATGGATACATCGTTAGCTGATCGCGGCGCAGTTGGGGAGAGAAAAAAGGCTGTCAGGAAGGTCGGCGTGTCATCCCCGGCGGGCTGCCAAGTCGGCAGCTGCTGACTTGGCCTTTCATGGACAGCCCGGCAGCAGCCGTCTAGTAAGCAGCTCGGAAAGGGTATCCACGAAGCGCGACGGTTGGCTCTTCTGGATTCCCTTCCCGGCCGGTTTCACCGGCCGGGAAGGGAATGACACGTCACCAATCGTTAGCGCCCTTAAGTGCCGCCCTCACGCCTTCAGATGCAGCGTCACAAGCACCGTAATTGCCGCGCCGTCGGGCACATCGGCGGTGACACGAAGCCATGTGCCGAAGCGCTCGACGCGGGCAACGCCGATACCGTCCTTCTCGGTCGGCAGGTCGAACTCGGTGCCCTCGGGCGCCCAGCGCATGCCGTCCGGCGAGATCTCTACGCGGGCGCGGCCCGGCATGCCGGTGACCGGCTTCAAGGCCCGCACGAAGATGGCTGCCTCGTTGGCCCAGCCGGCCTCGTAGGGCTCCGTCGCGCTCTTGCCCGTCCAGGTTTCGTTGCGCGCCACGATGGCGGCAAAGCTCTCACGCAGCATCAGAAGTCTCCCGACAGGCAGACACTATCGACATAGAGGAAAGCCCGCTTGTCGGTGTCGGTCTCGGCGAAGAACGCCAGATTCAGCATGCACCAGAGATTCTTCATGGCCGGGATGCGGATGGGCTCGTAGCCGGACACATCGAACACCCTGTCATTGCAGCGGAAACCGGTGCATTGCATGGTCGCCAGGTCGAAATCGAGGCACAGATAGGTCCAGTTCACCTTGGTCGGGATTTCGTTGTAGCAGAGGCGCTGCTCACCGCCCGGCAGGTCGACCCACCCCTCCGGCGCCAGGTGATAATGGCTGACCGTCTTGTCGTCGTGACCGATGGGCTTGAAGGCTGTGGTCTGCGGCTTGAACTGCCAGCGCTGGACGTGCTTGCCGTCGAGAGCGTTGAGGAAGCGCAGATGCGGCATCACCCGCTCGCCACCCTCGCCCGCTCCGTCCCCGACCTGGAGATCGTAGAGAAAGCCGAAGGAGCGCACATCCGCCTCGGACAGCTTCAGTTCGTTCGCCTCTGGCTTGAAGGTGACATAGGCCTCGATGCGGATGGGCCCGGCATGGCGAAAGGTCAGACGCTTGATGGCGACGTTCTGCGCGCCGCGCCTCGGCCGCGTGGCGATCTTCAGCGCGTAGCTGCCGTCGAAGCTGCCGTGGGAGCCGGCGTCCCAATGCGGCAGCGTCGACAGCATCGGCGACAGATGCTGCGCATAGCCGGGCAGCATGCTGTCGAGATCGTCCTCGTAGTTGCCGACAAGCTGCGTCCAGCCGCAGAAGCCCCGGTCGAAGTCGTCGAACGTGATGATCCGGGGCAAGGGATCGAAACGGCTCAGCGCCGGATTGGCCATTTGCATGGCCCGCCTGAGGTCGTTCCCGGCGATATCGGTCATGGTTGTGATCCTTCGGACATTGTTTCCTCTGGTTTTCTCGTGAGCGTTGCCGTTGCCCTAGCCTTTCGTCGACCCCGCCGTGAGGCCGGCGACGAGATGCTTCTGGGCAAGCACCACGAAGATGAGCACGGGCAGAAGCTGGACGGTCGAGGCGGCGAACAGGACGCCCCATTCGACACCCTCGACCGCGCCGATCATTTCCGAGAGCACGAGCGGCGCGGTCTTTGCACGCGTCGTGGTGAAGATGAAGGCGAACAGGAATTCGTTCCAGGCATAGACGATCACGAAGACCGCGACCGCGACCATGCCCTGGGCGGACAAGGGCAGGATGAGCTTGTAGAGCACCTGCAGCCGGCTCGCGCCATCGAGATGGGCCGCCTCGTCCACCTCTTTCGGAATCTGGTCGATGAAAGTGCGCATGACCAGCGTGCCGAGCGACACGAAGAACGTGGCGTAAAGGACGATCAGGATGAAATGGGTGTCGTTCAGCCCGAGCCAGTTCACAGCGGGGAACAGCGGCAGGGTAATGACGATGGGCGGGATCAGGCGAATGAAGATGAGGAAGAAGGCCGACCCCGCCAGCACCTTGTGGCGGAACCGGGAATACGCGTAGCCGGCGACCGCGCTCGACAGCACGGCGACGATGGTCGCACCGGCGGTGACGATAAGGCTGTTGAGAAGACCGTGGAAGAAATCCCCCCAACGTTCCCATAAAGCTACATAATTCGTCCATGTAGGCTGGAATGCGAGACGCGGCGGCACGGCGAAGATGTCGCGGTCCGTCTTAAACGACGACATCATGATCATCGCGATCGGGATGAGCGACCAGGCCAGCACGACCAGGATGGCGATGCCCTTGAGGGCCATGAGGAGCGGGTTACGGCGCATAGGTCGCAAACATCTCCTTGTAGAGGCGCCGGAGATACCAGAGCGCCAGGACGAGGGAAGCCACCACGAGCAGCCAGCCGGTCGCGGCCGCGTCGCCGAAGGCGTTGTAGCGGAAGGCTTCGAGATAGAGATAGACAGCGAGCACCTCGGTCTGGCGCGCCGGGCCGCCGCCCGTGAGCAGCCAAACTTCGGAGAACAGGCGGAAGGCGAAGATGTAGCGGAACAGCATGGCGATCAGCATCGCCGGCACGAGCAGCGGTAGGGTGACGCGGCGGAACCGCGCGAAGCCACTCGCGCCATCCATCTGCGCCGCCTCGTAGAGTTCGCCGGGGATGGCGAGCCGCGCCGCGTAGAGGATCACGAAGGTGAAGGGAAGATGCAGCCAGATACTCAGCAGCGAGACGAGCAACAGCCCCTGCCATGGCACCACGGCCCATTCCAGCGGCGGCAGGCCAAGGGCCGTCAGGGCTTGCGTGGCGAAGCCGACCTCCGGGTCGAACAGGAAGCGCCACATCACGACGGCGGAGACCTCGCTGACCGCATAGGGAGCGAGCACCGCGGCCAAGAGCAGCGGCCTGAAAGGCACGCCACTCGCGAACAGGAGGGCCATGCCAAGCCCAAGCAGAAGCTCCACATGCACGACGATCAGGACGACGATGACCGTGTTGACGAGCGCCTTCCAGAAATAAGGATCCGCCAGCACGCGGCCATAGTTGGCGAGACCGACGAAGACCGGCGCCTGACCGAAGGACGATTCGGTCAGGCTGAGCCAGAACACGTAGAGGGCCGGGATGAAGATGATGACGCCGACGAAGAGCTGGACGGGAGCGATGAAGCCGAGGGCGGGAAGAAGCGGTGAGCGTTGTTCCATCAGGCCCTCAAGCGATGCGGTGGCGGGCGAGGACGTCATAGTCGAGCGTCACCCCGAGACCCGGCCCTTGCGGTATCGCGACGCCGCCGTCGACGATCTCACCATGCCCGCCGACGACAGGCGCGCAGAGCTCGTCCCGCAGAGGATTGTCGTAGACCATGCACTCGAAGGTGCGCGTCGTCTCGGCGGCCGCGGCCAGATGCAGGCTCGCCGCCACGCAGATCGCGCCCGACCACCCCACATGCGGCGCATAGGCCGTGTGATGGGCCGCTGCGAGCTCCGTGATCCGCCAGGTCTCGGTGATGCCTCCCGAGCGCGTCACGTCGGGCTGGATGAGGCCAAGCGAGCGATCCTGCAGCAGCTGCAACGCCTCGCTGCCGACATAGTCGCTCTCCCCCGCCGCCAGCCTTATCGGCAGATGTTGGGCAAGACGCCGATAGCCCTCGCGGTCGTGGGGGGCGATCGGCTCCTCGAAGAGATCGTAGCCGAGATCAGCGAGCGCGCGACCGACACGCATCGCGTCGTCCACGTCATAGGCCCAGTTGGCATCGACATAGAGGGCGATGTCGTCGCCAGCGAGGCGGCGCGCAAGCTTGGCGCGCGCGATGGCGGCGGGAACGGGCCGGCCGAGCTTGACCTTGATCTCGCGGAAGCCCGAAGCCAGCGCGGAGGCGATCTCCGCCTCAACAGTCCCATCATCGAGCCAGTTGATGGAGGAGGCATAGGCGGGGACATGGGCACGTCCCATGCCGCCAAGCAGGCGATGGATCGGCTCTCCCGCGCGCTTTCCGGCGAGATCCCACAGGGCGATGTCGACGGCCGATAGCGCCTCGACCAATTGGCCGCCCGGTCGGCCGGTCAGGGCGTTGCGCATGCGCTGCCACAAGGCGCGGCGATGGCTCGAATCCTGCCCCAGAAGGCGTGGCACAAGCGCCTCGTCGACGAGCGCCGCATAGCCTTTGGCGCCGCGACGGGCCAGCCCCTCGCCGATACCGATGAGACCGTCATCGGTTTCCACCTCGACAACCAGGATCTCCACCGAGGGATAGTCACCTTGGGACGTACGCTGGGCCTTGGGCAGGATCGCCCGCAGTGGATGAGCCGTCACGCGTCGAATCACCGCGCCCGCGTTGTCCATCTCCGCCTCTGCCAAAGCCCGGCTGGCGGATGACAAGCGTTCTTGATCAGTCACGCCTTCCTCCCTGTTCGATAGTTGCCTAGCAACTTATCCGCTAAGTTGGATAGTTGCAATGCCGCATCAATTTTGTCATAGTCCTCTCATGGGCCGTAACGGTCGGCGATTGCGGCCCGGGCTGTACAATGGTGGCGCACGGTCTGCCGCCGAAGACATCATGAAAAAGGGATCTGGGTTGAACGGAACGCTCGACATCGACCCGCTCGATGTTTTGCTCGGGGCTGAAGACGTTGCGCCCGTGCGACTCGGCGAAGCGGTCATCGAGAAGCTGACACAGGCCATCCTGGATGGGCGATTGAAGCCGGGCGACGCCCTGCCCTCGGAGGGGCGGATCGCCGCGTCCTTCGGCGTCAGCAAGCAGGTGGCGCGCGAGGCGATCCGTGAACTCGCCGCCATGGGTGTCGTGCATATTCAGCAAGGGAAGGTCACGCGGATCCGCGATCTCGATGCCGAGCCGCTGGGTCGCTTCTTTCGCTTCGCCGTGCGCGGCAGCGCGACCGGCATCAACGAGGCCATCGAACTCCGGCGGATCCTCGAGCCACCGACGACGCGGCTCGCAGCAAAGGCGCGCAGCGAGGCCGAACTCGCCAATCTCGCCGCGATCCTCGCGCGCATGGAGGAGAGCCTTGGGGACGTGCCATCCTGGATCGAGGCGGATCTCGATTTTCATGAGGCGATCGGCACCATGTCGGGCAACCGCCTCCTGAAGTTCCAGATCCGCGCGCTTCGGCCGATCATTTCGGAGATCATGGAGATCTTCAATTCGCGTGGAAACCGGGGGCCTGCGGAATGGCGCGAGACCTATGAGCGTCACGTGCGCATCTTCAACGCCATCAAGGCAGGGAATGCGAATGCGGCTTTCGACGCCATGAGCCAGCATTTCGAGGCTGCGGATGCAGCCGTAAAGGAGTTGTTCTCCGGCGAGTAAGCCGCCTGCCTATCAGAGACGTGACCACCCAATGGACCTGCGCAAACGCAGGCTGACGATAAATTTCATTCTTGGAGGAAGCCCATGTCCCTCATCCGTCCGTCGCGCCGGGCGCTTCTGGCGCTCGGCGCCGGTGCCCTGCCCCTCGCGGCTGGCTTCGGCCCGGCCATTGCCCAGTCGAAGTCGCTCAACATCATTGGCCATCGGGTGCACCGTACCGCTCTCACCGGCGACGCCGGCGGCAAGGGTGGCGACATTCTGGGTGAATGGGGCAAGGCGAACGGCGTTGCCCTGAACTGGTCAACGTTTGATGTCGGTCCGCTGCACGAGCGCCTGCTGCGGGAGGCGAGCCTCGGCGAGACGTCCTTCGACGTCGGCTTCCTGCTCAACACCAACGCGGTGCCCCGCGCCTTGAAGCTCATGGCCCCGATCAACGAGCTCGCGGCGGGCGACCCGATCGAGGATTGGCAGGAAGTCTCGCCGGGCATGGTCAAGGCCGTCACGGTCGACAACGAAACCTTCGCCGTTCCCTTCCGTCATGCGACCACCGGCCTTCACTACAACGAGGCGTTCTTCACCGAACGCGGCCTGTCCGGCCCGCCGCGCACGATCGAGGACATGATCGCCTTTGCCGAGAAGACGACCTTCCGCCGCGACGGCAACGTGCCCGTGAACGGCTTCGCCATGGAAGGCGTGAGCTATGTCAACATGGTCACGCTGTCGCTCGCCTATCAGGCCCCTTTCATCGACGAGACGCTGAAGGTGGTCCCCAACGAAGCAGGCATGGTGAAGACCTTCGAGGTCTTCCGCGATCTCTTCGCCAAGCAGATCCTGCCGCGCAATTTCGCGGCGCTTCGGCAGGACGAGGTCATCACCATGATGCAGACCGGGCGCCTGGCCATGTGCCACTTCGCCTTCGGCCGCTATCTCGCCTTCAACGATCCGCAGAAGTCGAACTACGCCGGCAAGATTAAGGTCGTCTCGCCGCCAGCCGCTGCCGGCTCCCCGGGAGGCGACATCGTCGGCACCACCGAATTCTGGTCCTTCGTCATTCCGCGCAACAGCCGCAACAAGGAACTCGCGTGGCAGATGGTGAAGGCGATGACCGCCAGGGAGGCGGTGATCCGGGCCGCGCTCAACGGCAACGGGCCGATCCGCCCCTCGGCCTACGACGACCCGCGCGTCAAGGAGGCCGTGCCCTATGCCGCCGAGGAGGCCCGTGCCCTCGCCGTTGCCAAGCCGCCGCTGCCCGCCTTCGACAAGGCGACAGAGGCCGGCGACATCCTCGCCCAAACCGTCCAGGCGGTCGCCCTCGGCCAGATGAAGCCCGAGGACGCCGTCGCCCAGTTGAAACAGCGCGTTGAACCGCTTGTGAGGTCTTAAATGTCTGCGATTGTTCCCGGCCAGAGCGTCATCGGTTTCATCGGCATCGGCACGATGGGCCTGCCCATGGCGCTGAACGTGGCTAAGGCGGGCTATGAGCTGAAGGTGTTCGATCTCAGCGAAAAGGCGCTGGCGGAGGCCAAGGCGGCCGGCGCCACGCCCGTGTCCTCGGTGGCCGAGCTCGCCCGCACGTCAGATGTCATCATCACCATGCTGCCGGACGCGCCGGACGTGGAGAAGATCACGCTTGGCCAGGATGGCATCGAGTCCGCCGCAAGGCCCGGCACGCTCTATGTCGACATGAGCACCATCGATCCCGGCACCAGCCGCCGCGTCGCGGTACGCCTTGCCGAACGCGGCATCCGGATGATCGACAGCCCGGTGGCGCGCGGCGTGGAGAACGCGCGCGCCGGCACGCTCGCCCTGATGATCGGCGGCGACAAGGCTGATGTCGACGAAGCCATGCCGCTTTTGCGCACCATGGCCGACACGATTACCTACTGCGGCCCGCTCGGCAACGGCGTCGCCATGAAGCTCGTCAACAACTTCCTGTCCGCCGGGATCGTCTCGACGGTGGCCGAGGCCTGCGCCATCGGCCTCAAGGCGGGGCTGCCGCTCGACATGATCGTCGCGATCAGCGGCGCGACGGGCACCAACAATGCCTGGATGCATAAGCTCATGCCGTCCAAGGCCTTTCTCGGCGACTTCAGCCCCGGCTTCATGACGCCGCTCGCCCGCAAGGACCAGCGGCTGGCGCTTGCCTTCGCCGAGGACATGGGCGTGCCGCTCACCCTCGGCAAAGCGGTCTTCGAACTGCTGACCCAGACGGCAGAGGTCTATCCGCGTGAGGATTTCACGAGCATCCTGCGCGTCGTCGGTGATGGCGCGGGGGTCAAGATCAGGCTGCCGGAGGCATAATCGCCGCCGGCCGGCAACTCAGACGGGCAGTGGGGCGGCAGAAGCCCCATGACTGCCCGTGACAGTGCAAGAGCCCCGTGACCTATTGGAGGGAGGAATAGGATGTCTGGCAATCGACGTATTCCCACGCGCCGGCAAATGCTGGCGCTCGCCGGCGCGGCGGGTGCCGCGACGTTCGCGCTACCGGGCCCCAGCTTCGCACAGGCCAAGAAGCTGACCGTGCTGTCGCACCGCGTGCACCACTCGGCCGCGACCTCCGGTCCCGGCGGCGACGCGACCGCGGCCTGGCGTGCCTCGACGGGCACGGACATCGACTGGGTGACGCTCGGTGATGTCAACGCCATCATGGAGCGCCTCTTGCGCGAGGTCTCCCTGTCGGAAACATCGATCGACGTCGGCTATCTCCTCAACGGCCGCGCCGTGCCGCGCAATCTCAAGCTGTTCGAGCCGCTCGACGCGCGCCAGTCGAGCGCGCCGATCGAAGCCTTCACTGATTTCGCACCGGGCCTCGTCGAGCCGCTGAAGCTCGAGGGCGCGCTCTACGGCGTGCCGGTTCGCCACGCCACCAACGCACTCATCTACAACGAAGCGCTGTTCGAGGAACGCGGCGTCGCCCTGCCGAAGACCTTCGAGGAACTGATCGAGGCGGCGCGCAAGCTCACCTACAAACGCGCGGACGGAACACCGGTCTATGGGCTTGCCTTCACCAGCGTCTTCGCTTCGAACTTCCTGTCGCTGTCGCGCGCGCTCGGCGGCGACTACATGACGGCCGACGGCCGGATCGTCTGCACGGAACCGGGCATGGTGAAGACGCTCGGCATCCTGGCCGATCTCTACAAGTCGGGCGTCATGCCGCGCAACTTCACCAATCTCAACAATGAGGAGGTGACGACCTGGATGCAGCAGGGCCGGGCCGCCATCACGGTCAATCCCTTTGCCCGGCTCGTCAGTTACAACGATCCGTCGAAGTCGCAATATCCCGGCAAGTTCAAGGCGCTGACCGTTCCCGTCGCGGCCGACCTCCAGGGCAAGCTCGTCTACGCGCCGACCGTCGAGTTCTGGGCGCTCGTCATCCCGAAAGCGGCAAGGCAGAAGGATGCTTCATGGGGGCTTATCAGTGTCCTGTCGTCCAAGGCCGGCACGCTGGCGATGGCGCTGAACGGCAACGGGCCGACCCGTCTCTCGACCTATGACGAGCCGAAGCTGAAGGCAGCCCTGCCCTACGCCGCCGACGAAGCGGCGGCGCTGAAGACGGCCCGCATTCATCTGCCGGCGTTCGACGAGCAGGCGCGTGCCCATGACATCTTCGTGCAAGCAAGCCAGGCGGCTGTGATCGGTAGCATGACACCCGAGGCCGCGATGGCCGATGCCGCCGCGCGCGTCACCCCCCTCCTGCCGAAATGAGCCGTGCCAGCACCATGAACGCATCTATGGACGGGCAGATCGCCCTCGTGACCGGATCGACGCGCGGCATTGGCCGTGCGATCGCTGGCAAGCTCGCGGCAGGCGGAGCGAAAGTCGCCGTCCACGGCCGCGACGACAATGAGCCGGCGGAAGCGCTTCCGCCTGGCTCGCACTTGTTCAAGGCGGATCTCGCCGATGCTTCGGCGACCGTCGGGCTCGTCCAGGCGGTCGAAGCCGCCCTCGGCCCGCCTGATATCCTTGTCCTCAACGCCTCGATCGAGTTTCGCCAGACATGGCAGACCTTGACCGAGGAAGCCATGCTGGCGCAGGCGGAGGTCAATCTGTACTCGACGATGCGCCTCATCCGCGCCGTGCTGCCGGGCATGATCGCGCGTGGACGCGGGCGCGTCATCGCCATCGGCACGGTGCAGGAGTATCGCCCGAATGACGTGCATATTTTCTATGCCGGCACAAAGGTGGCGCAGACCAACATCATCCTGAATCTGGCGCGCAATACGCGCGAGCCTGACGTGACCTTCAATGTGGTCCAGCCCGGCGCGATCCTCACCGATCGCAACCGTGCGGTGCTCGCCGACGCCGATTTCCGCAAGCGCGTGGAGGATAAGATACCGCTGGGCCGGATCGGCGACGCGCAAGATTGCGCTGGAATCGTCGCCTTCCTCTGCTCACCGGAGGCGAGTTATATCAACGGCGCTGTATTGTCCGTGGATGGCGGAATGCATCTTTAGGTCCGCCCCTGGATGTGGCGCGTCACCGCCAGCAGGTTTCCGTTCGCGGGTGGTTCCGGTTCACTCAACCATTGGCCGACTGAGAAAACATTTCGGGATAAGCGAGCTTCACCCTGTCCGACAGCTCAATGCGGTTACGGCCTGCGCGTTTCGCCATGTAGAGCGCTTCGTCGGCCTCCGAATAGACGGTGTCAAAGGAGGTCAGCGGGCCGCGGATAGCGACACCCGCGGAGATCGACACCTTCGCAACGCTGTCCGCGGCAATGATGGATGTCTTCGCCACGACTTCACGCAGCTTGATAAGTGCCAGGACGATGTCTTCCACCGGTGCCTTCGTGGATATCAGCGCGAACTCGTCACCGCCCAGACGTCCGACGATACCGAACTGCGAGAGATGGCTCGCCATGATCTGCCCAACCGCTCGTATAACGGTGTCGCCTCCACGATGACCGATGGTGTCGTTGATCGTCTTGAACCGATCGACATCCGCGATGACGAGCACCATCGCATCGAAATCCGACTGTTCGCTAGCTTCCATCAACGCCCGACGGTTCGGCAAGCCTGTCAGCTGGTCGGTCCTACTGAGGAGCTCAAGCTCGCGATGGGCAAGAAGAAGGGCCCGCTGCGAGCGGGCGAAGACCGTGCTGACCGGCACGGCTATGACGCAGACGGTGAACACCGTGAGTAACCAGGAGCGTACCGCCGTTTGCCAGTTCGTGAAAAAGATGAGCTGGCCCGCGATATCCAGGCAAAGCGCGATGACAAGACTGACCGTTGTCACCACCGCGACATAGCGCACGAGGCTCTTCGTACTGGTGATTTGCGGATGGGCGAGCAACCGCGTGAGATTTCCGCTGCGGAACAAATTCAGGCTCCGAAAAACCAATCCCGGTGCGAACCTGGAGAGGCCCGACCGCGCTGGCTCGTCAATTTAATGGACCCCGGGGTGGCCTGCCACGCCGGAGGGGTGCGTCACGAGTTCGCGACAGCTCCCGGGTTCGTGCCTCGGTTGTTGACCGGCCGTACAGTGATGTCATTACATGGATTGAACTATCCCGTTCCGCGGACATCATTGAACCATACAGCCCTCACTCTCATGCTGCGTCTTTCCACAAACGACGTGCCACGCCGCCAGCGCATGGACTTCGTACACGATTTCGTGGCCCGGCATTTCTTGGGCTTGGAGTTCATACCTTTCGACGTCGACGAGATCCATGTCGAGATGAGCGCCTGCGTGCTGCCAGGAGGCACGACCCTCGGCTCCTGCCAGTATCCGCCCATGCGAGGGGCACGCCCCCGGTGGCTCCTGGGCGACGGACGGGACGGATATCTGCTCACGGTCCATGGAAGCGATCACGAGGTCGCGGTTGACGGCCGCCCGCCCGTCAAGATCGCGGCGGGCGATATCCTCATCATCAACCAGTCCGTTCCCTTCAGCTTTGAACTAGCGGCGACGATGGTCACGGGCGCGACGCTAGCGCCCAACCGGCTTGGCACTCTCGTGCCACGCGCGGAACGCCAGCCTTATCTCCATATCCAGCGCTCCGCCCCGGAGGCCGCGCTGGCGGTTGGCTACGCGGACCTACTGCGAGCCAATCCACCGGCTGATGTGAAAGCCGCCCGCATCGCCGAAGACCATCTTTATGATCTCGTCGCGCTGTCCCTCGGCAGTCAGTACGTCGATATAGATCAACGCGGGAGTTCTCCCGCCGGCAACGCCCGCCTGCAGCTCATTCGCCAAGACATCGAGGTCCACCTCCGGGATCCCGATCTCAACGTGAACACGATCGCCCGGCATCACGGTGTCACGCCGCGCTATGTCCAACTTCTCTTTGAACGAGAGGGAACGACGTTCTCCGCGTTCCTGCGGGATCGCCGTCTGGCACTTGCCTACAATCGTCTGCGCAGGGAACCGACGGGGCGCGCTTCAATCGCCACCATTGCCTATGACTGCGGCTTCCCAGATCTCTCGGGCTTCAACAGGGCCTTCCGCAAGCGCTATGGCGCCACGCCATCGGATGTCCGCGCGACCGGATCGCACGGCGTGACGCCATGATCGACCGTTCCGCGGTACATCGTGGCGCCTTGCGAGCCGCGTGACACACATTGGCTCCCCGCCCTTCAGGGCGGATTGCCGATCTGAGGAGAATAGGCCCCACCCCGAGACTTATCAGACCATAGAACACAAAATGCTTCGGTTCTGCCTTGAATTCCGGCTATAGCCTTCGGGGATCTGCAGACCCACGTACTATCAGGGGGAAATATGGGATCTGCCGTCGAGCGGTTAATCTTGGCAAAACGCTGTGCCAACGTCGGCGCTGTTGGTCTCGTGGATAGACCGACACGACCTGGTGCCATAAGGACGTGAACAGCGTGCAACCGTTCGACGCGGCTACCCTTTTTGCCGTCAATGCGATCTCATTAGTCGTCTTCACTGTCACCTATATCCTGGCCTGGTCGCGGAGTTTTGACGGGAAATATTGGCTAAACCTCACAATCGCCGATGCCGTCTTCGCGGTTGCCTTCCTCATGTTCTCCCAGCGCGTCGATGGCAGCAAGGAGATGCTTCTTCTCCCGAACTGCCTGCTCGTGATCGGTCTGGGCTTCCGCTGGCAAGCCATAAGGTCATTTTTTGGACATAAGCCGACTTATCTCCTGTCGATCATTCTTACGGCCCTGGTGGCGGGGCTGCTCTACATGTCGGACGATCTCGGGACCGGTCTGGTCTTCGGCGGCGTCAATGTCGCCATAGCCATACAGATCATCGTCATCATCCATGCGCTGGTTCGTGAGCAACATGAGTACCTTCCCTCACGCTGGGGACTGGCGATCGCCTATGGCGTGATAGCGGCCTCCTCAGCCCTTCGCGTGATGCAGGGATGGATGCTCGAAAGCGGCATGGATAGTCTCCTCCCGCATGACGTGTTTCTCAACATCCATCTGGTTGCCGCCGCCATCCACATTGTCGCCAGTGGGGCCTTCTCGCTCTCCCTCGCGTATGAACTCGGAACACACGAGCTTCAACAAGCAGCGTCGCGCGATCCTCTGACAGGCCTCTACAACCGGCTCGGGTTGGAAAATGCTCTGGCGCGTCGCCCGGATCCCCTGGCGCGGCAATATGCGGTCATTCTCATCGACATCGATGACTTCAAGCATATCAACGATACGCGAGGGCATATGGTCGGCGACGCGGTCATCAAGGCTTGTGGCGATACGATCAAGAGATCCCTCCGAGCGACGGATCTGGTCGCACGTGTCGGTGGCGAAGAGTTTGTCGCGGTCTTGCCGCAGATCTCGCGAGATGAAGCCCACACCCTGTCCGAACGCGTAAGGACAGCCGTGGAGCAGGAAGAGGTGAGCGCAGGGAACGCAACAGTGCGCTTTACAATCAGCATCGGCCTCAGCCATGCCAACGCCCGCCTCGGCAACTTCTCCGAACTCATCGTGGACGCCGACAAGCATCTCTACAGAGCCAAAGCCGAAGGAAAGAATAGGGTCACGAGCGCCCCGCTCGAGCCCGCTGCTGTAAAAGCCGACGTGGCGGGGTGAAAAGGCGAAGATCTCTCGCCGCCATCGCTGATTGGCAGCATGGGGAGATTTCGAAATTTCCAAAGAAAGAGAATAATTTCCACAGTCCGCGCCTCATCCGTCAACTACGTTGCGACACACGGTTCCCCAACTATTCGGGCGGGCGCGATGGCCCCCGCATGAAAAGCGTGTGTTTTCGAAGGTAGGATGACATGGCACTGACCAATGGTGATGATCGCATTGTCGGATCCCCCAGTAGCGACATCGTAGACGGCCGACTTGGAAGGGATACGTTCGTCGTCGAGGGCATCCGCAGTGAGTTTGATATTTCGTTCGCTGGCGGCCTCGCTTATTTGACGGACAAGCTCACGGGACGGACCGATAAACTCGCCAATATCCAGGCCATCCAGTTCGACGACACGACGATTGACCTGTTTTCCGCCGACCAGTCCGAGATCGCGGCGCTGTATAAGGTGGTGCTGGGGCGGGATGCCGACGACGCTGGCCTCGCCTTCTGGACGGAGCAGAGCGCCAACGGCATGAGCCTTGCCGATATCGCGCTCGCTCTGTCGCAATCGGCGGAGTTCACCGCGCCGGATGCCGAAGCCTTGGTGCACAGGCTGTATAACGACCTGTTCGACCGGGCCGGGGATGCGGCTGGCGTCGGCTATTGGGTCGAGCAGATCAACAGCGGCGCTTCGTTCGCCGCTGTCGCAACGTCGTTCATTCGGAGCGCCGAATTCCCCGTCAACGCCGATACCCTGTTCGCTCAGGCGCCGCTGGCTGTCGCGACACCCTGGAGCGACGATGCGACCGTGCTATTTGGCGACATCGATGGCGATCTCACAGGGACATCGGTTGGACGCAACGACACCTTCCTCGATCGGGGCGCCAATCTTGTCATCTTCGGTGATGCCACCGGGCGGCTGCTGGACGAGGCGCGCGGCGGCAATGACACGATTGTTAGCGGCGGCACTGTCCACGGCGGGCAGAACTGGCTCATTGGCGACGCCGCCGAGATCCTCGACAATGCCAGAGGCGGCGACGACGATCTTGCCGTGAACGATTATAGCTTTTCCGGCACTTATACGCTTGTCGGCGATGCCCTGTTCATCGGTGGCGCGGCGCACGGCGGCAATGACCGGCTCGAGGGCGTATCAACGCCTGGTGCCCACAACATCCTCTATGGCGACGCAGTCACCCTGGGCGCCGGGGCAACAGGCGGCAACGACGTGCTTGATGCCGGATCCGTCGGCAGGGTGAGCGGTGTCACCAACTTGCTCTACGGCGACGCCGAGACGCTGGCGGCGGGTGCCCGTGGTGGCGACGATGTCCTGCGCAGCGGCCGCGGCGATGACGAGATGTGGGGCGATGCCGCCGTGGTCGAGACCGGCGCCGTCACCGGGCGAGACATCTTCGTGTTCGGGCCGGAAAATGGCAAGGACGTCATCCATGACTTCCAATACCGGCAGGACAAGATCGATGTCAGCGCCTATGGATTCCACAATCTCGCCGAGATGCACGGCATGATCAAAGCATATGGCTCCCATGGGGAGAACATTCTCATCGACTTCGGCGGTGGCAACCAGGTGTTGGTGATCGGCCTGCCCCACCGCGTCTACGGCGAGAGTGACTTCATCTTCGCTGTGGCCGAATAGTATCGCGCCGGGGTGCCCGCTTGGTGCGTTTCCCAAGCCGATCATCGGGCAAGAGGCCTTTCGAGCTCTTGATAGCGGCCACGCACCGCCCCTCTGGCTTACCCCGGCCGAGGGGGGCGCAGCTTCCCTGAACCGCTTATCAACAGGGACACCCTATCCAGCGTCAGGCAAAAAAAGGCGCTTGCCTTCGCGCTGTGACGTGGCTAAGAACGTCCCGCGAACGAGATTTGTAGAACATTCGCGACCTTGTAAGATAAACGCTCAAAAAGCGTTATTTTACAATCCCTTGGTGGGGGATAGTTTAACGGTAGAACTGCGGACTCTGACTCCGTTAGTCCTGGTTCGAATCCAGGTCCCCCAGCCAATTGTAATCATTACGTTTTTCGCGTTTTCTCAGCTGGACCGGAAACGGCATTTTGAGAGAATTTTGAAAAATCTGTTCTCGTTTCGACCCCTTTCGACCACTCCTCGAGCTTCCTGATAGCGCTCTCCGCCATGGTCACATCGCGGCTCCGATCGTGCGCGTCGAGGGCGGGGGCTATCGCGCGATGGGCACCGCCGCTCTGCCCGCTCCCAGGTTTCACCTCAGCACAGTGGCACCGCGTACAGTGTCACCTGAATGCGCTATTCACGTTCCGACTGCGGATCCCTGCCGACAGCGCATGCGGTCGTTAAACTACACGCGCAGTTCCGGCCGATCGCGGAACAGATCGAGTGCTTCGGGATTGGCCAGCGAATCCGCATTTTTCACAGCCCGGCCGTGAACGACGTCGCGCACGGCGAGCTCGGTAATCTTGCCTGATTTTGTCCGTGGAATATCCGCCACCGCGATGATTTTCGCCGGAACGTGTCGCGGGCTTGCACCGCTGCGGATCGCCGCGCGGATCGCCTGCTGAAGGTCCTCGTCGAGCCTTGCTCCTTCCGCGAGCCGCACGAAAAGCACGACGCGCACATCGTTGTCCCACTCCTGCCCGATGGCGATCCCCTCCAGCACCTCCGGCATCCGATCGAGCTGGGCATAGATTTCAGCCGTGCCGATCCGTACGCCGCCGGGGTTGAGGGTCGCGTCCGAACGCCCATGGATCACGATGCCTCCATGCTCCGTCCATTCGGCGAAGTCGCCATGGCACCACACGCCTGGAAAGCGCTCGAAATAGCTCGCGCGATAGCGGCTTCCATCGGGGTCATTCCAGAAGCCGAGCGGCATGGTGGGAAAGGCCTTCGCACAGACGAGCTCTCCCTTGCCATGCGTCATGGGGCGGCCGTCGTCGTCCCAAATTTCGATGGCCAGGCCGAGCCCGGGCGCCTGGATCTCGCCCTTCCACACCGGCGACGTCGGCTCGCCGAGAACGAAGCAGCCGAGGATATCCGTGCCCCCGGACATCGAAACGAGCTGGGCATCGGGCGAGATCGCGTCATATACATAGTCGAAGCTCTCGGGCGAGAGCGGCGATCCCGTCGAGGCGATAACGCGGACGGTCGACAGATCATAGCTGTCGCGGGGGCGTATGCCGGCCTTGTGGCAGCTGTCGATGAACTTCGCCGAAGTGCCGAACAGGGTCACGCGCTCGTCCTCGGCATAGTCGAAGAGCACGTTCGGCGAGGGATGAAGCGGCGAGCCATCGTAGAGGATGATGGTCGCATCGCTAGCCAGGACGGCGGCGAGCCAGTTCCACATCATCCAGCCGCATGTCGTGAAATAAAAGACCCGGTCCCCGGCGCGAATATCGAAATGCAGGCGGTGCTCCTTCAGATGTTGAAGGAGCGCGCCCCCGGCCCCATGCACGATGCATTTGGGCACCCCCGTGGTTCCCGATGAAAAGAGAATGTAGAGGGGATGATCAAAGGAAAAACGCGGGAAGCGAATGGCCCGGGACGGAAAGTCCGCGAGCACCTCCGGCAGGTAAATTCCGTTGGGGATGGTGTCGGCAAGATCCTCGGCCTCGCCGAGATAGGGGACGAGCGCAACCGCCTTGAGACTGGGCAACTGAGCGGCGATCTCCCTTACCTTGTCACCCACGGCGATGCGTTTGCCGGCGTACCAATAGCCATCGACGGCGAAGAGCACGGTCGGCGTGATCTGCCCGAAGCGATCGACAACGCCGCGGGCGCCGAAATCCGGCGAGCACGAGGCCCAGGTCGCGCCGAGCGCAGCCGTCGCCAACATCGCCGCGACTGTCTCGGGACGGTTCGGCATCATCGCCGCCACGCGATGCCCGGGACCGACACCAAGGCTCTCGAGCCATTGCTGGATACGCGAAACGAGGTTGTGCAAGTCGGCGAAGGAAAGCCTGGCCTCCTCCTTGTCCTCCCCGCGAAAAACAATGGCCGTGGCATGATCCTGCCGCTGTAGAAGGTTTTCCGCGAAATTGAGCCGCGCGCCGGGAAAGAAAATGGCCCCCGGCATGGTGTCCTCAGTGAGCACCTCATCGGTGCGCTTGCCCACGACACCGCAGAAGTCCCACAGGGCAGACCAGAAGGCTGCGCGATCCGCGACGGAGAAAGCGTGAAGCTCGCCATAGGAAGAAAAGGATCGTCCCGCACGCGCGCCGAGAAAACGCATGAAACGCGCAACTGTTGATAGGGACGCTTCCGCCGCATCCGGCGTCCAGATCGGTTGCGACGATGTCATGTTTTCTTCCCCATTCTATCGTCGATACCTCGAACTGGTATCTTGCTGGTCAATAAAGCGCCACCTTTCAGCTTCACACAATATCTGCCAGAGTGCGCCGCGAGGGCGAGGCGGCTCTCTCATATGGCCGACATCATTGGCCGCTGAGGATTTTTGTTAAGGTTTTCGGGAGGTTAGGCAGCGATGCTCGCCCTGCCCGGCTGCCTCTAAAGCGATGGGCGATTCGTTCGTCCTGTCTATTGACCCTTTCATTGATTTCTGGTCATGACCCGACGGACTTTTTTCCTTCTCGCATCGATTTCGTTTGTGCTGGCGCTCGCGGCGGTGACGCCCTGGGCCGTGCCCAGCCTCAGACTCGACCGCGAGGTGGCAGCGCAGGTCAAACGCGTGACCGGGCTGACGCTGGTCTCGGAGGGTGACGCCACGCTCACCCTGCTGCCGGTCCCGCGGATCACTCTCCCCGACGTGACGCTTCGCGCCGCCAATGGCGAACGCATGATCTTCGCGCGCCAGCTGCGCGCCGACGTCGATCTGCTCGCCTTTTTCGGATCACGCCGTATCGCGATCGCTGAAGCGACCTTCGTCGCCCCGGCGGTGCGTCTGCGGCCCTTAACCAGTCCCGATCTGTGGCCCAATCTGCAGCAGCGGCTCAATGACACGAGTGCGCGGTTGACGCCTACACGGCTTACACTTTTGCGCGGACAGCTGCTCGATGATGACGACAACGACGTCGCCGATGACATCGACCTTGTCGCCAAATGGTCCCCGCGGGATGATGATCTCGATTTCCACGGCCGGGCGCGTTGGCGTGGCGAGATTGTGGATTTCCGCGCCATCAATATACAACCGCGCAGTCTGGCGGCCGGACAAAGCTCGCCGGCCTTTGTCTCGGTGTCGTCACGCCTTCTGTCCGCCTCGCTCCTGGGAACCATCGAGACAATCGAGTCCCTGCGCACGCGCGGCCGCTACAGCCTGAAGAGCCCCTCGCTGTCCGACGCCGTCGTGTGGCTCGACAAGCCCTTGCCGCTGACCGCCCAGATCGGCAGCTTCGCGCTCAGCGGCGATGGCGATCTTTCATTGCGCGGCGGATCTATTCCCTCGGCGACCATCGAGCTCGGCAGGAACCCGCTTGAGGGCGCGCTTGTGCTGCGCGTCGAGGGCGACCGTCCCGCTCTGTCTGCCACAGTCGCGGCGGATACGCTCGATCTCGACCGGCTGCTGCAGCCGCTCACCCCGGTGCGGTCCTCCTGGGGCAGCTGGAGCCGCGAGGCATTCACGCCGATGCTTGATAGCGCGGGCATCGACATTCGTCTGTCAGCCAACGCGGCCCGCCTCGGCGCGCTCACCTTCGAGGGCGTCGCCGCCGGGATCATGATGAACGCAGGCCGCATCGAGGTGTCCGTGGGGCGTGCCGCCCTTGGCCAGGGCACCCTCAAAGGGCGGCTGATCATGACCCAGGCTCAGGCGGCACCTGGCATTGATGTCAAACTCACGGGCAGCTTCGACCAGATCGAGGCCGGCGACGTCATCAACGAGGTCTTCGCCAACCGGCGCATTACCGGAGTTGCGCAGGGCCAGCTCGCGCTTGAGTCCAGCGGTCGCTCGTTCGCCACGCTCGCCAACGAGCTTGGCGGCAAACTCACCCTCAACCTGCGTCAGGGCGAGATCGCCGGTCTCGACCTGGCCGAAATCGCCAAGCGCGTGCAGGCTCGGCCACTCTCGACCGCGATGGAATGGCGAGGCGGGCGCACTAATTTCGAGCAGATTGGCTTTGGCCTCACCATTGCCAACGGCGTCGGCGAAATCACGGACGCCACGATGAACGCGCCCGGCCTGCGCGGCAGTCTCGGTGGGCGGATTGATATCGCGGACCGTCAGTTCAGTCTGCGCGGCGTCGTGACGGCGCCTACGACCGCCATGCCCGGCAAAGGCTTCCCGCTCGGGATCACCGGGACCTGGGACAGCCCCTCGATCGCTCCCGACATCCAGGCGCTCATCGAGCGCTCATCAGTGACGGGGCCACTGTTCGCAGTTCCCGCCGACCGGCGCCCGCGCGGCCCCGCGCGCATCGAAGCCATCAAGGCACAATAGATAAAAATCAATACTTTATTGATTTCTCCTAAACCACCTTGGCATCCCCATGTCTCGCCTTCGTCGCCAGTGACGAAGCGATGACGAGTATGGTCACGGCGAGAAGCATCAGGGTGCATAGCGCGTTGATCTCGGGCGAGAGCCCCCTGCGTGCCTTGTTGAAAATCTCGATAGGCAGGGTCGACGTGCCTGGACCGGTGGTGAAACTCGCGATGACCACATCATCAAGCGAAAGGGTCAGCGCCAGCAGAAATCCGGCACCGACCGATGGCGCGATGAGCGGCAGCGTGACCTTGAAGAAAGTGCGCAGGGGCGGTGAGCCGAGGTCCAGCGCGGCCTCCTCGAGGCTGCGGTCGAAGGCGATCAGCCGCGATTGCACGACAACCGCGACGAAGCTCATGGTGAAGCTCGTGTGCGCGAGCGTCACGGTCCAGAACCCGCGCCCAATATCCAGCGAAACGAAAAAGAGCAGCAGAGCGAGGCCGGTGATCACCTCGGGCATCACCAGCGGCGCATAGACCATGCCGGTGAACAAGGCCCGGCCGCGAAAACGGCCGTGACGCACCAGCGCCAACGCGGCCAGCGTCCCAAGAACCGTCGCGAGGCTCGCGGAGACGAGCGCGACGCCGATGGAGGTCCACAGTGCGTCGAGGAGCTGTGAATTGTTCCAGACTTCGCTGTACCAGCGTGTCGAGAAGCCGCCCCACACCGCCACGAGCTGTGAGCCGTTGAACGAGTAGATCACCAGCACGACAAGCGGCAGGTAGAGAAAAACGAAGCCCAGAGTCAGCACGGTGGTGTCGAGACCGGAGAGGCGGCGGATCATCGGGCCTGCTCCATCCGGCGCATCTCCATCGACCGATGCAGGGTGATGGGACCGATGATGATAACGAGCAGCACGATCGCCACCGCCGAGGCCAGCGGCCAGTCCCTGTTTTTGAAGAACTCGTCCGACAACGTCTTGCCGATCATCAACGTGTCCGTTCCGCCGAGGAGTTCGGGAATGACATATTCTCCCATGATCGGGATGAAACAGAGCAAGGCCCCCGCGGCGAGACCCGGCAGGGCCAGCGGCAGCGTCACCTTGCGGAAGCTCCGCCCCGGCCGAGCGCCGAGATCCTCAGCAGCTTCCAGCAACGTCCAGTCGAATTTCTCCAGGGTCGCGAACAGCGGCAGGATCATGAAAGGCAGATAGCAATAGACGAGGCCAATGAGCACCGCCGTCTCCGTCTGCAACAGTCCGAGCGGCGAACTGGTGAGACCGGCGCCCATCAGCACCGCATCCAGGAGCCCCTGCGGACGCAAGATGCCGATCCAGGCATAAACGCGGATGAGAAAGCTCATCCAGAACGGCAGGATCACCAGGAGAACAAGGAGCGGCCTCCTATGCGCAGGAGCCTTCGCCATGGCATAGGCGAAGGGGAAACCAATGACGACGAGTATCGCCGTCGCGGTCGCGGCGATACGAACCGACGACAGCACCGCCTCGCCGTAGAAGAAATCCTCCATCAATAACAGAAAGTTATCGATGTTCAGGCCTGCAAGGAACGTCGCTATCCCGGCTAATCCCTCGGAGAGGTTCAGTACGGGCTGGTAGGGCGGCATGGCGCTCGCCGTCTGCGACAGCGACAGCTTGAGCACGATGCCGAAGGGAACAAGAAAGAAGACGAGAAGCCACACATAGGGAACGGCCGGCACAATCGCTTGCATCAAGCGTCGTGTCCGCTTCTTCGAATGGGGTATCGTCATGTTCGTCCCGGAAGGAAGAATCGGCGCAACCATTGCTTCTTCCGAGATTTATAGGCATTGCGGGCGTTAGGGGAGTACCCGCCGCGATCAGAGTTTTGGACGCAATTGCAAGCGTGGGACGGCGGCGGGGTATAGACTACGGCCATTGACAGCCGCACCGGGCCAACGGTTTTCTGGTCGACGGTCGCAGCGCGAGAAAGACAGCGAAGGAACCATGGCGAAACAGGACAAAAAGGGCACCAAGCTCCTGCCGAACAATCGCGGGGCTGCCGATATCGCAGCAGCCCGCGCCTTCGTCGATGCGCATGGCATCGAGGATATCGAGTGCTTTGTACCCAATCAGGCCGGTGTCGCCCGCGGCAAGATGATGCCGTCGGAAAAATTCTTCGGCAGTCCCAATCTCAGCCTGCCAGGCGCCATCTTCTATCAGACCATCTCAGGTGACTACCCCGACGAGGTCGTGGACAAGGAGCTGCCGACGGACGGCGACCTGATCCTCGAACCCGATCTCTCCACGCTAACCGTCGTGCCATGGGCGAGCGACCCGACGGCGCAGATCATCCACGACGCCTATTTCCGCGACGGGCGCCCCGTCGAGACGTCGCCTCGGCAGGTGTTGAAGCGCGTTGTCGACATGTACCGCCAACGCGGCTGGCAACCGATCGTCGCCCCGGAAATCGAGTTCTACCTCGTCAAGCGCAACACCGACCCGGACTATCCGCTGGAGCCGCCGATCGGGCGTTCCGGCCGGGCCGAGATTGGCCGACAGGCCTATTCGATCGCGGCGGTCAACGAGTTCGATGCCCTGTTCGATCTCATCTACGACTACTCGGAAGCGCAGGGGCTTGAAATCGACACCCTGATTCACGAGGAAGGCGCGGGCCAGATGGAGATCAACCTCCGTCATGGGGACCCCATCGATCTCGCCGATCAGGTGTTTCTGTTCAAGCGCACCATTCGCGAGGCCGCGATGGCGCATGACATGTATGCGACCTTCATGGCCAAGCCCATCGCTCATCAGCCGGGCTCGGCCATGCATATCCACATGTCAGTGGTCGATGCGGAGACGGGCGCCAATATCTTCACCAATCAGTCTGACGGCCAGCCGACCCAGGAGTTCTTCTCCTATATCGCCGGCCTGCAGACGCATCTGCCCGCCGCGATGGCGATGCTTGCACCTTATGTGAACTCCTACCGGCGTCTGACGCGCCATTCGACGGCGCCCATCAACACGCGCTGGGGCTACGACAACCGCACGACCGGCCTCCGGGTCCCACCATCGAGCCCTGAAGCGCGCCGCGTCGAGAACCGTGTCCCCTCCTCCGACGCCAATCCCTATCTCGCCATCGCGGCCTCGCTCGCCTGCGGCCTTCTCGGTATCGACCGGCGATTGAGACCCGGCGAGCCGGTTCCCGGCTCGGCCTACGACCTCGATCACGATCTGCCGCTCGGCCTGCTCGAGGCGGTCGCGGCACTCGAGGAAAGCGAGGCCATGCGCGAGATCCTGGGCGAAAGCTTCGTGCGCGCCTTCACCGCCGTGAAGCGCTCGGAGTTCGAGACCTTCATGGAAGTCATCAGCCCCTGGGAACGCGAGTACCTGCTGCTCAATGTCTAGGATCACTCCCTTCAACGATCGTCGGAGCAAGGTTGGCCTGGAGGCTGAAGGTAAGGCAGCCGGGTACCTCGCTGTCATCCCCGGCGTCCCGGAGCGACGGGAAGGGGATCCATAAAGAAGGAGATCCATGAGCCGGAGCGCTTCATCTTTTTGGACCCCCTTCCCGAGCGGCTTCGCCGCTCGCCGGGGATGACACGCGCTGAGAGCTTATCCTCTCAGCTGAATGTCGATTTCGCCGAAGGCATGATCCGACCGGAGTGAAACGAGGATCGATAAAGTGATACTTCCAATAAAAGAAATTGGCGCGCCGATCTGATGCTTTCAGATCAAACGCGCCTCAGGTGACACGCCCGCGATCAATGACCCAGCTTCCGACATCCGGCTCGATCCTCAATCTCTATGAGGATGAGCCACTTAACGCCGGGCCCGCGACGGCCCAGCTCGCCGACGGAGCGCGCGTCGACATCTGCGTCATCGGTGCCGGTTTCACCGGGCTCGGTGCCGCGCTGACCCTGGCTGAGGGCGGCGCCGACGTGCTCGTCGTCGAGGCAGGCCGTATCGGTAGCGGGGCCTCGGGCGTCAACGGCGGGCAGATTCACCCGGGCCAGCGGCGCGATCAACAATGGCTGGAGGCGAAGGTCGGAGACGACGAGGCGATGCGCCTCTGGCAATTCGCGGAGGAGGCACGGCTCTGGCTCCATGATCGCATCACACGCCATGGGATCGCCTGTGATCTCGAACCCGGGCTTCTCAGCCTCGCGCATCGGCGCGATATAATGGAGGGGATGAAGGCCGACGCGCTTCATATGGCCAATCGTTACGGTGTCGCCGGGCTTGAGGTTCTCACCACCACCGACCTGCCACGCTATACCGGCGCGCAGGGCTATTTCGGCGGGATCTTCGATCCCCATGGCGGGCATCTCGATCCCCTCGCCCTCACCCGCGGGTTTGCCGCGGCGGCGAGCAACGCCGGCGCGCGCATCGCCGAGAATACGACCGTGCGTCGCGTCACGCGCGATGGCGCCGGCTGGCGGCTGGATACCAATCGCGGCACGGTGACAGCACGCGTCGTCGTCGCGACGGGCGACGGCAGTCTTGGCAATCTCCTTCCCGAGGTCGCCGGGCATGTGGTACCCATCGTGAATTTCATGGTGGCGACGGAGCCGCTCGGCAACCGCGCGGCGGCAGTGCTGACTGAACGCTACGCGGCTTCCGACAGCAAATTCGTGGTCAACTACTTCAAGCGGACAGCTGACGATCGCCTAGTTTTCGGTGGTGGGGAGAGCTACGGCAACGCTGTGCCGTCCAACATCCGCGCCCGTGTTCAGCCGCGCATGCTCAAGGTGTTCCCCGGCCTCGCCGACGTACCGCTCACCCACGCTTGGGGCGGGCGCCTCGGCATAACGGCGACCCGCCTGCCCTTCGTTCGCAAATTCGGGCCCGATTTAAGGCCTATGCCCGATCAGCGACGTGGCGCAAACGGCGGGACTGGGCCGGAGCTTTACGTGGCCTCGGGCTTTTCGGGCCAGGGCGTCATGATTGGTCCCTACACGGGCGTTGCCATCGCCGAGGCAATCGGAGGACGAAGCGATCGCTTCGAGCTCATGGCGCGATTGCCAATTCCGCGATTTCCCGGCGGGCCGCTGCTGCGGCGCGCGATGGTCATCGCCGCGATGGTTGGCGCCGGGCTTGTCGATCGGCTCTGAACAAGAGAAACAATGCCTGAAAGGCAGTGCAATGGCACTGTCCCCGACGCTATCGTCAAAAGGATAATTCCTGAAAAAGTTATTCTGAGACGATCGAAAATAATGGTGTATTTCAAATATATTACAGCGACATTCCTGATTATTCTCATCCCCATCGGTACATTTCTTCTTTTCTTCATGGACGTCATACCAAGGTCGTCATCGCGTGCCGCGCGGGTCGAACATGTCGTGCTGGTCCGTTTTCGTCCGGATGTGACGAAACCGCAGATCGCCGGCGTGTTCGCCGCCCTGGAGCAGCTCCGGCATACCATCCCGGGCATTACCCGCATCCTGACAGGCCCAAACAGCAGCCCGGAGGGGCTGGCGCGCGGCTACAACCACCTCTTTATCGTTGATTTCGCAAGTATCGCGGCACGCGATGCCTATCTCAAAGACCCCGGGCATCGGGCGCTTGCCCGACAGCTCCTCTCCCTCGCGGATGGAGGTACGGATGGCGTGGTCGTCGCTGATCTCGCCGCTGGGGACTGAAGATCCGTTCCGGGCCGGTGACGAGCGACCGACCTCAATGGCCGCCGCTGTCGCCGCCCGCCGCCGCGCGGGGTTTCTTCACCATCGGCAGGATGAGGACGAGCGCCAGGAACAGGAAGGTCAAGGCATAGAATACATCGGCGAAAGCCATGACGGTCGCCTGCTGGCGGACGATACCGGCGAGCTGCTTGATCGCGGCGAGGTCGGCGTTCGATCCGAGAGCCGAGAAGCCCTGCGTCATCTTGGCCAGCGTTTCCTCCGCCGCCGTGCGGCCCCAGGCGACCTGCTCGTGCAGCCGAGCCAGATGCAGATCCAGCCTGTTGTTCAGGAGCGTGTTGATCAAGGCGAGGCCGACGGCGCCACCGAGATTGCGCGTGAGATTGAACAAGCCGGACGCGTTCTTGATCTCATGGGGCGGCAATGTTCCAAGCGCCACATTGCTGATCGGCACCATGCAGATCATCATCGACACCCCGCGCAGCACCTGCGGCACGAACAGCTCCCAGAAATCCCAGTCAGACGTGATGTTCGTGACTTGCCACGTGCCAAGCGCAAAGCCCGCGAAGCCAAGGCCCATCATTACGCGCGGATCGAGCTTGGTCATCAGCCGGCCGGCTAGCGGCGCGGCGAAGAACATCGCGAGACCAGAGACGAACATCGTCTCGCCGATCATCAGGGCCGAATAGCCGCGGATGCGTCCGAGATAGACGGGATAGAGATAGGTCAGGCCATAGAGGCCAATGCCCATCACGAAGCTGAAGGCGGATCCTGTCGCGAAATTGCGGTCCCGGAAGGCTCGGATATCGACCACCGGCATTTTCGCCATCAGGACACGCACGAAGAAGGCCACGCAAGAGGCCGCGGCGACGATCGTGAACACGACGATCGCCTCGTCATCGAACCAGTCATTAGTCGGGCCTTCCTCCAGCACATATTCGAGGCTTCCGAGGAAGCCCGCCATGAACAGGAGGCCCCACCAGTCGAAGCGGTCGAGGAGGCTGAGGTCCGGCTCGTCGAAGTCGACCAGGATGAAGGTCGCGACCGCCACGATCACGCCTGGAACGATATTGACGAGAAACAGCCAGTGCCAGGAGAAAAGGTCCGTGAGATAGCCGCCGATCGTCGGGCCGATCGTGGGCGCCAACGTCGCGACCAGGCCGATGATCGGCGAGACAACGGCCTGCTTGTTGCGGGGAAAGGCACTGAAGGCGGTCGCAAAGACCGTGGGGATCATGCCGCCGCCGATGAACCCCTGCAGCGCGCGATAGACGATCATCTCGTTGATCGACGACGCCGTCGCGCAGAGAAAGCTCATCAGCGTGAAGCCGGCGGCCGAAAAGGCGAAAAGCCAGCGTGTGGACAGCGCGCGTGACAGGAAGCCGGAGAGCGGAATCATAATCACTTCCGCGATCAGATAGCTCGTCTGAACCCATGAGATCTCGTCCGAGCTCGCCGCGAGGCCCGCCTGGATCTCCGCGAGCGAGGCGGACACGATCTGGATGTCCAGGATGGCCATGAACATCCCGAACACCATGAAGATAAAGGCGATGAACTTGCGTGCCGGAATGCCCAGCACGAGAACGGGCGGCCGCTCATCGCCCGCCGCAACAGTCGCGCTCATAGGCGTCTGCCTTTATTCGTGAGCGGGCCCGCCTGTCGCGGACTTGCTCCAATCGTGAATAGAAAAGACACTTCAACAGCCTGGATGACATGCAGCGATGCCATCCAGGCTGGATTTGATCTATCGGCGCTCGGCGGAGGCCTTGAGGGCCGCCGTCTGCTGGGTGCCGTCCTCATGACGTGTATCGACGGTCGCGACCACCGACATACCGGGCCGCAACACGTGGTCGCTAAGGGTATCCGGCGAGAAGCGGATGCGAACGGGCACCCGCTGCACGATCTTGGTGAAGTTGCCCGTCGCGTTTTCCGGCGGCAGCAGGCTGAACAGGGCGCCCGACGCGGGCGAGATGCTCGCGACCTCTCCCGCGAAGACCCGGCCGGGATAGGCATCGACGGTGATGTCAACCCGCTGGCCAGGCTTCAGCTTGCCGAGCTGGGTTTCCTTGTAGTTCGCGTCGACATAGACGGCATCGAGCGGAACGAGAGCCGCGAGGCGTTCCCCAACGGAAACGAGCTTTCCGACCTGCACGGCGCGGTTACCGATGACCCCGGAGACCGGCGCCTTGATCTCGGTGAAGGAGAGATCGCGCTCGGCCCTGGCGAGGCTTGTCCTGTCCTCGTCGAGGCTACGCTCCGCCTCGACGCGCTGGGCGTTGAGAACGCCGACATTGGCCCGCGCGGAATCAAGGCCCGCCTTTGCGCTGGCGAGATTGGCCCGGGTGCGGTCCCGATCGGCGCGGGCGTTATCCAGCGCCTGTTTGCTCGCGAAATTGCTCTTGGCGAGCTGTTGCTGGCGATCGAATTCCAACTCGGCTCGATCCACATCCGCCTGCGCGGCGGCGATCTGCGCTTCGGCCTGCTCCACGGAGGCCTGACCGGCCTTGACCTGCTCTGCAATGCGGGCGATTGCCGCCTGCTGGGTCGCGACCTTGCCCTTGGCCGCATCGACCGCGAGGCGATAATCGCCATCGTCAATGCGCGCGATGATGTCACCCTCGCGTACGAACTGGTTGTCCGTGACATCGACACTGGTGATGTAGCCTGAAACCTTGGCCGCCATGATCGTCATGTCGACATGCACATAGGCATCGTCGGTCTCGATCTCGAAGCGGCCCAGCGTCCACCAATGGTATCCCTCGTAGCCACCCGCGGCGAGCGCGATAAGGGCAACCGCCGCCAGCAAGGGCTTGCGAATACGGCTCTTTTTCTTCGGCGCATCCTTGGCGTGGTGCTTACCGCCATGGTGCTTGTGCTCCGGCTTGCCTCCGGCCGGCTGAGCCGGCGCTTCCTGGACCGGCTCTTGAGGACCACGCGCGTCTTCAGGCTTCCGGACGGACATCACATCGCGTGTCGGCGTGGCCGCCTGCCCCGTCACGTTACCGCCTGATGAGGGCTCCTCGCGGACCATGAGGTCGAACCCATCGGCCATATTCTGGCGTCTATCCACGGCACTCGTCCATCTGCAGAAGTCTTGACCGAACCGTTCGGTCAGCACTACAACCAGATAGATTGACCGAACGGTTCGGTCAACGACGCCTATGTGCGCCACCGCACGGCGCAACGCGTGTTTTGCGGCGGCTTGCCACCCATCTGTCGCCCAGGGCAAAGATGGTGTAGCGCATATATCAAGCGGTTGAGCCATCAAGGACGGAGCCAATGGATCCCCTCACCCTCGCTTCCGAGCGCGAGGACACCACACAGGAAGCCACGAAGCGCAGCGACATTCTGAATGGCGCGCGGCAGGTTTTCCGTGCCAACGGTTTTGACGGGGCGAGCATGGGCGACATCGCGAAGGCGGCAAGCGTCTCGAAGGGCACGCTTTACGTCTATTTCGACAGTAAGGAGGCGCTTTTTCGCGCCTTGATCGATGTCGATCGCCGTGATGCGGCGGAGCGTCTTTTCGATCTTGATGACAATGATCCCGATGTGCGCGGCGTGCTGACCCGGCTCGGTATCCGCTTTATCGGCATGATGATCCAGCCGGAGCATGTCTCGCTCCTGCGCATGGTCATCGGCGCGGCGGAGAAATTTCCGGCGCTGGGACGCGCCTTCTTCGAGGCCGGGCCGTGCTATGGTGTGATGCGGCTTTCGATCTATCTCGCGGCACAGCATGCGGCGGGACGTCTCGTTATCGAGGATAGCGATATCGCCGCCGCGCAATTCATCGGCCTCGTGCAAGGCGGCCTCACCAAGGCCCCGCTCTTCGGCGTGAATGAGAAGCCCTCGCGGGAGGCTATCGAAAAAACCGTCGCGAGCGCAATACGCGTGTTCTTCGCGGCCTACGGACAAGAGCAGGCCTGAAGCAAGGGCGCGAGCCCTATTTATCGTCCCTTAAGGCGTCCTTGACGCGCGCGTCGAGCACCTCGGGCTGCTTGATGACGAGGGCGCCGCGCGTACGCTCCACGAGACCTTCCGCCGTCAGGGCGCTGAATTCCCGCGTCACCTGTTCGCGACGGCAACCGATGCGGGCCGCGATGACATGGTGAAAGGGCGGCGGCGTGACGACACGCTCCCCCGGATGGCCGGCGCGAGGCACCGACAGACGCAACAACTCCGCATAAAGGCGGTGCCGGAGATCGAGCACCGTATGTTCCATGATGCGTGCATTGAGCTCGCGCACGCGCCCCGCAAGAAGCTTGAGCAAGCGCTCAGCCACCGTAGGAGACGCAAAGACGATCTGGCGGAAGACCGAGGCCGGCATGATGCAGACTTCACCGCGCGTCAGAGCCGTCACATTCGCCGACCGCTTCACGCCATCGATGGCCGCGAGTTCGCCGAACAATTCGCCCGCACGCATCTCACCGAGAATAACTTCTTTCCCCGACTGGCTGCGCACGAGCACGCGCACCTCGCCAGCGACGATGAAATAGACGTCGGTGGAGACATCCTCGAAATCCACAAGGATCTCGTCGGCCTCGAAACGGCGCCAGTTGCAGCGCTGTTCGTAGGAGACGAAATCCAAATCCGCGTCCTTGAAGAACGGAACACGCGTCAACTGCAACATCGCCCCGATTCTCACCTTCCGTCCGCATCGTCCGGACCTGAGGGAACGGGGTCAAGCGGCTTTAGCTCCCGTCAGCGGAGCTACCATCGGAAGTGCCATCGGATGCGCTGCGAAAGCAACATATCTTAGCGCGCCCCGCCCATTTTTGCCGGGATTGCACGCATTTTGTTTCAACATTCAAGCAATATGCGGCCGAAAGCCCTTCACCGCCTTATGCGGCCGGTAGCGGAACCATGGCGGGAACACCTTCGGGGACCTGGACCGGCGCATGTATCGCAGGCCAGACGCGCGGATCGGCGCGCAGACCCTCAACACGGGAGACGCTTCCCGCCCCCCCCACCACCAGGGCAATACCCATCACAAGGCCGCCGACGGCAACCGCCAGAGCGGGAACGGAGAACAAACTGACATCGAGACGCATGACTTTGGCCGAATCACATGTTGTCCACAGCTTTTCAACACCATGTCCTCACGTTTGTCCAAGGCAGCATCGCGACCGGACTATGTCGAAGGCAAGGCAACACACGCAAAGTAACACCCGCAAATCGCTCGCATCCACACACAGCACTTGCGGGAAAAGCCCTCAAACGGCACAAGACTGCCATGCTGCAGATCAACGAACTGACCTATCGGCTCGGAGCACGCCTCCTGATCGATCAAGCGACCGTCGCGGTCCCCAGCGGGGCGCGTGTCGGCCTCGTCGGTCGCAACGGCGCGGGCAAGACGACGCTCTTCCGGTTGATACAGGATGAGATAGCGGGCGAGTCCGGCAGCATCACCCGGCCCAAGAACTGGCGCATCGGCGCGGTCGCGCAGGAGGCGCCGGGAGGGCCGGAGACGTTGATCGAGGTCGTGCTGGCGGCCGATACCGAACGCGCCGCCCTGTTGGCCGAGGCCGAAACCACGACCGATCCCATGCGGCGCGCCGATATCGAGATCAGGCTCGTCGATATCGACGCCCATTCGGCGCCGGCCCGGGCAGCCTCCATCCTCCATGGCCTCGGCTTCGACGCGGAAGCACAGGCACGCCCGTGTTCCGCCTTCTCGGGCGGCTGGCGCATGCGGGTCGCCCTTGCCGCGGTGCTCTTCACCGAGCCGGATCTGCTGCTCCTGGACGAACCGACGAACTATCTCGATCTCGAAGGGACGCTCTGGCTTTACGACTATCTCGGGCGCTATCCCCATACGGTGCTCGTCATCAGCCACGACCGCGAGCTGCTCGATACCGCCGTCGACCACATCCTGCATCTCGACCAGGGCAAGCTCACGGTCTATCGCGGCGGCTACACCTCCTTCGATCGCCAGCGGCGGGAGAAGCAGGCCCTGCAGTCGAAGGCGCGCATGAAGCAGGAGGCCGAGCGCAAGCATTTGAGCGCCTTCGTCGAACGCTTCCGCGCCAAGGCCTCGAAGGCCCGGCAAGCGCAATCGCGCCTCAAGCGGTTGGAAAAAATGGAGCCAATCGCGGCGGTGGCCGGCGAAGAGGTGCTGCCTTTCCATCTCCAGGGGCCAGACCGCCCCCTCTCCCCGCCCCTCATCGCGATCGAGGGCGTGGGCGCGGGCTACGGCGACCGCACCGTGCTCGATCGACTCAACCTCACGCTTCTGCCGGACGACCGCATCGCGCTGCTCGGCTCGAACGGAAACGGCAAGTCGACCTTCGCCAAGCTCCTCTCCGGGCGCCTCGCGCCCATGAAGGGCCAGGTGACCCATTCGCCCAAGCTGAAGACAGCCTATTTCGCCCAGCACCAGCTTGACGAGCTGAGCATGGCCGAGACGCCGTTGCAGCATATCGCGGCGCTTATGCCGGATGCCCCGCAAGCCAAGCAGCGGGCGCGCGCCGCCCAGTTCGGCTTTTCCGGCGCGCGCGCCGAGACGCCAGTCGAGAAGCTCTCCGGCGGCGAGAAGGCGCGCCTCCTCATGGGCCTCGCGGCTTTCGGCGGTGCCCATCTCCTGATCCTCGACGAGCCGACCAACCACCTCGACATCGACAGCCGTCAGGCTCTCGTGGAAGCGATCAACGACTACACCGGCGCCGTCGTCCTCATCAGCCATGATCGCTTCCTCATCGAGGCCTGCGCGGAGCGCCTGTGGCTCGTCTCGAACGGCACCGTGAAGTCCTACGATGGCGACATGGACGACTATCGCCGCCTCGTGCTCGGCCTCGACAAATCCGGCAGCGGCGGCAATCGCGAGCCGGAGATCAAGGCGCCCGCCGCCGCGCCGGCCCGGCCCGCCGGCGCGGCGCGCCCATCCCTCAATGCCATGCGCAAGCGCGTCACGGAACTAGACGCGCGCATCGCGAAGCTGACAGCCGCCATTGAAAAGGTCGACACCGCACTTGCCGACCCCTCCGCCTTCAGGGACAATCCGACCAAGGCTGCGGAACTCGCGCGCATGCGCAACGAGGCCGCCGAGGCGCTTGCGCGAACGGAAGACGAATGGCTCGACGCGACGACGATGCTGGAAGACGCGCAATAATGATCGGAGCGACACACATACGCCGATCATCGCAGAAAAACACACCATATATATAATTTATATTAATATCGTCATAAATAATAAAAACAAAATTAATCGGAAAACATCATTGTTTATGCATTACATGCATCGCGAAAAATATTCGCCGATCGATACTACGTGACACTTTTACATGTCACCGATGGCGGACACCTTATGAAGCTCCTCACTCTTCCAGAGATCGTCAGGAGAATTCCTGGCGCCCGAGGTTTCGGCAAATCAGTCGCCCGTGCAACGGGGGTGATACCCTCGAAACGCGGTAGCGAGACCAGAGCCCCCTGCATGCTGGAAGGCCCTACAGAGCCGGCCTCTTCTCGATCCAGCCCCGTTCCGCCCCCAAGGGCCAAGAGGCAGCAGCAATTTGCTGTCTCTGTCGGAGCCAGCCGGGAGGCTGAGCCAGAAACCCCGAAACAGCGACGTCAGGGACTTGTCTATATTCCCATACGCTCCGAGAAATTGAGGGAGCTGGCCAGGATCTGGAACGAGCAGAGATTTTTGGCGGGAAAGGGCCTTTACGGCATCCTCCACAAGCCGGATGACATGCTGGAGAGCAACTGGCTCGCAAGGCGTCCGCTGCGCGACCTCGACTGCGACGTCAAGCTCTACATCATGCTGGACGCTCATATCCCGGGCCATGCCGGTGAGCAGGCCATCGGCGGTGTGGAAGAACCGGTCGCCTATTCGCGGACGAAGACCGTCGGAACTCCCGAGCCTCGCCCCAATGCCGCGCTCGTCGCTCCCAAGAAGCTCGTGAGCAATTCATTTTGCAGCAACGAGAAGACATGGTCTCCGTCCGAATTCGCCAGGCATTTGAAGGACGCCGGCCTGTCCGCTGACTTCCGCTTTCTCCGCCTCTACATCGGCTTCTCACAATATGTTAAGTCGAAGCACAACGGCGCCGCCTATGACAGCCATCCAGGCTGCGGCTTTGCCAAGGACTTCGCGGCCGCCATGAACAAGCTCGGGTACAGGCATCTCGAGATACGCGGCTATTTCGGTATGCTAGCCATGGGCGGCGACGACATTTCCCGGGACCATCGCTATACGAAAATCTATTTCGAAAGCCCGCAAGCCAGCACCGGGCCAGATTATTTCAAACCGAGCCAAAAGAGCTTTGTCTATTACAGCCACACGGATGATGTGCGATCGGGAACAACTACCGGCCAAATCGTGCAGACAAT
Organism: Chelatococcus sp. HY11; assembly: GCF_018398335.1. Lineage (NCBI taxonomy): Bacteria > Pseudomonadati > Pseudomonadota > Alphaproteobacteria > Hyphomicrobiales > Chelatococcaceae > Chelatococcus > Chelatococcus sp. HY11. The sequence goes on from NZ_JAHBRX010000001.1 coordinate 1,259,031, forward strand.
CGAAAAAGCTCCCGGCTTCTTTAGGGACAAATTCAACAGTGCCCGTAGCAGTCTGACCAAACAGGCTGCAAAATCCGCTGCCAAAAAACTGATCGACTAGCCTTTCGGAAATGTCGAGATCAGGATTTTCGACCCGCAGCCTTGAACAACCGTTCGGCGCTGTCGCGCAGCGCCTTGCGGGACTCGTCACGCGTATAGAACATATGTCCGCCGGGTACGACCTCGAGCCGCAGGCGCTCGGGATCGGCGATCGTTGCCGGCAGTCGGTCCAGCACGAGCCGCGTCTCAAGATAGGGCGTGACGAGATCCGTGAAACCGTGCATCACCACGACGGTCATGGAGGGATCGAGCGCCATCGCGGCCCTGAGATCACGCCCGGCCTCGGGCCCCTCGCGCCGCGTGCCCCACGACCAGCGCCTGTTGATCTCCCCGTTGAGAAGTTCGTAGGGACGGTTGACCTCATATTTCAGGACCCGCCGCGTGTAGTCCACCGCCGCGCTCGTCAGTGGCGCCATGCTCGCGTCCAGCACCGGATCGTCGAAGCCGCCGCGCGCGGACCACGGATCCTGGTCAAGGCCGGTGATCAGCGCGTCGTAGTAGCTCGCGACCTCGGCCCGTGGTCGGCCGAGTTCTCGCGCGACGTCGGACATGTCGGGCTGACCGCCGCTGCGTGTCAGAAAATCGCGATCGAGCCCTGTGAATTCATGGACCCTATCGACGATGCGGGCCACGGCGGCCTTGTCTCGTGGCCCCTTCAGCACGTCGACCAAATAGTCGCCCAGGGCATAGGCCTCGACCTCCGCCAGACCTTCCCGCGTGATCGGTTCGCCCTTGGCGGCGCGGGCGGCCGCGACGAGGCTTGGAAGCCGCGCCGCCGTCGAGAACGGCAGACCGTCCGCCTTCAGGTTGAAGTCAAGGACCGGTGAGATGATGTAGAGGCCGTTGATGCCGACGCCATAGTCTCCCTGCAGGGCGCGCGCGATTTTCGGCACGCGGAAGCCGCCGTAGCTTTCCCCGACCAGAACCTTCGGCGAGCGTAAGCGGTCGTTTTCCGTGAGATAGCGCGTGACGAAGCGCGACAGCACGGCAACATCACCGTTGACGGACCAGAACTGCTGGCGCAAGTCCTGGTCGTCCCGCAGGAAGCGGCTGTATCCCGTGCCCACGGGGTCTACGAACACGAGATCCGTGAAGGGCAACCAGGTCTCCGGGTTATCAGTAAGGACCGGCGGACTCGATGGCCCCTGCCCCTGATTGCCGAAAGCAAGGCGCTGCGGCCCCATGGCGCCGAAATGCAGATAGGCGGACGCCGCGCCCGGGCCGCCGTTGAAGGCAAAGGCGATGGGCCGCGTCGCCGGGTCCTGACCGTCGAGAACGTAGGCCACATAGGCAATCTCGGCGGTCGGCCGGCCGGCCTGGTCACTGAGCACGATGCTGCCGGCCGTCGCCTTGTACTTCAGGGCGCCGAGCGCTTCGGAAAGGCTATGGTTCGTTGTGACAGGCGCGGGCAGGCGAAGGTCCGCCGGCTCGCTGCCCGTCTGCCGTTGCTGGCGTTGCCCCCCTCCCTGGGACGCCTCGGCCTGCCCGCTCTGGCGGGAAGCCTCTTGCCCCTGGCGGGAAGCCTCTTGCGCCACCACGGTCCTGGCCGCCTCGATCGGCGACAGCAGCACGAGCCCGAGAAGCGCGCCCGTCAAGACCGTCCGGACTGGACGACGAAAACGCGGGCTTTCGCCCGCTTCATCCTCGCGACGGCGATTGGAACTGGCTGACAACGGCATAAGATCCTCCGGGCAATGACGGCCTTTGATGAGCAGCAGGCCCGGAATCAGTCAGGCTTTCTTCTGCCAGCGCCCTCGTTCATCCTGCTGCCAGTAGGTGACGTCAAAACCCTGCTCGCGGGCGACACGCCATTGGCCGCGGGCCTCAGCCAGCGCCTCATCGTCATTACCGTCAAATAGGACGACAATGCGATCGTAACGAGCCGCTTCCACACTCAAGGTCGCGCCATCGACGAGGAAGCGCACGGACGCATCGTTGGGGTTGTCGGGTGACGTGGTGAGCACGACCGGCTGACTTGACGCATCCGGATCGGCTTCCGTGCCATGGGGCAGGAAGCTTTCCTCGCGATAAGTCCAGAGGTGATCGTCAAGCGCGGCAAGGCGTTCACGCTCCGGAGACTCGATCGCCACCCGCCAGCCGCGCTCCAGGCTCTTCTCCACGAGCGTCGGCAGGACCGCTTCCAGCGGCTGCCGCTGCAGATGATAGAACAGCACTTCCGTCACGGGCGGCCCGCTTCCATGCTCACCAAGTTGTTATCCCTCAAGCGACGCGCTCACCCTTCGTAGTGGTCGCGCACCAGCCGGTCGAGCAGGCGGACACCCCAGCCGGAACCCCAGCTCTTGTTGATGTCCGTCTGCGGCGCGTTCATCCCGGTTCCGGCGATATCGAGGTGCGCCCATGGCGTATCCTTCACATAGCGCTGCAGGAACTGCGCCGCGGTGATGGAGCCGCCGTAACGCCCGCCCGTGTTCTTCATGTCGGCGAACTTCGAGTCGATCATCTTGTCATAAGCAGGCGCGAGCGGCATGCGCCACACCTTTTCACCGGTTTCTCTCCCCGCCGCGGCGAGGCGTTCCGACAGGGTGTCGTCGTTGCTGAAGAGCCCCGCGTGCTCCTGGCCGAGAGCCACGAGGATGGCCCCGGTCAGCGTGGCGAGATCGATCATGAAGGCCGGCTTGAAACGGTCCTGCGCATACCAGAGCACGTCAGCCAGCACGAGGCGGCCCTCGGCGTCCGTGTTGATGATCTCGATGGTCTGGCCGGACAGGGACGTCACGATGTCGCCAGGCCGCTGCGCGCGCCCATCCGGCATGTTTTCAACGAGGCCGATGAGACCGACGGCGTTGACGCGCGCCTTGCGCTGGGCAAGCGCCTGCATGAGGCCGACCACGCAGGCCGCGCCCGCCATGTCTCCCTTCATATCTTCCATGCCGGCACCGGGCTTGATCGAAATGCCGCCGGTATCGAAGGTAACGCCCTTGCCGATGAAGGCCACGGGCTGGTCCTTCGCGCCGGCGCCGTTCCAGCGCATGACGACGACACGGGCCTCCCGGTGCGAACCCTGGGCGACACCCAGCAGCGCCCGGAAACCAAGCTTCTTCAGCTGCTTCTCGTCGAGGATCTCGACATCGACGCCGACCTTCTCCAGCGTGGCCGCCCGATCGGCGAATTCCTCGGGATAGAGCACGTTCGGCGGTTCGTTGACCAGTTCGCGCGCCGTGAGCACGCCATTGGCAACAGCCTCACGTGCCTTGGCGACCTGGCGGGCGGCGGCGGGATCCGACACGAAAAGCGTGGCCTTGAGAGGCTTTGAGGCTTTCTCGTCGGCGTCCTTCTTCGTCTTGTATTTGTCGAATGTGTAGGCGCGCAGCTGCATGCCGAGCGTCAGATCGGCGGCGGCCTCCGGCGTGACATCATGTCCAGGAAGCGCCACCAGGAGGCTGGCACGTGTACCGGAGAGGTGCCCCTGCGCAATCCCGCCGAGCTGGACCCAGTCGAGCTTGGCGAGGTCTGCCGCCGGCCCGGTGCCGACCACGACAAGGCGATCTGCCTCGATGCCCTGCGGCGCGGCAATCACAAGGACCTTCTTGAGCTTGCCTTTGAAAGCCTCGGCGGTCGCGGCCCTTGCGATGGTCGCCAGAACCTCCGGCCCGAGCGCACCGGCCGCATTCTCACCCGTCTCGAGCGCATCATTCACGAATACGACGACGCTGCCGCCCCCCGGTTTACCAAAGGACTTGAACTCGAATTTGATGCGCTCGACCATAAGATCCTCTTCCCATCCTCGCACGACCGCGCAGCCGGTCTCGCGGTAGACAGTGGTATAGCATGGCACAAAAGGCCGCCAATGGTTCCTCCTCTGCGATGAGCTCCCGGCAGGATGCATGCCGATTGCCTTCAAACCGCCCAGCTTGCCGACGATGGCTGGATGCCTCGGCATCGTGAAATTGTCCTGGGCGGCAATTCGATGGGGAGAAGCAGACGTTGCAGATCTGTTGTGCGCTGGCTCACTTGCCGTATGGTGCGCGACACGGTAGCTCGGCTGTCGCTGAGTGAAGAGTAAGGGACCGGTAGAGTACGCGACCTATGGGGCTGATCGACCGCTACATCCTTCGCAACGTCGTTGGCGCCTTCCTGGCCTGCCTTTCGGCGTTGACGCTCGTGATCTGGATCACCCAGATCCTGAAGGAGCTCGATCTCGTCACAGGCAAGGGACAGACGATCGGCATCTTTCTCGTCGTCACCCTGCTGTCGCTGCCGGCACTCATCACCATCATAGCGCCAGCTGCCCTTTTCATCGCGACGCTCTACGCGCTCAATCGCCTGAACGGGGATTCCGAGCTCATCGTGATGAGCGCGGCAGGAATTCCGCCAAGCAGGCTGCTTCGCCCCTTCGCCACATTCACCGTGGTCGTGACACTGGCCGTGGGCGTCATGACGGTCTACCTCATGCCGCAGAGCTTCAACTCGCTGCGTGACCTGGTGACGAAGATCCGCGCGGATTTTGTGGCCAATATCGTCAAGGAAGGCCAGTTCACCACCCTCGACACCGGGATCACCTTCCACTACCGCGAGAAATCCGGTGATGCCCTGCTGGGCATCTTCCTGCAGGACCAGCGCGATCGTAACAAGGTCGTCGTCTATATCGCCGAACGTGGCCAGGCCGTGGACGTGAAGGGCCAGAGCTACCTCCTGCTCGAGACCGGATCGGTGCAGCGGCAGGAACCTGGCAGCAAGGATTCGGCGATCGTGACCTTCGAGCGCTATGCCATCGATCTTTCCGTCTTCGCGCAGGAGGGGGCCGATGTCATCTATAAGCCACGCGAGCGTTCGACCTGGGCCTTGATGAGTCCGGATGCGAACGAACCCTATTTCAAGCTCCAGGAAGGACGGTTCCGGGCCGAGTTGCATGATCGCTTCTCCGCCCCACTCTATTGCATCGCCTTCATGCTGATCGCCTTCGCCGCCCTGGGTGAGGCCCGCACCACCCGGCAGGGCCGCGGCGCCGCCATCCTCGCCGCGATCGTCGGCGTTCTCTTGGTACGCGTAGCCGGCTTTGCCGCGTCGAGCGCCGCGGTCAGGTCGCCAGCGGCGCTGCTTGGTGTCTATGGCGCGCCACTGGCCGGCTGCCTGATCTCCCTCGTCTTCATCTTCTATGGGCATCGCCTTGGTCGGCTGATGTCAGCGCTCTTCCGCAAGCGCGACACCCGTTCAATCGGATCCGTCGCGACGGCGGGGTCTGCCTGATGTTCATCGGCGCTACGCTGGGACGTTACCTGTCCCTTCGCTTCCTCAAGACAATTCTCGCGGTCTTCGCGACCGTCTTCCTGCTCGTCTACACCCTCGATTTCGTGGAGCTGATGCGGCGTGCTGGCGATGCCCAGGGCGCGAGCACAGGCCTCATGGTGATGCTCGCCCTTCTGCGCACCCCGGCGGTCGTCGAACAGGTGATGCCCTTCGCCGTCCTGTTCGGCAGCATGGTGACGCTTCTCAACCTGAGCCGCCGGCTGGAACTGGTGATCGCGCGCGCGGCGGGCATCTCGGCCTGGCAGTTCCTTCAGCCAGCGGTCCTTGTGGCTCTTGTTCTCGGCATCGGCGTCATAACGCTCTACAATCCGCTTTCAGCCATGCTGAAGCAAAGGGCCGGTGTGATCGAGGCCCGTATCTTCGCGCGCAGCAGCGCCGCCGCCACGGGTCAATATATCTGGGTGCGCCAGCGCAGCGTCGACGGCCAGGCGATCATCCGGGCGGACGCCGCCAACAATGACTCAGCGACGCTCGTCAACGTCACTTTTTTCCTGTTCGATCAGAGCGGGCAATTCACGGAGCGCGTGGAGGCTCGTGAGGCTGATTTGCATAGTGGTTACTGGGAGCTTAAGGACGCTCGCGTCACATCCGGAACGAGTGAACCAGAGAACCATACAACCTATCTGATCGCCACGAACCTCGAACCGTCGCAGGTACGGGAGTCCTTTCTGCCCGCGGGTTCCGTGCCATTTTGGCGACTCCCGTCCGTAATCGAGCGGACTGAGCGCGCGGGCTTGGATTCCACGCCCTATCGCCTTCAACTCGACTCGCTGCTAGCCAGACCTTTACTGTTCGTCGCCATGGTCATGGTTGCCGCGTCCGTTTCATTAAGATTCTTCCGATTTGGTGGTGTGGCACGCATGGTTCTGAGTGGCGTCATTGCCGGGTTCATGCTTTATGTCGCTACGGAGCTCATGGAGGATCTCGGGGCATCCGGGCTCGTTAGCCCAATGGTAGCGGCTTGGTTTGCGGCCGTTGTCGGGAGTCTGCTCGGTACGCTCGCGCTTCTTTATCAAGAGGACGGGTGATGCCGGTTCGTGCGGATCGGAGCGTGTGGACAAGGAGGACGCGCTTGTTTCTCGGCAAAGTTGGGTGGGTTCTGTTGTCGACGGTGGCTACCGCCGCGCTGACGTTGCCGTCGGCCGCCAGCGCACAGACCGTCAACGAACGTCTCGCCGCGAGGGCCCAGTCCAATCAGACCGATAAGCTCCTCGTCGACGCGCGGGAGATTGTCTATAACAATGACAAGAACACCGTCGCGGCGGTGGGTGACGTCAATGTCTATTATCAGGGCCGCGCCTTGCAGGCCGATCGCGTCATCTACGACCGCAATACCAATCGCGTGTTCGCGGAGGGGAATGCGCGGCTGACGGAGACCGATGGCACTGTCGCGACCGGCGACCGGTTCGAGCTGACCGACGATTTCAAGGACGGCTTCATCGACACCCTGCGTGTCGAGACCGCCGACAAGACCCGCTTCTCGGCGCCACGCGCCGAACGCACGGCTGGCGAGACGACTGTCTTCCAGCGCGGCACCTATACGGCCTGCGAGGCCTGCAAGAAGGACCCGTCCCGCCCGCCGCTGTGGCAGGTGAAGGCCGCGAAGATCATCCACAACAACAGTGAGCGGATGATCTACTATGAAGACGCGACCATCGAATTTTACGGCATTCCGCTGGCCTACATCCCCTATTTTTCCACGCCGGACCCGACGGTCAGGCGTAAGACGGGTTTTCTATCGCCGCGCTATGTCTATTCGTCAGCCCTCGGTTATGGCGCCTCGACGCCATTCTTCTGGGCCATCGCGCCCGATTATGACCTGACCCTGACGCCGACCATCTTGTCACGGCAAGGTTTTCTGGGGCAGGCGGAATGGCGCCAGCGGTTCGAGACAGGCTCCTACAACATCCGTGCGGCCGGCATTTTTCAGCAGGACAAGGCGGCCTTCAGCCAGCCCCCTTATGGCGCCGCCAACAAGGATTTCCGCGGCTCGATCGAGTCCACCGGCCGATTCAACATCAACCAGCAGTGGGCCTGGGGCTGGGACGTCGCGCTTCTGTCCGACAAGTGGTTCCTCGAGAACTACAAGGTGCGCAGCGAGAGCCTCACGTCGACCTTCTTCAAGGAATCGACGTCGACCGTCTATCTCACCGGTCGCAGCGAGACCGGGTTCTTTGACATGCGCGGCTACTATTTCCGCACGCTGTCCTACGACGACTGGCAGAAGCAACAGCCGGTCGTCTATCCGACGCTGGACTACAACAAGCGCATCCAGGCGCCGTGGGCGATCGGTGGCGAGATCGAGCTCGACGCCAATATCACCCATCTGAGCCGGTCCGCCGCTCAGTATCAGGCCGTGCCTGGTATCGTGAACGGCTACTACCCCGTAGGCTCGACCTATGAGACCTGCACGGTCTTCAACTCCGCCCAGTGCCTCGTGCGCGGCATCGGCGGCAGCTATTCGCGCATTTCCACCAGCGCGACCTGGCAGCGTGAATTCGTGGATCCGCTTGGCCAGACCTGGAAGCCCTTCGCGGGCATCCGGGTCGATGGTTTCGCGATGAACCTGAAGACCACCAACTACCAGAACGCCGAAATCAGCAACTTCCTGAACCCGAACGACAATCTGTCCGCGCGCGTCATGCCGACGGTCGGGCTGGAGTATCGCTATCCCTTCGTCGCGACGACACAGGGTTGGGGCACGCATATCGTGGAGCCGATCGCGCAGATCATCGCGCGTCCCTCGGAGACACGCATCGGCAAGCTACCGAACGAGGACTCCCAGAGCCTCGTGTTCGACGACACCAATATCTTCGAGTGGAACAAATTCTCGGGCTATGACCGGGTCGAAGGCGGCGTTCGCGCCAATGTCGGAGCAAAATACTCGGTCACAACCGAGAGCGGCGGATACGGCGACATCCTGATCGGCCAGTCCTACCAGATCGCCGGCAAAAACTCCTATGCCGGAAACGATATCGCCCATACGGGTCTCGATTCCGGCCTGGAGACCAGCAACTCGGACTATATCGCCCGGGTGCATATGGCGCCGAACGAGAACTTCTCCTTCACCGGGCGCGGCCGTTTTGACGAGGATACCTTCGCGCTTGAGCGTCTGGAACTTCAGGCTAACGCCAAGGTTGGTCCGGTGACCGCCAATGCGATGTATGCACGCTATGCCGCGCAGCCGCAGATCGGCTATCCCTATCGCCGTGAAGGTCTCTTGACAGGCGCGACGCTCCAGCTGTCGACCAACTGGTCCGTCAACGGCTCGGTTCTGTTCGACCTTGATCGCTACATCACAGAGCGGGCAAACTATTCCGCCGTCGGTGTCACCACGGGCTCGTCCAATCGCTGGTCCGTCGCCAACATGTCGGTCGGAGCGCGCTATCAGGACGAATGTCTGACGCTGGGCGTGACCTATATCTCGTCCTATAAGAACGACTCGACCGGTACGCGTCGGCCGGACAAGGCCGTAATGGTCACGCTTGAGCTCAGGACGCTCGGCGCGGTCAACTTCAGCCAGAACATCTCGAGTTCCAGCGCGACTGACGGTATCGCCAATTGAGCGTGACGAAAGCCCGGCCGGCGTCCACGCCGCCCGCGACGTCCGGCCTCGGCTCACTCCCCCTGGCGGTTACTCAGGGGGATCCGGCCGGAATTGGGCCGGAAATTGCGATCAAGGCCTGGCTGCAGCGCGACAGCGAGGCGCTTCCTCCCTTCTTCCTGTTGTCGGACCCTGCCTTCATCGCAGCGCGCGCGGCGCGTCTCGGGCTCGACCTGCCGATGGCGACCGTGACGCCCGAGATGGCCGGCGCGGCCTTTGCCAGCGCCCTTCCTATCGTCGACACTGGCCACTCAGTGGCCGTCGAGCCGGGCAGGCCTTCAGCATCGACCGCAGCCTCCACCATCGCATCGATCGACGAGGCCGTCGCGCTTACCTTCACTGGCCGCGCCGCCGCGGTGGTCACCAACCCAATCGCCAAGCATGTCCTGTATGAGGCCGGCTTTCGCCATCCTGGGCATACGGAATATCTTGCCGCGCTCGCCGCGCAACATTCTTCCGCCGGCAGCGCCGAACCCTTGCCGGTGATGATGCTGTGGTCGCCGGCGCTCGCCGTCGTGCCCGTGACCATCCACATCGCTCTGGCAGAGGTTCCCCGCCTCTTGACGACCGCCCTTATCGTCGAGACGGCACGGATCGTCGCGCGCGATCTCACGTCGCGCTTCGGCATCGTGGCCCCACGGCTCGCCTTTGCCGGGCTTAATCCCCACGCTGGTGAGGGTGGAGCGATGGGCCGGGAGGATATCGAGACCATCGCGCCCGCGATCACGGCCTTGCGCGACGAGGGCATCGACGCGCGCGGCCCCCTGCCTGCGGATACCCTGTTTCATGCGGCAGCGCGAGCCAGCTACGATGCAGTCCTCTGCATGTATCACGACCAGGCGCTGATCCCGATCAAGACCATCGCCTTCGATGATGCCGTCAATGTCACGCTCGGGCTGCCGATCGTGCGCACATCGCCGGACCACGGCACCGCCTTCGACATCGCCGCGCGCGGCATCGCCCGTCCGGACAGCCTCTGCGCCGCGCTGCGGCTCGCCGCGCGCCTCGCTGCTACCAGAGCGGGCTAGATGCCATGACTCCTCGCCTTCACACTCCTCGAACCACCACCCCTGCCCCGGACAAGCCGCTGGCGTTTGACGGCCTGCCTCCGCTGCGCGAGGTGGTACGTGCTCATGGCCTGATGGCCATGAAGTCCCTCGGCCAGAACTTCCTGTTCGACCTCAATCTCACCGGCCGCATCGCGCGCGCGGCAGGGCCGCTGGAGGGGGTGACCGTGGTCGAGGTCGGCCCCGGCCCGGGCGGCCTCACGCGCGCGCTCCTCGCCCATGGCGCGGCGCATGTGGTGGCAATCGAGCGGGATCACCGGTGCCTCGCGGCACTGGCGGAGATCGCCGCCCATTATCCCGGCCGGCTGACCGTCATCGAGGGAGATGCGCTGGAAGCCGATGTCACGCCTCATCTCGGCGGCGGCCCGGCCCGAATCGTCGCCAATCTCCCCTACAACGTGGCAACGCCGCTGCTGGTTGGTTGGCTCACGGCATCGCCTTGGCCGTCATGGTGGGATTCACTCACCCTGATGTTCCAGCGCGAGGTGGCCGAGCGGATCGTCGCCGGTCCTGACAAGCCGAAGGACTATGGGCGCCTGTCTGTCCTCGCCGGCTGGAGGACCGAAGCCTCGATCCTGTTCGACGTGCCGGGCTCGGCCTTTGTGCCTCCGCCGAAGGTGACATCGTCGATCGTCCGGCTCGTGCCGCGCGCCAATCCCCTGCCCTGTGGGACCCGCGCCCTTGAGACCGTCGCCCAGGCTGCCTTCGGCCAGCGGCGCAAGATGCTGCGCCAGAGCCTGAAGAGCCTCAATGTCGATCCGCTCGCGCTGCTGGAGCCGGCGGGCATCGCGCCGACGGCGCGCGCCGAGGAAGTGCCCGTCGAGGGCTTCATCGCCATGGCGAATGCCTTCTCGGCGTTGAAGTAAAGCGCTCTTCCCGCCCTGGGCTCGGGCCTCAGGATAGAGACAGCCCCACCGCTGATTCCCGCGTGACGCGAGCCAGCTCAGGCAGGTGGCACCGTCAAACGGGCACGTCGATATCCAGAAGCGGCGCATATTGCTGCGCGCCGAAGATGTCGCTGTCGCCCGCGCTGCCGCTGGGGGCGTTGCGATAGATGGTGAACTTGATCGCGCAACCAGGATCATATTCCACGAAATCTGCAATCCGCTCCTGAGCTATTCCATAGAGGCTGGAAATTTTCGCGGCCGTGACAGCTTGGCTGGCGAGCACCTTCTTGTAGATCGCACGGTCGGTGAAGATGATGTCGAAGGTAATTTTGTCGACGCCGGCGTTCTTGCTGCGGATAGTCTTGGCGAGTTCGGAAAGCTTCGTCATGATGTTTTGCCTTATGCGCCGACGGTCAGGGTGTGCGTTGGAAAGAGCTCAAGCGGGTCATCGACCGCCAATGTGTGGTTCACCGTCCAGCGATAGGCCGGCGACGCCTTCAGCACTTCATCGAGAACGAAGGCGACACCGCCGGCCGTGCCCTTGACCTCCGGCAGGCGGGCATAGAACAGCTGGCGCGTGCCCGTCATGCAGAGCTCCTCCGCCATCTCGACCGTGGGGGCCACGCCCTGCACGACGATGCAGAGCTCATGGGCGGGCGTCTTGACGGGTTCCATGTCGCCCATCACGCCATTCTTGCCGAATATGTTGAAGTGCAATTCGTAACCGTCGGCGCCGAAGCGCTCGACGACCTGCGCCTTCGCCCAGGCGATCACCGCATCGATATTGGCAATGGTATAGGGGTCTCTCACCGAGGCGAGGCCCACGAAGCGCTCTCCGACCTTGCCTGAGCCTTCCAGCTTGACGCGTACGCGTTTGGCGGGCTCGAAGCGCTGGCCGGTGACGCGCGTGGTGCGGGGATCGATCTGCGTGTAGTGGCAGTCGCGCATGTCGAGGCGCCCTCCCGCGACGAACTCGTCATAGGGGTTGGAGCGCTCATACATGGCGTGGCCCGCGACCGAGGCGATGGTGCAGCGCTGGTCCGGATGCATCGCCGTGACCGTCACACCGCCATCGTCGATGGCGCCCAGAACCGTCTCCTTGGCCCCGTAGGGCTCAGCGCAGAACGAAGCGCATTCCAGGACCTTGCCGAGGTAATAGGCGTCCGCCTCGGCGGCGCCGCGATGGAGCGCCGCGGCGGCGAAGATCGCGCAATCGCTGGAACGGCCGCCGATGATCACATCACAGTCCTCCTCCAGCAGTTGCCGGAAGGGGTGCACGCCCGCCATCGCCACGATCCTGTCGGTGGCATCGAGTTCCTTCTCGGAGAGGGACTCGCGTCCGTCGAGCCCGAGCACGGGCTCTGAGGAGCCGATGGCCTGACGCACCCGCTCCTTGCTGACTTCCGAATAGAAGTAGCCGAGCTTGAAGGGCGCGAGACTGTGTTTGGCGGCGAGCTCCTTGATCATCGCGACATAACGGTCGACACGGCTGTTGGTGCCGGTATCCCCCGAGGAGCCGATGATCATGGGCACTCCGATCCGCCGCGCCGCGAGAAGCATGGCTTCGAGATCCTGACGCTGCCAGACCTCCGGCGAGGTTGAGGTATCACTGCCGAGCGGCACGGGCCCGATGTCGTCGCTTCCCGAATCCGCCGCGATGAAATCCGGGTTCGCATCGACCCCTCGCAGGAAACTGTCGATCTTCAGAGGCGCGAAGCCCAAATGACCATTGGGGCAGATAATCCGGACAAGCGACATAACCAGGGACCTCCCATAAGCGCATCACAGGATGCGCATCCCCGGTTCAGCAGGTTTTGTGCCACGCCCGATATTTCAGGCATCATATTGATATAAAATGACTTTTTAAATCCACTATCCGTGAGCGCAGGCGGAACGGGCAGCCCTGCCGCGCGGTTCGCGCGCCGACGCGTGAAACGCGCGCGCCTACGTCATCCCAAGCTTCAGCATCTGGTGGCGCAAGGCATGACGTGACAGCCCGAGCCGCGCCGCTGTGTCGGTGAGATTGCCCTGGGTGGCGACGAGGGCCTGGCGAATGATGCGGGCCTGGAATTGAGACGTGGCCTCGTGATAGTCGAGTGGCTCGTCGGGCACGTCTATCGGCTCCGGTCCGTCCTGCTGTGGCGCCCGGGATTTCAGCGTGCTTTCCGCCTCGCGGACATCGCGCAGAATACGGTCCGGCAGATGCCGCGCGATAATGATGGCGTCGTCCTCGAGAATGAAAATACGCTCGAGCAGGTTCTCGAGTTCCCTGACATTGCCGGGCCACCTGTAACGGCGGAATATGTCGCGAACCTCCGGCGAGAGCCCCCGGACCACGCGGCCGTAGCGACTGCTTAGCCGGCGCAGGAAGTTCTCCGTCAGGACAAAGATGTCGTCGCCACGCTCCCGGAGTGGCGGCGAGTTGATCGCCACCACCTGCAGCCGATAATACAGATCCTCACGAAAACGCCCGGCCTTGACCTCCGACAGGAGGATGCGATTGGTGGCGGCGATGAAGCGCACATCGACGTCGACCGCAGCCGTCGCGCCAACGCGGCGCATCCGCTGCGTGTCGAGGACTGTCAGGAGCTTGGCCTGCATGACGAGATTCATGTCGCGGATCTCGTCCAGGAAAATCGAGCCGCCATTAGCCGTTTCGATCAGGCCGGACTTGCGCGTGGCCGCGCCTGTGAAGGCGCCCTTCTCGTGGCCGAACAGTTCGGACTCGAGAAGCTGGTCTGGAATGGCCGCGCAATTGACGTCGACGAAGGGCTGCGGCGCCCGCGCCGACTGCTGGTGGACGAGACGGGCTATAAGCCCCTTGCCGGTGCCGGTCTCACCGTAGATCAGCACGGCGCGCGCCGCGCTGCGGGCCACCCGGTCGATGAGCCGCCTCACTTCGACGATGGAGGAATGTTCGCCGATTAGCCCCGCTTCGTAAGCCAAGATTACCCCGCTCTCGTCAGGGCCGGCAGTCGTAAACGCTCCACGCGCCGGCGCAAGGGTGTTGCGCTGAAAAGTAGAGACGACGTTTCGAAGGTGCAAATACCGAACAGGAAATCGTGCTGGAATCCCCGTCCTGGCCGTGCCGGCACAGCGCCTCTTCGCCATGCTCCCCGTGGCCGCCCATCAGCGTCGCGATGTCAGCCAGTTGCGGCGGCTCCATGCGCGCGCCAAGCCATGTCATGAGGCGCGCATAGCGCCCCCGGGTGCTTGTCGCCATGGGATCGGCGCCGACAGGGAACCAGAAGGGCGCGCAGGCGGGATCGACGAAATGGTTGGTCTTCACGACGAAGGGCGCGCCCCGCTCCACGGCCCGCGCGCTGTGCCCCAGTTCGACGGCCGCGCTTTCACCCTTCGCATCGGCGAGCACGATGCACCCACCACCGGCATGCGGCAGCGAAGCGATGACGGCAAGCGCCGCCTCGACATCGCCGCAGGTCCACAACAACCGCGTCATCAGGAAGTAGCGCAGCAGGCCCGGGCCATGGTCGCGGGTCGATACATGGGTGTCGACGATCGCGAGCCCCTTCGCGTTCATGCCGCTGGAAAACGCGCCGGGGCTCCCCAAGCTGCCGACACACAACACGGCTTCCCCCGGCCGGGCGGGATCCCGATGCAGGAAGACACGCTGGAGCGCCACATGCTCACCCCGATAATCGCGGTTCTTGACGAGAACCGTGTCGTCATGGCCCGGCGTCCCCCATGCCCATGCCGAACAGCCATCCTGCGCGAAGTCCCGAATCAGCCCGAGATGGAGGTACGTGAGAAGCGCGGCGTAGTTGATGTCGAAGCCGTCGGCTATCCCGCGCGTCTCAGCGGCGGCATCTGGATCGACACCTTCCAGATCGGCCTCCTGACGATCGAGGTATTCCCTGACATCGCCACGCGCCAGCAAGGGAGCGGCTTGCGCCAGGCGCAGGGCGATGGCCTCACGCACCGCCTCCGCGAGGGTGGGACCGCAGGCGGCCTGCGCCCGTCCCCGCGCATAGGCATCCCCAGAAAGGAGCATCGGCGTTCCTGTCTCAAGCAGCATGCTGCATCTCCAGAAGGTGGCAGGCCGCGAGGGCATCACGGCCATGCTCGCGCAGAACGGGCACCTCGCGGCGGCAAATTTCCATAGCGAAGGGACAACGCGTGTGGAACTTGCAGCCGGACGGTGGCGACAGGGGTGACGGCAGATCGCCGGTCAGCTTCACCCGCTCCCGCCGACTGCCGGCGTCGATCTGCGGCACGGCGGATAGCAGTGCTTTCGTGTAGGGGTGCTGTGGGGCGCGGAGCAGTGCTCGCGTCGGCCCGATCTCGACGATATCGCCGAGATACATGACCGCGACGCGATCGCTGACATGACCAATCACCCCGATATCGTGGGAGATAAACAGGTAGGTCAGGCCGAGCTCGCGCTTCAGTGTCCCGAGCAGCGCGATGATCTGCGCCTGCACGGATACGTCGAGCGCCGAGACCGGCTCGTCGCAGACCACGAAGCTCGGATTGAGGATGAGCGCGCGGGCGATGCCGATGCGCTGCCGCTGCCCGCCCGAGAACTGGTGCGGATAGCGACCGAGATGCGCGCTCTTGAGGCCGACATTTTCCATCATGGCGACGACGCGATCGCGGAGCTCGCCGCGTTTCGCCACGCCATGCAGCGCCAGCGGCAGGCCGACGATCTGCTCCACCGATTTACGCGGG
Organism: Chelatococcus sp. HY11; assembly: GCF_018398335.1. Taxonomy (NCBI): domain Bacteria; kingdom Pseudomonadati; phylum Pseudomonadota; class Alphaproteobacteria; order Hyphomicrobiales; family Chelatococcaceae; genus Chelatococcus; species Chelatococcus sp. HY11. The sequence continues at coordinate 1,274,645 of NZ_JAHBRX010000001.1, forward strand.
TTCAGGGAGGCGTAGGGATCCTGGAAGATGATCTGCATGCGTCGCCGCAGCGCGGTCATCTCTCCCAGCGAAATCCGGGTTATGTCCGTTCCGTCGAAGACGATGCTGCCGGATGTCGGTTCATGCAGGCGAAGAACCGTGCGGGCGAGCGTGGACTTGCCGCATCCGGATTCGCCGATGAGCCCGAGCGTTTCGCCCGCCTGGACGGAGAAGCTGACATGGTCGACAGCGCGCAGCACGCGCGGCGGCTCGCGCATGATCCGCTGGAGAATGCCGTCGTTGAGATGGTAGACCTTCTCCACGTTGCGAACGTCAAGCAACGGCTGCTGTCCCTGATGTGTCATGGCAGATCCTCCCCGGCACGGATGCAGCGCGCCTCATGCGCGACACCCACGGGCAGCATCGGGATGTCATGCCGGCACTCCGGCCGGTGAAACTCACAGCGATCATGGAAGCGGCAGGTGCCGCCGAGACCGATCAGTTCCGGAACCCGCCCCTCGATCGGCTTGATGGGCGCATCGAGATCCGACAGGCGCGGAATAAGGCCGATCAGGCCACGGGTATAGGGATGCCGGGGATGCTCGATCAGATCTCGCGTCGGGCCGGTCTCCACGATCTGCCCCGCATACATCACCGCGACCCGATCGGTATGCTCGGCCACCACACCAAGATCATGCGTGATCAGGACGACGCTCATGCCGAGTTCGCGGCGAAGGTCGCTGATCAGGTCCAGCACCTGCGCCTGGATGGTGACGTCAAGAGCGGTGGTCGGCTCGTCCGCGATCAGCAGTTTCGGACGGCAAGCGAGCGCGATGGCGATCATGATGCGCTGGCGCATACCCCCGGAGAACTGGTGCGGATAGTCGTCCATCCGGCTTTCCGCAGCCGGAATGCCGACCAGCCGCAGCATCTCGATGGCCCGCTCGCGCGCGGACCGCCGGCGATTGCGGCGCGGGAGATCCGCAGCATGGGCGATGAGCACCTCGCAGATCTGCTCGGCAACCGTCAATGCCGGGTTCAGCGCTGTCAGCGCGTCCTGCATCGTCATCGCGATGTCGCGCCCGCGCAGCCGCCTCCATCCGCTCGGATCGAGCGTCCTGAGATCCGCGCCGTCGAAATGGATCGAGCCTTCGGCGATCCGCCCAGGCGGGCGAACGAGGCCGATCACGCTGGCGAAGGTCACGCTCTTGCCGGAACCGCTCTCGCCGACGATCCCGAGGCATTCGCCCGGCTGGACGTCGAGATCGACGCCGTCGACGGCCGTGACGAGCCCGGCGCGTGTCGGGAAGCAGGTCTTCAGGCCACGGATCGAGAGCAGCGGCGCCGGACTTTCAGTCGCTGAACTTCGGGTCAAAAGCATCGCGAAGGCCTTGGCTGGCAACATTGATGGAAAGAACGAGGGCGAGAATGGCGAGCCCCGGGAAGGTACTGACCCACCAGGCGTCGAGGACGAAGGCGCGGCCGTCGGCCACCATCGAGCCCCATGAGGCGGTGGGCGGCTGCACGCCGATACCGAGGAAGGACAGGCTCGCCTCGAGAATGATGACATGCGCCATGCGGATGGTTGACACCACGATCACCGGCGAGAGGATGTTGGGCAGGATCTCGCGGAACATGATGTAGGGGCGCGGCGCCCCCACCGCCCGCGCGGCCTCGACATATTCCATCTCACGCGCGGCCAGAACCTCGCCACGGACAACGCGGGCGGGAACCACCCATTCCTTCAGGACGAGCGCCAGGATGATGTTCTGGAGGCCCGGTCCCATCATCGCCATCAGGGCAATCGCGAAGATAAGATAGGGAAAGCCGAGAAGGATATCGATGATCCGGGAGATGACGATATCAGCCCAGCCGCGGAGATAGCCGGCGGCGAGGCCGAGGACGATGCCGATCATCGTCGCGATCATGACAACCGCGAGGCCGATGGTGATCGAGACGCGCGCGCCGTAGATGATGCGGGACAGAATATCGCGCCCGAGCCCGTCACACCCGAGGATGAAGCTCCATTCGCCGCCCTCCATCCAGGCTGGCGGCTGCAGGCGCCGGAACAGATCCGTCTCATAGGGATCATGAGGCGCGATGAAAGGTGCAAAAATGGCGAGAAGCACGAAGAGAAGGACGATCACCATCGCCCCGGAAGAGAACCGGTCCGCCCAGAAGCGCCTGAGGCTCTGCCCCATCGGACTTTCGATGCGTTCCCGGGCGATCGTCCCGTCGTCTGGTACCGCGGTCATAATTTCACTCGCGGATTGAGGACCGTATAAAGAATATCCGCGACGAAATTCAGAAGAACATAAGTCACGGCGTAGAACAGGACGGCGGCCTGCACCAGCGGATAGTTGCGGACGAAGATGCTCTCGACGACGAGCCGTCCCAGCCCCGGCCAACCGAAAACCGTCTCCACCACCATGTTGCCGCCGAGGAGCGAGCCCGTCTCGATGGCCGCCACCGTGACCGTCGGCACAAGCGCGTTCTTCAGCGCGTGCCGCCAGAGGATGCGCCTTCGTGACAGACCCTTGGCTTCGGCGAAGGTGATGTAGTCCGACCGCAGAACCTCGATCATCGCTGTGCGTTGCACGCGTGTCAGCACAGCGGCCATCGGCAGCGCAAGCGTGAACGCCGGCAGCACGAGATGCGACAGCGCGTTGGAGAAGCAGTCAGGCCTCCCACGCAGCAAGCTGTCGATCGTCAGGAGATAGGTGATCGGCGGCACTTCGCAGGCAAAATCCATGCGACCGGCCACCGGCAGGATCTTGAGATGGACCGCGAAGAGAATGATGAGAATGATCCCGAACCAGAAGCCGGGCAGCGAAATTCCGAAGAGCGAGCCGACCGCCGCCAGCCTATCGATCAGGCTATTCTTCTTGAGCGCCGCCACCACGCCGAGAGGAATGGCGATCAGCAATGAGAGAAGAAGAGCAGCCAACGTCAGCTCGATCGTCGCCGGCAGACGTTCGGCGATCACGTCGAACACCGGACGGCGATGGAAGAAGCTCAAGCCGAAATTGCCGGTGAGCGCATTGCCGAGAAAGACGCCGAACCTTTCCAGCGCCGGCCGGTCGAGCCCCATGTCATGACGCATGGTCTCGACCTGCTGCGGCGTTGCCTGCTGGTCTGCCAGCATGATCTCCACCGGATCTCCCGGCGTCAGCATCATCATCACGAAGACGATCACGCTGACCCCGAGAAGAACCGGAACGAGCTGGAGCGTGCGCCCCAGGAGCGCCAGTGGCTTCATCGCACGCTCTCCATCAACCCACCTCGCGAACGCCGATCATTTCACGCAGGCATCGTGCAGGTTGATACGGCTGTCGGCGCTCGGCTCCCAACCCGTGACGCGCTTGGACACACCGTAGATATCCTGCGGCAGCCAAAGGAAAATCCAGGGCGCGTCCTTATTCACGAGAACCTGCGCCTTCTTGTAAAGATCAGCGCGCTTGGGCTGGTCGAGTTCCACATTGGCCGCATCGAGCAGGGCATCGACCTCCTTGTTCGAATAGAAGGCCGTGTTGCCGCGATCGCCTGTCCGCAATGTCGGAACGAAGATGTCCGCCGGATCCAGCGAGCCATTGCCCCAGGAATTGAAATACATATCGCCCTTCTTCTCGCCGGCCGGCGCCCATTTCGCGCGGATGGTCGAGCCCTCGCCCACCGCCACCTTGGTACGCATGCCGATCTTCGTCAGCATCGCGGCCACAGCCTCAGCCATGTCCTTGAAGGCCCCTTCGGTATCGAGGGTGACATCGAGCCCGTTGGGATAGCCGGCCTCGGCAAGAAGCGCCTTGGCGGCTTCCACGTCGAACCCATATTCCGGCAAGTCCGGGTTGAAGCCGAAGGCATCCGGGCTCAGCACGCCATTGAGGGGAACAGCGGTCCCCAGCAGGATCTTGTCGATGATCAGCGCCTTGTTGACGGCCATATTGGCGGCACGGCGGACACGGGGATCGTCGAAGGGCTTCTTGGCATTGTTCAGCGCGACGAAGAAGGAACGGGTGCCGTTGACCTTCATCACCTTGGTATTGGTGTTGGCCTCCACCTTCTTCATGTCATAAGGCGGCAGCTCGGCGATGATATCCGCCTCGCCAGCGAGCAAGGCCGCCACGCGCGACGCGTTCTCCGGAATGATGCGGAAGATGACGCGATCGACGCAGGCCTTGCCGACGGGCGCGATATCGGGCGACCCACCGTAGTAATCGTTGAAGCGCTCAAGAATGATCGCGTCACCCTTGCGCCATTCCACCAGCTTAAACGGGCCGTTGCCGTTGGTCTGGGTAGCGAGCCCCTGCGAACCCACCTTCTCGGTGAAGGCCTTGCTCACGACCTCCTGCACCGGCAGCATGGCGGGCAGGATTGGCCAGGGCTCCTTCAGCTTGAAGCGCACGGTGTTGTCGTCGACCTTGGTGATAGCCTCGACGGGCCCCACCAGGTCCTTGCGCGGGCTTGTCTGCCCGCCCATCGCGCCATCCTTCGTCAGGCGCTCGAAGGTGAAGACGATATCGTCCGCCGTCATGGCCGAACCGTCATGGAACTTGACGCCCTGGCGGATGCGAAAGTCGTAGGTGAGCGGATCGACCTGCGTCCAGGATTCAGCCAGCTCCGGCACGACCTTCATCTTGGCATCGCGCGTCAGCAGGCCGTCATAGATGTTGCGGAGAATGGTCTCGGTCTGCCGGTTGCGATGATTGGCCGGATCCAGCGTCAATGCATCCAGCGTGAACCCCACGCGCAGCTCGCTCGCATGCCCTGATGCGAACGGCAGCGTGACCATGACCGCGATGGCCGCGGCGGCGGAAAACCTATGAAACATGTACCCCTCCATGCCGTGTTATGCTCTTGGCGGACTTATGGCATGAGAGATGGCAAGAAGCGTACCAGCATCACGAAAATCATTCAAATTATTGATATATATAAATAAAAACTGTGCGCCCAACCTCGGAAGCTGGCTTGGCGCGTGAAAATCCCGCATTGCGTGTTTGTCTCACACGCGCACCCTAGGACGCCCCGCCGCGTGCTCATCGGCGATCGAACGTCACCGCCGCAAGGATGGCTTCAAGAACCGACACGTTCAGGGCCAAGGCGGATTGCGCGCCCCACCTTCACTCGATCGTTCGTCCAAGCGACAGTCCGCGCAGACAAAGCCCGGCGACGAAGGTGCCAAGCAGCCATATGTTATGGGAGGTCGATGGCGCTCCAAAGGTGGAGCGTCCCTCATGTCATTCTCAGAGACGTTCGGCTATGGTTCTCAGGCCAAGATCAAATCCCATGGGAATGGGCCATTCCGCAGGCGGCCACCCTCTCAGCCTTCGAACCGTCGATCCGCAAAAGGCATCAGCCGATGCGCCGCGCTGTGAAAGCGATCGCGAGATAGGCGCAGCCGGCGAACAGCAAGGAGATACCGGCGATCGTGCCCGGTGTGTAGACGCTCGTGTAGGGGAACTTCAAAAGCAACGCGGCGCTCGCCAACAAGGCAATGACGCCCGAGGTGAGTAACCATCCCCAACCGGCCCGAGGCCGCAACCGGAATGCCAGCACGATCTGGGAGAGGCCCTGAACCAGAAACACGATGGCGATGAGCGCCGTAATCGCAATCGCACCAGCAAGCGGATTAAGGTAGATGAGCACACCGCCGACGAACTGGATCACGCCGATCAGCAGATGCCAGATGAAGCCAACCCAGCCCTTGACCTGGAAGGACTGGATGATCTGGACGATGCCAACGCAAGCCAGAACGAGGCCGAGCACCAGGCTGGCCGCGATGGTCGACATGACCGGCAGCATGATCGCCAGGGCGCCGCCGGCCACCAGGAGCAGGCCAAGGCAGAGAAACCAGACCCATTTCGAGCGAATTCCCTCACCGAGGTCGCGCGACTCAATACCTTTAGCGTATCCGCCTGCCATGTTGGCCCCCTTGTCTCACGACGACCACGAATCCACGCGAGGATAGTTCGCCGGAATAGTTTGATCAATCAGGGGAAAACTTCGCAGATCAGGACTTCGCGGGCGCCGACAGGGCCGGACACAAACCGAGGGACCTAAGAGGCGGCGTTGACGGAACCACCGTACGCCGCCCGCATAGCGTCGCCTGAGATATAGCTATCGCCGTACGACGCGGCCGATCGCGATCAGGATGCAGGCACCGATGAAGCCGGCTATGAGATATCCGAGCCATCCACCGAGTGCGACACCAACGAGACCAAGGAGAAAATTGGCGACAACCGCGCCGACTATACCGAGGATAATGTTGCCGATCAGGCCCATTTCGCTTTTCATAAACTGTTCAGCGAGCCAGCCGGCAAGGCCGCCTATGATAATGGCCGCGATCCAGCCCACAGTTGCGGCTTCGTTTTCCATCGATCGTCCTCCTATCCATCCGAAGCTTGGCAGTTTCGGCACTACGGTAATGCGCCTGTCGGGTTATTGTTCCGAACTTCCGGACCGATGAGGTCGCGCATGTAACGCTATACGGTCATCCACCCGTACTCCCGAGCCGTGGAACCGTGACGCCACAGAGCCGCTCTATGGCGCGGCAGGCTTCGGACATGGTGTCAGCGAGGTGGGCGAGAAGGCTCGTGCCAGCTTACACGAATATCGTTGACCGGTAGAGCCATAGTAGTTAGACAGCGTCCCGTTCCAGGACGACCTGGACCTTCGAACATCCGGGACGGCCCGGCCACTCTCAGGAGGGCTGCACTTGGCTGGACCGATCGAACAATTCAAGATCACACCCATCATCCCGATCGAGATGGGTGGGCTGGACCTGAGCGCCACCGAGTCATCCGCCTATATGTTGCTGGTGGTATTCCTCCTGGCCGCATTTTTCTTTTGGCGACCTCCAAAAGCCAACGGGTTCCAGGCCATCTCCGACGCGCAGCCGAGCTCTTATTTGAGCTCATCGCCGACACGCAGCGGACCAACGCCGGAAAAGACGGCATGTGGTTATTCGCATTCGTCTTCTGCCTGTTCTTGTTCATCCTCGTCGCCAATCTCGTGGGGATGTTTCCCTATTCGTTCACCGTGACGAGCCATCTTCTCATGGCGGTAGCCACAACCGTGATCGAGATTCTGATGTGCGTTGTTCAGGCCTATATATTCGCGATGTTCACCTGCATTTATCTCCAGGATGCTCTGCATTCCGGTCATTGAATATTCCCCGAAGGCGAGCCTTCACCCGAGGGGGACGGCCTCTTCGCTATCGAGATCTCCGGGACGGCCCGGAATTGGAAGATTGGAGCGTCTCATGGCTTGGTTGTATCTGCTGCTGGCAGGGCTGTTTGAAATCGTCTGGGCCTACGCGATGAAAAGATCGGAGGGCTTCACCCTCTTGGTACCGTCCATCGTCACGATAGCCTTCATGATCGCGAGCTTCGCCCTGTTGTCGGTGTCGATGCGGTCGCTTCCCCTGGGCACGGCTTACACGGTCTGGACGGGAATTGGCGCCGTCGGCGCGTTTCTCGTCGGCGTTTTCGTCCTGGGCGAATCGGCGAGCGCGATGCGTCTCGCAGCGGCGGGGCTGATCGTGTCGGGCATCGTGATGATGAAGATGTCCAGTTCTGCCTAGAAGATGCCCGCCCCCTACCGGGCGCTTTCAGCCGCTCTGGAAAGCGCCCGGCTGGGGCGGGACGATCGGCGTGAGCAAGGTCCGGTCAGGCTTGCCGATCAGCCGGGATAGATTGCCTTTCGCGGCAACACCGCGCCGGGGCGAATTCAAAAGTATCCGAAACATGGTAATTTGAATTCGCTTCATCGAGCGGATCACGCATCAGTCCCCCCGCTCGAGGCGTTTCTCATCAACCTGAGACGGCTGCGCCGGTGGTAATAAAACACCTTACACCGCTCTATACAGCTCTCACGCATTCCGGATAATGTCGGCGCGACGGATGGGAGCTGGTCATGAAAAGAGCTGTTTATCTCATGGGCGGGGTGATGGGCCTGCTTGCGAGCGTTGAAGGCGCCAACGCGCAGAACGTGCTTGATCTAAAGGGAACATGGAACCCGTCGCAGGGCGCGCACATCGTGGATGGCCCGAGCAGACACCATGAGAGCGGGATGTCGGCTCTCCCGGGGCAAGACAACCTCAAGCGGCACAATTCTAAATTCGTCTTCCGGATCGAAGGACAGGACGGCAGAACCTTTTGGGGCACCCTATCCTCGGAGAAAGTGTCGGAAACACTGATCGGCGCTTTGTCCATCGATGGGAAGCAGTTCGTCATGGCCGATAAAGATGGAACCTTCCGAGGCTCTGTCGTGGACACGAACACATTGGACTATTGCTATTCCCACGTCACACCGACAGACATCGCCGTTGCTTGCGGGCTTCTGGTCCGGGAGCGGTGACGGAAACGCTTCCGTGTCTCCTTGATGGCAGGCTGGCTGACAACGAAAAGCACGGCGGGTCCAAAGTGACGTGACACCGTCAGGGAGTGCGGAAGCCCGCCGTTATTTTTCCCGCTCAGTTCCTTTCCCGCCAGCCAAGACTGCCGTAGCTCAGATTTCGTCGATCGCGCCGGCGCCCAGCTGCGCCAGTCCGCCAAGGCGCCGGGCATGGTGCCCTGCCGCTCACTCCAACGGCGCTGTTCGCGACGCTCAGGGCCAATTGCCCCGATGACTTCATCCTTCGGGACGGCATTGCGATTGATCACGCAGCCGTTACTGGCCACCGCCTGTATTCTTGAATTGCTGCTCAAGCTGTTCTTGGATCTGGTCGATCGAAAAGCTCGCAGGTCGCTGGGCAGGCGGGTACTCCTTGAAGGTTTCGAGAAACTGCGCAACATAGGCTTGGGCTGGCACCACCAGGTAGGCGCGATCAAGAACCCAATCATAGTAGGTATTGGACGTCAGGTCCGCGCGTTCATAGGGATCGGCCCGGAGGTCGAACATTTTGGGAACGCGCAACGGTGTGAAAGGCTCTGCCCAGATCCGTAACGTACCCGTGGCGCGCTGCTCGGAGAAGACGAGCTTCCAGTTCTCGTAGCGCATCGCCACCAATTGGCCGTCGTCATTGAAATAGAAGAACTCCTTGCGGGCGCTGCTGTCTGTCTTTCCGGTCAGATAGTCGAGCTGGTTGTAACCATCGAGGTGGTTCTTGTACTGCTTGCCGTTGATCGCTGTACCCTTGAGAAGCCTCTCCTTGATATCGACATCCCCTGCCGCCGCGAGCAGGGTCGGGAACCAGTCGAGGCCGGAAAAGACGCCATTGGCGACAGATCCAGGCTGGATATGGCCGGGCCAACGGATCATGGCGGGCACGCGGAATGCGCCTTCCCAGTTGGTGTTCTTCTCGCTGCGGAATGGCGTGGTGCCGGCATCCGGCCATGAATTCTGGTGAGGGCCGTTGTCGGTCGTATAGATGACGATCGTGTTCTCGGTAAGCTTGAGCTGGTCGAGCTTGTTGAGGATAGTGCCGATGACCTTGTCGGTCTCGATCATGCCGTCTGCATATTCGGTCAAGGCCGTCAGACCGGGTTTACTGCGGTTCTCCGGCCGGACGTGGGTGCGGAAATGCATCCGGGTCGTGTTCATCCAGACAAAAAAGGGCTTGTCCGCCTGTGCCTGCCGCTCGATGAAATCGATCGCCGCGCCGGAGGTTTCGTCGTCGACGGTTTCCATTCTCTTGCGCGTCAGCGGGCCGGTATCCTCAACCCTGCCATCTGCGGAAGACTTTATGACACCACGCGGGCCGAATTTCTGGCGGAAGGCGGGATCCTGCGGATAGTTGAAGTTCTCCGGCTCTTCCTCGGCGTTCAAGTGATAGAGATTGCCAAAGAATTCGTCGAAACCATGCGCGGTAGGCAGAAACTCGTCACGGTCGCCGAGATGGTTCTTGCCGAACTGCCCCGTTGCATAGCCGAGGCTCTTCAGAGCAGAGGCGATCGTCGCGTCCGTGGCTTGGAGGCCCACGTTGGCCCCTGGAAGGCCGACCTTGGAGAGGCCGGTTCTCAGCGTCGATTGTCCCGTCAGGAACGTCGAGCGCCCCGCGGTGCAACTCTGCTCGGCGTAATAGTCCGTGAACTTCAGGCCTTCATTGGCGATCCTGTCGATGTTCGGTGTCCTATAGCCCATGAGGCCGAAACTATAGGTCGACAGATTGGTTTGCCCGATATCGTCACCAAAGATAACGAGGATGTTGGGACGAGAGGTAGTAGCCGGCTGGGACGGCGGTTGAGCTGGGGGGCTGGTCGGCTGCTGCGCCAATGTTGGCGAAACTAGAATTCCTGCGGTGACACCGGCAAACATAACTGATGCAAGAAGATGCCTTAATCTCACAGCGCCCTCCAATGTTTTGCGCTTCTCGCTGACAACTACCTCAGCGGGGCGCTCCTATTAGGACGCCGGAAACCACACGGTTACAAGCAAAACGTGGTCTTGGTGACCCTTTCAGCACGACTATCACGCGGCCGGCTCCTCGGGAGCGAAGACCAGAAGGCGGGATTTCAACCGCCGAGGAGTTAGGTCGAGGGATGAGACTATCCAAAGGGACGGCTTCCGCTGCCACGATGCGCCACCTTGGCCTGCTCGAGAGCCACCTTGGCCTGCTCGAGAGCATTGTGCCGGCGGATGTTTCCCTCCGGCGGCAAAATGCGTTAGGGGACCGTGTGATGGTCCGCTGAAGCGATGTGATTGAGCGTGGCAGACGTGAGTACAATGGGCAGAACCTTCGTCATCGCTGACCTGCACGGGCGCTTTGATCTCCTCGAAGTGGCTCTGGCCGCCGTCGCAGAGCGTGCGCCGGCGGGAGGCACCGTGGTCTTTACAGGTGATTATGTCGACCGCGGCCCCCAGAGCAGGCAGATCGTCGCGCGCTTGATGGCAGGCCCGCCGGAAGGCTGGACTTGGATCTGCCTCAAAGGCAATCACGAGGAGATGATGGTCGGCGCCTTGACGGGCACCGCCCCGTCGCAGCGATGGCTCGACAATGGCGGCCGCGAGACGTTGCAGTCCTATAGCCGGAAAGGAGGTGGGGAGGCTGACGGTGCGGTTCCCTCGGCTCATGTGGCGTGGCTTGGCGCGCTCAAGTCCCTCTATCGCGATCGCTACAGGATCTATGTCCATGCTGGCGTGGACGCGGCCTTGCCGCTGGACGCGCAGGATCCGCAGGCTTTGATCTGGATGCGCTACGCACCGGATGTGGAGGACGGACATGGTGATTTCCATGTCATCCATGGCCATACGCCGCATAAGGACGGGCCGAGGCACTATCGCGGGCGAACCAATCTCGACACCATGGCCTGGCGGACAGGACGTCTTGTGGTGGCGGTTTTCGATGATGATCAACCCGGCGGGCCGAAGGAGCTGATCGAAATTACCGCCGCTTGAGGCGGGGCCTTGGCTTGAGACAGGCTCCTGGGCTGGAGCAGGTTGCCTCACGCATTCACAAGAAGAGCGGCAGGCTGGCTGATGGCTGCCGGCCTGCCGCGTTGTGGAGAGCCGGTACGCGGTCACGGTCCCCGGCAGGGGTCCGGCTCTCCGGGGATAGGGTGTGGGTGTGGACTGGCCGCCTGTCGCCGGGACCCGAACCGTCACGGGCCGCGCCGTCTCCGGCGGTCAGGCCGGGTTTCGCGGCTGGCGGGATTTCGGGCGTGGCGAAGGGGGCCGACACGCCGCCTGCGCGGCGCGCCGTCCTCCCCCGTCAAGCCTTACGCCACCGGCAGGGCGACGAAGCGTGAGCCGTCCTCGGTCTTCAGGCGGAACAGCACCGCCTTGCGGCCTTCCTTCTTGACGTCGGCGATCACCTTGGTGATGTCGGCCGGCCGCTCGACCTTGCGGCCCGAGGCCTCGACGATGACGTCGCCGGTCTTCAGGCCCCGCTCCTCGGCGGGCGAGCCGGGCTGGACGCCCATCACCACCACGCCGTCCTGGCCGGCACCGCCGACGCTGGCCGCGGGCGCCAGTTGCAGCCCGAGCTTGGCCTGGCCGGCGCCCTGCTCCTCGCCCAGCGCCGCCGTCTTCTCACCCGGCATCGTCGCCAGCGTCAGCGCGATCTTCTGCGTCTTGCCGTCGCGCCACACCGTCAGGTCGAGCTTGGAGCCCGGCGCATGGCCGGCGATCTCCCGCGACAGGGCGCGCGCGTCACTGACCGTCTTGCCATCGAGCGCCACGATCGCATCGCCCGTCTTCAGGCCCGCCTTGGCCGCCGGACCATTGTCCTCGACGCGCGCCACGATCGCCCCTTCCGCCTTGTCCAGCCCGAGGCCCGCCGCGATATCCGCCGTCACCGGCTGGATCTGCACGCCGATATAGCCGCGGCTCACCGCGCCCTTGTCCTTCAGCTGCTGCACCACCGACTGCACCGTCTCGGACGGGATGGCGAAGGCGATGCCGACATTGCCACCCGACGGCGAGGCGATCGCCGTGTTGACGCCCACCACCTGGCCGGACAGGTTGAAGGTCGGGCCACCGGAATTGCCCTTGTTGATCGGCGCGTCGACCTGGATGAAGTCGTCATAGGGACCGGCCCCGATGTCACGGCCACGCGCCGAGACGATGCCCGCCGTCACCGTGCCGCCAAGCCCGAAGGGATTGCCGACCGCCACCACCCAGTCGCCGACACGCGGGGCAACCCCCGCCAGCGGCACATAGGGGAACGGACCCGCCTCGTCGACCTTCAGGAGCGCCAGATCCGTCTTCGGATCGGTGCCGATGACCTTGGCCGTGAGGCTGCGCCCGTCATCCATCTTCACCTGGATCTCGCTGCCCTTCTCGACCACATGGTTGTTGGTGACGACATAGCCGTCCTGGCTGATGAAGAAGCCTGAGCCCTGCGCCTCGCCGAAGCGGCGCGGCTGCTGGCGCTGGCCGCCCTGCGGCCCGCCCTCGCCACCGAAGCGGCGGAAGAACTGCTCGAAGGGGTTGTTGGGGCCACCCATGCCAGGACCCATGCCAGGACCCATGCCAGGACCCATGCCAGGACCCATGCCAGGACCCATGCCGGGACCGCCGAACTGTTCGCCGCCCTGGCCGCCGAAGCGCTGCATGCCGCCGTCATCGCGGACATTGTCGATCGCCACCTTCACCTGCACCGACACGACAGCCGGCTTCACCCGGTCGACGAGATCGGCGAAGGAGGCCTGGCCGGGCACCGTCACCGCCGGCGCCGGCGCGATCTGCTGCGCATAGGCCGGCCCATAGGGCGGGGCCACCAGACCCTGCAGCACACCCGCCGTGCCCAAGGCCGCCAGCGCAACCGCGCCCAGCAACAGCGACTTGCGCGGGCTCGACTTGCGCGCGCTCGCGTTGCGGAGGTTGGCGTTGCGCGGGCCCAACTTGCGGAGGCCCAACTTGTTGAGGCTCGACCGCGGCGTGGCAGGGCTCTGCGAATTCTTGTCCATCATCATCGTCTTTCCAGTCACGCTCGCACCAGGCCCAATCCCCCAGGATCCCGGCGCGGGAACGCGGATATCGCGCCCCTCTTCGCAACAGACAATGACAAACCCCCAATTACAGCACCCTCTCAAACCCATGAATTCTTCGTAAGATTCGAGGGGGCTCGAAAGGTAATTCCATGCCATTTCCAATGATTGCTGTGGCAACCCTACGGCCAATAATCTAGAGGCTGTTGGAGCTCGCGAGGGCGCTCGGGAGTCGGTTTTGGCCGTGCGGGCAGAGATGCCCGCAGGCCGGGACGACGCCCCGGCAGGACCGATGCGGGCTCGACGGCCCAAAAGAGAAGCATTGCTTGGCAAAGCACTGCGTGACGCTGGATGTGGGAGTACGAGAGCCATGGCAAATTTTGGAACCCCCGGGGATGCCTCCGCCGGGTCTTCGCGCCATTCCAGCTTCTGGATGCGCGAACTCCCCTATCTCGCGATTCTCATCCTGACGGCCTGCGGCGTCGGCTATGTCAGCCTGACCCGCCACCCGATCCCCCTCTACTGGCAGTTCATGGCCGTTGTCATAGCGATCGTCTGCATCAGCGTCGGCTGGCCCGATGCGCCTGACGCCCGCAGCCGTTGGCGGCTGGTCTGGACGCAGGTGCTCCATTGGGGCGCGTTCCTGCTGGCGATGTATCTCGTCTTCCTGCCCAGCGTGCAGGCGATCGCCAATATCGACTCAACAGGCCTTATCATCCTGCTAATCCTGGCGCTCAGCACCTTCGTGGCCGGCGTGCATATCGGCTCCTGGCAGATGGGCGCCAATGGCGTCGTCATGGGTCTCGCGGTGCCCACCGTCGCATGGCTTGACCAGTCCGCCCTCATTCTCACACTGATCCTCGTCGTCGCGCTCGCGGCCGCAGGGGTTGTCGTCTGGTATCGGTTGCGCGGTTAGGGAACGCCGGTGCACCGTGGAGGCGTTGTGGTCGCGGGGCCCTTGATTGCCGGCACCACAGAAGGCTCCAGCGGGGCCCACCTCCCAAAATCCTCCTGCCGTCCAACGCCGGGTGTTCGTCCGATGTCCATTATCAACAGTCTGCGGGCGCGGCCGCGGATCATCATCTTCCTCGCCATCATCGTCGGGCTGGCGGCTGTCCTGCCGCATACGCTTCCCCTCTCCTCCCGGCTTCTGATCGCCTGGGATTGCGGCGCGCTCATCTATCTCTGTCTGGTTGTCCGCATGGCCTTTACTGCGGATGTCGCGGTGATGCGCCGCCGCGCGGCCGTCGAGGATGACGGGGCCATGGCCATCCTGATGTTCACCATCTTCGCCAGCGTGATGAGCCTCGTGGCGATCGTGGTGGAATTCAGCAATGTCGGAAATCTCCCCCCGACGATCCGCAATCTGCATATCGCGCTGGCGACGGTGACGATCCTCTTCTCCTGGCTGATCGTCCACGTCAGCTTCGCGCTTCATTACGCCCACGAATACTACGCGCGGGAGAAGAGCCATCCCGGCATTCGCTTTCCATCCTCTGGCAAGAGCAAGGATTTCCAGCCGGACTATTGGGATTTCATGTATTTTTCCGCCAACCTCGGCGCGGCCGCGCAAACATCGGATATCGTGATCGAATCCCGACGTATTCGCCGCATCGTCCTCTGCCACACCGTGCTATCTTTCCTGTTCAACACCGCCATTCTCGCCATGGGGGTGAACATCGCGGCCGGAGTGATCTGATATGGGGTGGCGCGCCGCCTTGTGGAAAGCACCGCGATCATTCCAGACTCCTCGCTGAGATCAAACGAAAAGTACGGGCGAAAGCGATGGTTGATACGGACTTTGCAGTTGAGTTCGCCCGCCTTCGGCATTTGGAGTATCTGGCCAGGCAGCATGGCAGAACCGAAGCCGAACTCTCAGCAGATGGCAGGCCCGGCTCGCCTTGCTTTCATGAGGCGCTACATACCGCATCGTGCCTTGCTGATGCGCTGGCAAGCCTTGCGCGAAATGCCGCCGTTGTCACCGATCCGGATTTCTACCGGCTGGCGCACAGGGCGCGGGAGAATATCTCCAATCTTTTCAGGGCGCTCGGCGCGGCTGATATCCTTGGCGACGATCAACCCGCCGATCGTATCGGAGCAGACGAACGGCTCATCAGCGCGGAGTTCGCAGGCAAGGATAACCGCGCCATCGAGCGACGGATTTCTTATCTCACGCAAGAATACCTGTCCAAGATCGCGGTCAGCGAATGCGGATGGTCTCTCTTGTTCCGTGATCCATCCGATGGACGTTTCTGGGAACTCACCCATCCCTATGGCGAACTCGAAGGGGGCGGTGCCCGACGGTTGAGCGTTATTCGGAGTGAAGACGCCGCGGGCCGTTACAGCTTGTAGCGGCCACGTCGGGGCGCGTCCGATGCTGCAAGGCATCTGTTATGGCAGCCGTCCGTTGATCGCTCCATGCCTCCTATTTCCTCGCCGCGAGATCAATGTCTTTTTCGGTGGGGCTGAGCCGTCCCACGTCGCCGATCCGCACATAGAGCTCCAGCAGCGGCGGAATCATTTTCGTCAGGGCCGCGACCATGTTCGTATTGAAGGTCTTCAGCGCGGCATCGGTTGTCGGCTTTTCCTCGGCATTCTCCACCAGAAAGGAAATCATGCCGTTCAAGGCCTGGTTCAGTTCCGCGGTCGCTTTGGGGCCTTCGGCGGTCGTGAACATGGGCAGCATCGATAATGTCTGCGCGCTGATGCGACCCGACAACTCGTAGAGCTTGATGACTTCGGCCCTGACGTCATCGCCCGCGGAAGCCTTCTGCGCCGACATCATGAAGAGGCCCTGGAAGTCCTCCATCTTCGTGCGAAGGTCGCTGTAGTTGCGGATGACAAAGTCGGTCTTGATTTTTTGCGCCTCGAATTCCGCATTGATCCGGGGCGCCAGAAAATAGGTGCCGCTGGCCCCCATAAGGAGCATGGTGATGGTCATCCACATCGGCGTGCGGTCGGCCGCCAGGAAGCCTTTGACCGCCTCGCCGCGAGGCCGGCGCTTCAACGGTTTTTGAGGAGCAGCGTCATCCATTGCCAAGTGTCATCCGACGAGGTCAGGTAACCCAATAAGATAAGAAACGGGCAATGATGTAAACTTGGGCGCATGCTCGACCGTCGCCGCCGCGTGGCGGTCATTTCATTGCGGCGGGTCGGCCAAGCCGCGTGGAGGCTCAGATGCTTCCAAAGATGACAGACGCGTTGACACCGCCGAAGCCGAAGCCGTTGGAGAGCGCATGAGTGATGGGCTTGGCGCGCGCCTGCGGCCCGATCAGGTCGAGATCGCCCGCGAGGGGGTCGCGGTCCTCAAGGTTGAGGGTCGGCGGCAGGATGGAATTGCGCAGCGCCAGGATGCTGAAGATGGCCTCGACCGCCCCCGCCGCTCCCAACAGATGGCCGGTCGCCGATTTGGTCGAGGAGATCGAAACATCGGCATTGGGGCCGAAGATCCTGCTGATCGCCGTGAGTTCCGCCGCGTCCCCCATGGGCGTCGACGTCGCGTGGGCATTGATATAGCCGATCTCGGACGGATCGATGCCGGCCGCGGCGATCGCAAGCCGCATGGCGCGTTGCACACCTTCGCCGTCGGCGGGGGCAGCCGCCATATGAAAGCCGTCCGAGCTCGTGCCGTAGCCGCAAAGTTCGGCCAAGGGCTCGGCGCCACGGGCCAGCGCATGGTCCAAAGCCTCGATGACCAGCATGCCGGCGCCTTCGCCCATCACGAAGCCGTCCCGTTGAACATCGAACGGCCGCGAGGCCCGTTCGGGCGCATCGTTGAAATGGGTCGACAGCGCATGCGCGGCGGCGAAACTGCCGAGGCTGACCCGCTCGATACAGGATTCCGCGCCACCGCAGATGGCGATGTCGGCCTCGCCGTTGGCGATGAGCCGCGCGCCGTCGCCTATGGCCTGGACGCTCGCGGCGCAGGCGGTCACCGGCGCGCCGATGGGGCCCCGGAACCCGTGCCGGATCGAGACCTGCCCGGCGGCCAGATTGACCAGGAAGGAAGGGACGGTAAAGGGCGACAACCGCCGCGGGCCCTTGGTCTGCACCGTTATCATGGCTTCGCTCATGGTCGTGAAGCCGCCGATGCCTGACGCGATGATGGTGGCGGTGCGTTCCCGCTCATGCGCGCTGGCCGGGCGCCAGCCCGCCTGGATGATGGCCTCCTCGGCCGCGGTCAACGCAAGCAGGATGAAGGGGTCCATCCGCTTTTGGTCCTTGGGCGCGACCACACGATCAGGATCATGGCCCGCCTCGGGGTCGTCGGCCGTCGTCGGCACCCGCCCGCCGATCTTGGCGGTGACGTCATAGACCATCGAATCAGGGAGGCGCCGGATGCCGGATTGGCTCGCAATAAGCCGGCTCCAGACAGGCCCCACGCCGCAGCCGAGCGGTGACACAAGCCCCAGACCGGTGACGACAATGCGGCGTTTACTCACCGAAAAACCACCTCCCTACCCAGAAGCATTTCGCCGCTCAGCGCGAAAACTGTAATATTCACAAATCGGAGAATGGAATAAGGCAAAATTGGTTTCCAGAGTGTGTCGCTGTCGGGAGAAGTCCGCCGAGCACCCCCGAAAGCCAGCTTCTCCATTGAACGATGTCGAGAGCGCTTGCAAGTGATTGGTTTGGCGTCAAGACTGCCGCCGAGCACGGGAGGCGTGGGAATGGGGACGAGATGCTGCTGCTGTCCAATCTTTTGACCAAATTCATCCGCAACGGGACCATGCATCTGACCGATGCGAACGGAAAGCTGCAGGTCTTCGGTGGCAAGGGACCCGGGCCGGACGTTCATGTACGGCTCCATGACAAGGCGCTTCACACCAAGCTCTTTTTCAATCCCGAGCTCCACGCCGGTGAAGCCTATATGGATGGCACGCTCACGTTTGGCGAAGGCTCCACAATCTACGATTTCCTCTATCTGTTTTCCATCAACCGTGCCGGTCTCGGCGCCCACCAATCGCAGAAGCTGCTGCGGACATTATGGCGCGGCCTGAAACGTCGCCAGCAGGCCAATCCCGCCAAAGTTGCCGCAGCCAACGCGCGCCATCACTACGATCTTTCAACGGATCTCTATCGTCTCTTTCTGGATGAGGGCTTGAACTATTCCTGTGCCTTCTTCGAAGACCCAGAGACCGACACGCTCGAAGAGGCCCAGAGAAACAAGCTCAGGCGTATCGCCGCCAAACTCAAGCTCGAGCCCGGCATGCGTGTCGCGGAAATCGGCTCGGGCTGGGGCTCCCTGGCCATTGAACTGGCGCAGAGCGGCGCGCACGTCACGGCTATCAATGTCTCGCCCGAACAGCTGCGTATCGCGCGTGAGCGCGCGGCGGCCGCGGGCGTCGCTGATCGCATCGAATTCCGCGAGCTCGATTATCGGGCACTGGAGGGGCGTTTCGACCGCGTGGTTTCGGTCGGGATGATGGAACATGTGGGCATCGGCCATTTCGACGACTATTTTGCGAAGATCGCCTCGCTCCTGGGAGAGGATGGCTACGCCTTCGTCCATTGTATCGGACGCATGACGCCGCCTGGCACCACAGGGCCGTTCATCCGCAAATACATCTTCCCCGGCGGTTATGTTCCGGCCCTGTCGGAGGTATTCGCGGCGACCGAGCGGGTGGGGATGTGGGTCGCGGACATGGAAGTGCTGCGTCTACACTACTACTACACCATCAAGCATTGGCGCGAGCGCTTCGAGGCGCGCCGGGACGAGGCGGCGTCTCTCTACGACGAGCGCTTCTGCCGGATGTGGGAGTTCTACCTCGTCGCTGTCGAGCTCGGCTTTCTCAATGGCTCCAACATGGTGTTCCAGCTGCTGTTGTCCCAGAAGCGCGATGCGGTGCCAATCGTGCGTGACTTCATGGTCAATGAGCTGAGGGCAGTTCGGGCCAACGCCTATGGGTAGCACCACGGC
Source organism: Chelatococcus sp. HY11 (assembly GCF_018398335.1). Taxonomy (NCBI): domain Bacteria; kingdom Pseudomonadati; phylum Pseudomonadota; class Alphaproteobacteria; order Hyphomicrobiales; family Chelatococcaceae; genus Chelatococcus; species Chelatococcus sp. HY11. The sequence goes on from NZ_JAHBRX010000001.1 coordinate 1,293,911, forward strand.
TTCCGGCGCGCGGAGGGATGACGAGCCAGCAATCGTCGTCCGGCCTGCTATGATCCCGGATGTCGAGGGCATTGCAACCGTTCATGTCCAAGCCTGGCATGAGACCTACACGGGGCTGATCCCCGAGGCCGTACTATCCGCCTTGTCCATCAGCGACCGTGCGGCACGGTGGCGGGCTATTCTCCGCCGGACGCAGCAAGACAAGACAGCGGCTGCGTTCGTGGCTGAATGCGGAGGACAGATTGTCGGCTTCGCGTCCGGGGATCCGCAGCGGACATCGTCGCTGCGTGAACTCAGCTTCACGGGCGAGATTGGCGCCATTTATGTCCTGCGGGCGCACCAGCGGGCCGGCATAGGCCGCGCGCTCATGGCATCGGTCGCCGGCGCCCTGCGTAGTCAAGGACATGAAGGCTTGAGCCTGTGGGTCCTTAGCAGCAACCTGCCGGCGCGCGGCTTCTACGAGAGCCTGGGTGGCCGCCTGGTTGGTGAGCGGGAGGAACAACGAGGCGATGCAATCCTCGCCGAGGTCGCTTATGGGTGGCGGGATCTGCGCCCATTGCTCGCCCGCGCGTGATCGAGCGAGCGAAGGCTTCCAGAATCTAGACAGGTCCCTGAAGCCTTCGCCTGTCGCGGCTCAGGAGCGCAGTTGAACCAGGCACGCGCCCGCGGCTTCAGCCGCCGGACGGGCATCACCACGGGACACCTGTCCGGACATCACGAGGCTGCGGGTCTCATCAGTGATCAAGCCGCGCAGATCGGCCGTTGCGGCGGCCTGCGGCGCGACCTTGTTGTAGATGATCTGCCCGGGCTTGCCGAGCTTGGCCGCGCAGGCCGTGGCGCTGGCCTTATCCGCAAGGGCGGATGTCATCGCAAGAGACGAGCCTAGGACGAGCACGCATCCGACAGCGCTGCCGATGATTTGGCGGAACATGATCAACTCCCGGATATTCTCGTATTTCAACGCACGCCGACCCGGTTGACCGGGCCGCCACGGTTGATGGCGCTGCGCGGGCGCACGCCCGGCGCCCCGACGCCAACGCCCGGGCGCACACCGACACCCGGCGCTCCAACGCCAACACCGGGCCTCACGCCGATGCCGGGCGCGCCGACGCCGACCGGGCGCGCGACGCAGCCCTTCGGCACGCCAACCGTCTTGCAGTAGACAACGGCCTGGCTCGGGCTCGCAAGACTGGTCCCGACAATTCCTGTCAGCGCGCCGAGGGCGGCGAGAATCCATGGTTTCATCTGTTTCTCCACACCGGATGAGAAGTGGTAACGCCGGCTTCTCGCGATTGCATTGGCGGCCGTGGACAAACAATGGCAAAAATTGGTCTTATCCGTGGGCTCCGCTTCGCTCGCGTGCCAAGAGGAGCCCAAGAGGCACCTAAGAGGAGCCGATGACGGAAGGACGTGATCTCGAGCAGCAGCGGGGAATCGAGCCGACAGCGGCCCGTATTGCCGCGCTGAAGAGTGATCCGCGTTTTTCAGCGGCTGTGCTGCGCTTCTCTGAGGCGGTCGCATCGCATTATCGCAATCACTGGCTTCTGAATCGTCTTTTGAACGATCGCGGCCGATTTCTGCTCGCCATGCTGGCGCTTGATCTGCACTACCACGGCGAAGGCAGCAAGGGCGCGCCGGGGTTGACGGCCGGGAAGCTCAAGGCCGCCTGCGTCTCCCATGGCGTCTGCAGCGCGGGGCGCGCCGGTTCGGTGCTCGCCACCATGAGGCTCTTCGGACTGCTCATGGAAGCGCGGGGACGCGACGGCCGCGAGCGACTTCTCATACCGACCGAGCGTCTTCTGGCGCTTCATCGCGAACGCTGGAGGAAGGTATTCGCGGCGGTTGCGGTTGTATTGCCGGAGGGCGAAGCCGCCGCGCGGCAACTCGAGAACGAGCCGTTCATCGCGGCCTTCGTGCGCGAACTCATGCTTCGTTTTCGCGCCGGATTACGGCCGCTCGCATGGGCGCCGCAGCTATCTGTCTTTGCCGAGCGCGACGGCGGCATGATGATCGCGCTGCAACTCCTCGCGGCCTATCTGGCGAAGAGCGAGGGCTATGGCGGCGCGACAAAGGCTGATTTGACGATCGCCGGTATCGCCCAGCGCTATTCGGTCTCGCGTGCTCACGTGCTGGGCACGCTGCGCAGTGCGGAAGGCGCAGGTCTCATCCGGAGAATGCCCGACAATCGCATCCTCGTGACGCCCCAGATGCTCGAGAGCTTCGATAATTTCTTCGCAGGTATCATTCTGCTGCAAGGGGATGCGATGAGAGGCGCCTTGTCGTCGCTGAAGCCGTTGCCGCCGTCCTCGCTCTCAAGACCCGCGATGGACAAGAGCCTGGCCTGACCGCCTCAGTGTCTCACGGAAGTCGATCTTAGGCGCTCGTCATCCGCCGCTCCCGACCCGCTCCATACGATCGATGGAGATGCGCCGGCCGCCGTTCCCCGGGTGCTCCTTGGGGCGGCCTCGGAACCGAGATAACCTCGCCCGGAACAGCTGATGACGAGAAATCCTGCCTTGGCGAAACCGGTTGCTGGTAGTCTCAAATGGCATGGCTTCTTCCGGTGTCCGGAGGTAGCATCACGACCGCCTGTCAATCCCTCTGGTATCGCGATAGGCGAACTCGACATCGCCGAGATCCGCCAGGCCTTCTTTGGCCACCGGCAGTGGCTTCAGCTCGATCTGCGAGGGATGGCGTCCGCCGGCCCGCGCGGAACGGGCCGCGCGCCAGCAATGCGGTACCCGCGGCCAGCATGGCGCCGCCCTGCATCATGCGGCGCCTGCTCGGGTCGATGACGCCTGAACCGTCGGCCATGTTGGATTTCCCCCTCTCGGTTGCGGCGATTGTGCCTCCGCCCTTGGTCACCAGAAGGTCCGGCACCGGGCGCGCCGGGTCAAACGACGAATGATTCCGCCCGCGTGAGGTTGGCTCACGGAAGACACCGCCGCTTTTCCGCGCTCTGATGCCGAGAGACTTGCTCGACGTGTCCGTTATGTTCTGTGGACATACGAATTCGGGCTTGCGCTCCGCCCCGAAAAATCCTACGTCATCAACGCCGTCGAGGCGTCGGAGCGTAGCGCAGTCCGGTTAGCGCACTAGTCTGGGGGACTAGGGGTCGTGGGTTCAAATCCCGCCGCTCCGACCAAAAAACCCTAATTAAATCAAATATTTATATGGGATTTGGCGAGCTGTTGCGGGCATGCCAGAGGCGAATAAAATCGGCCCTATGGGCGCCTGTGGGGCGCTAAACGCCCACAAGATTACCCACACCGTTTTCATGGTTCGTTCTACCCGTCGCGTGGCGCGAAATGCGAGTGTCAGCGCGCAGAACATCAAACGTCAGTGCCTGAAGCGCTCGATTTCCGCTCTCTCACGGCGGCCCGCTGATGCTGAATTCCCGCACAGCTTTGGCGACACCATGCCCTCCGAAGGTTCGTTCAGCGACCTTGCCGCTGAAGGGCCGAAGGACAGGCGTTGGAGATAGAGAAAGCGGGCCGATCGCTTCCAAATCCGTGAGTGCGTCTGGCGCCTGCCCGCCCCATTCGTGCATCAACGCCAGAACCGCCCTCGTCCCTATCGTTCGCCGAATGGAACAGCCGCGACATTGTCCGCGTTCTGCGGCAGCCCCCGCAATAAGGGCAGGACGCAATCATCCACCATGTGCCCACCATCACGCGCCAGAAGATCCGTCAAATGCGCGATCCTCTCCGCGACGGATTCCGGCGTGGACCACAGGCGCTCGATAGTCTGTACCAAAATGGGATCGCCGATATAAGAAACGATGGTCAAGCCCGCTTCCAGCTCGATCTCTAAACTGTCTCCATCGGCGCGAACGCGCGGATAGTTCCCCATTCCCCCAATCTCCCCAGATACTTATATCAGATAATAGACCACCCCGCCCCCCCGAGGCAGTGCGCTACCGCATAGTTCACCTAGCAAAAACTGTACAAAGCAGTGAACAGCGATCACTGGACGTCCTGTTCAGGACGATATGCCAAGGCCCGCGAGCGAGCCTTGAGCTGTATTCTCCGCACTGAAAATGTTAAATTCTTCGCGGGCTCATATGCGGCGAACCCATGCGTATAAAGCCTTTGAGCGGCACCCGCGCCATTTTCGGCTGCAAGGCGCGTTTCCGGAAAAGCCCGTCAGCTCACCCAACCCCCAGAGGTCTTGCTCGTCCCGAAATGTAACATCTAGACCGGCAAGCCTCGACTCAGCCGCGAGACCATAGCCTCATTATGAGACAATTATGCCCCGTAATGGGATTCCGTTTCTGCGGGTAACTGCTAGCGCGCGCGATCGGGCAGAATCTGCATCGGAGGGGCGAGTGGCGCAGTCCGGGGCGCCTGAGAGACCTGCGGCCGCGCGGGACGCGCCGCAGGTTGGGCCGGCGCTTCTACAGCCGCGTCATTGACTGATCCGGAAAAGGGGTCGAAATCTCCCGCATCCCGGGCCTCACGGGTCGGTCCATTCCCCCCAGCGGAGCGGCCAAGACATCCGGAGCAAATTCCCATAACGGCCCGGCGGGCCGCCTGATTACGGCGCTCCATTTTATCGTCGAGCGCCTTCAACGCCGCATCCGCCTTTGCATGAAAGGCCTTTTGCTCCGCCGTTTCATTCTCGACACCGCCCTTCTCCGATGGAGAAGGGGTCAGGGGCGCGGCCTGCGCAGGCGAAAAACCGATCGCCAGGATCGTCAGCACAGCGGCATTGAACAAACAACGCTTCAACATGGCACTCTCGCGAACCCGCCGTCGGCGGTGAAACAAACAGCGCAGCGCGCGCCCTTGACTGGCGCGTCGACCCAATCGGGTCATGGGCGGCAGCGGGTTATCGGACCATCCGATCCCCCTCTGCCAGTCAACCATGGCTTTGCCATGGCAGGGACGCCTTACTTCGGCCAATCGCCAGCCTGTTGCAAAGAATGCAGCACGATATGTCAAACTTTTTTTAACGACGCCTCCAATCCTGTGTCTGGTTCAGGAACGATAACTGCTGTATGGAGGCGCAGAAAATTGTGCCGAAGGCACGTCCTAAAGAGGTTATAGCGTTTTGAAGAGCGTAAAGGGTGCATCGTTCGCAGACCGGCTGTCGTCCGCAGCAGCAGCCAAGAAGGCCCTCGCGGCCTCTTTCCAGAAAAAGATCAGCGACCCGGAATTGGCCGAACGCCGCTCCGCGAATCTCGCTGTCGCAAAGGAACGCGAGGAACGACTTGCGCAGCGGCAGGCCGAAAAGCTGGCAGAGGAAGAGCGCCGTGCTGCCGAAGAGGCCGCTTCGGCAATAGCTCGCTCCACGGAAGAGGCGGCCGCCAAGGAGAAGTTGCTCGCGGACCAGAAGGCCGCTCGCGACGCGCGCTACGCCGCACGCAAGGCGCGTCAGCGCTCCTGATTCTCAGCCTCGTTTCTTTTGAAATTTCCAGCTTCGCGTTTTCTGGCAGAGAGGCGCCGCAGGCGTGCCACGGCGTCCTTGCCTGCCAGGCCTGTTCAGCCTTGAAGTCGCCGGCAATCGCCACCGCCTCAAGGGGCAAGCGGTCGCTTGGCCTCTCCCGCGACGCGAGCCCTTCCGGCAACATTGACGCGTCGCCGCGCTTGCCTATCGCGATGGCCGCTTCTATCCGGAAGCCCTCAGGGACGCCGAGGTTTCTGGGGCATTCTCGTGATCGAAGACCCGTCATCGCGTGACTATGCAACCGCGCAGTGTTCCCCGAAGCGCCTGAAAGCCCCAGGTCGCTCCGGCATCCTGCAGGCTCAAACATGGAATTAGGTCTGACGTCTACGCTCACGACGCCCCCTTTTCCTTGTGCGCAGGGCCTCACAAGACGCTCGTATCACCCCATGCAAGCCGGCCTATGTGCTGCCGAACGTCGACGGGCCAGTCGCGGGTGATAGCCTCGAATTGCGCCCGATCGGGCTTGAACAGAGCCCGTGCCGCCTCCTCGAAGCCAGGCCAGTTTCCTGCCATTGTGGCCATGAAGCGATATGCGCGGTCGCGACCAGCCCGAGACCCTGCCTGGCCATCATCGTCCCGGCGTGCGGCCTCGACAAGACGGCGCAAGGTCTGCGAGGCGCCGCCGGGCTGTGTCGCCAACCAGTCCCAATGGCGTGGCAACAGGGTGACCTCGCGCGCGACAACACCGAGTTTCGGCCGTCCGCGACCGCGCTCACCCACGACCGATGGGGCTGTGATGTCCGGCGTGACAGCCGTTGCGGCGTAGCGCCCGACAACATCGGAAGCCGAGCCGCGCAGATCGAGGTCGACAACCTGCCCGCTCATGTCGTCGAAGGTCAGAATATCAGCGTCGGGGTTGCTCGCGACGGCGGCATGCACCGCGAGCGCGACGTCGACACGCGCTCCTCGGGCCAAAAGGCCCCCGCCATCGAAAGCCGTCAAACGGCTAGAGTCGGATTGGGACATGACGATCTCCAAGCATCAACGGCGCCACTTATACCCGGATAAAATCATCTTGCAAATATTATCCGGGTAAAATATTGAGCCGTGAAATTTCACGCGGAGATGTCGACATGAATCGTGAGGAACGGAAGGCGCTCGTCGCCGCCTACAAGGAACGAAAGACCGTTACTGGGCTCTATGCTATTGAATGCACGGCGACTGGAGCCCATTGGGCGGGACGCGCGCCGGACATCTCGACCATCTGGAACAGGCTTGAATTCACTTTGGGGCAAGGGCTGCACCGGCACAGCGGACTGCAAGCCGCTTGGCATGCCCATGGAGGGCACGCATTCCGCCTCAGAATCCTCGAGACAGTGGACGACGACATGCCGTCTTTCGCCGCCGAACGCCTGCTCCGCGAACGGCTCGCCCATTGGTGCGCGGAATTGAACGCCGAGCGGCTTTAATGCCGGTATGTTAGCCTCACACAAAACCGATCCATCGCCCGGCGATGAGAACGAGCAACCAGAGCATGGCCGAAGCCGCGGCGCGCAGGCGCACAGCCATTGTCACGCGCGCGCCGCGCAAGGCTGCCTGAAAATCCCGACTGCGGTGCTGAACGAAAACATTGACGAGTGCAACTGCAAGCAGCACGAGCTTCGCCATGAAGGCCGGATTGCGGGCGTATTCGGCAGGACGCACGCTGAACAGCCACAGCCCCGTCGCGATGGCGAGCACGACACCCGTCGCCGCCACGCGGGACAGGAAAGGACCGATAACGGCGAGCGACGTTGCGCGACTGAAGCCCATCAGCCGGAGATCGAGCGGCAGGATGCCTCCCAGGACGAGCCCGATCGACAGGATATGGGCGGCATTGACAAAGAGATAGGCCGTGCCCGAGCTCTGCAGCCACACCGCGCCCGGCCATGTTCCCATCCAGGCGAGTATCGGTCCAAACAAAGATTCCACGCGATGGATCAGTTCGTCTGAATCCGCTCGGGATACATATCGTAATTCTTGCCGGCAATAACGATGCGCACCGCCTTCATATGCATCTTGCTGTGGTCGCGGTGTCGGTTGCCGATGGCCGTGATGGCATCACCCACCTTTGCCGTGTTACCGGTGAAACCGGAACGAGCCGTTTGGCTCGGATTGCCGAGGTCAACCTGCCACACGGCACCATCCGCTGCCTTGACGTGCAGCATCGGATGTGGCGGCGCCATAGCGATCGACTGGATCTGGCCCTTCAGCTCAATCTGATCGCCATCGGCCCATGACCAGCCATGATGTGCAGCGGCTGGAACAATAACAGCCGCCACGGTCCCCACGACGGCGAGCCCCAGAAACACGCGCCTCTGTGCCAGTGATACCATGACCGCGTTCTCCCGCATTGCCTGTGGTCCGTGATCACCTGGTCCTGACCACCGCCCCAATATGCCCTGATACGGAAGAAGCTGTCTTCAAAAGCGCGTCATGCTAGCCCGCGATGCTATTCTTGCCGCTCTGATGCCGCCACGATGACGCGGTTTCTGCCAGCCGCTTTGGCGGCGTACAGGGCATTGTCGGCGACCAGCAGCAGGTGGTCGATGCCCGGGTGGCTCGATCGAGAAGATCCGCACCCTATCGACACGGTCGCCGCGACGGGGCGCCCATCCGCCAAAACAACGCGCTCGGACGCGAACAAGGTCCGAATTCGCTCGGCGATCCCAAGGGCTTCCTCGGCGGTACAGTCGGCCAGGACGATCGCGAATTCTTCCCCTCCCAACCGCCCGAAAATATCCGAGTTGCGCAGGCAGCCGGATCCGCAGCGGGCGAACGCGGCCAGGACCGTGTCACCAGCCGCATGCCCAAACGTATCGTTGATGCTTTTGAAGTGATCGATATCCGCCATCAGGACAGCTAACGGCCGTGCGTTGCGCGTCGATTCCGAAACAAGCGCGGATGCCTTGTCCCGGAAAGCACTCCGATTGAGAAGGCCGGTCAACTGGTCGTGCTCGGCCAACCGCTTGAGCCGATCAAGAAGCTCATTTCGCGTTGCCATGACGCTGGCAACTGTAATCGGCGCCAGCGCCATCAACATGACACCGATACGGATCGACATCAGAGCATGCTGCGCGTCGTTGTCGACGGCGATGGGAAGATACCCGTTTGAAATGGCGAGAAGAATCCAGAAGCTAAACAAGAATGTCAGCGCTGAGGTGACGAACAGACTATAGGTTAACGCGCACCATAGAAGCGCCGGCGCGGGAAAGGCCATGGCTCCCGGCCCGCCGACGAGCACCGAGGCAGCGGCAGAACCTATCAGCGCAAGGACAGGCCAGATCGAGGCCAGTCTAACATGCCTTGGAAAAGCCGACTTGCGTAAGCCCTGCCATGTTATATCGGGAAAGCTCAGCACAAGCGGTAGTATCGCCATGAAGTTGACGAGCTCGGTCGCGAACCAGAAAGTCCAGCCAGACGCGGCTCCCTTGCCGAACAAGATCGGATTAGCGACTGCACCTATGACACCAGCCGCTGCCGCCGCAATAGCCGTTATGACCACCAAATACATAACCGACAGCGGGCGACGGAGGCGTCTGTACTGCTCATCGAGCCGGGAAAACAGCGCAAACCCAACGCCGACGCCGAACAAATTCGCAGCTGAAAGTAGAAGTGTCGAAAGCAACGTACCGCCGGTTACAAGATCAGCGGCAACATATCCAAGCGCTGCCGCTATCCACCCCGAGGGTCTCGCCAAGCCCTGAAAACGCACCATCAAGCCGAGCAAGATAGCGTTTGCCGGCCAGAATGCCGCCAGATCTCCGACAGGACGCGTCAATATTCCGAAAAGCGAAGCAGCAAAAACGCCAGACAATACGACAATAGCCGCCCTTATATCCGCGGTCTTTGCCCCATCGAACTCCCTGCCTGGGCGAAGCCCTGGTGCGCGGGTTTGCATGACCTTGCGCCTCCAATGTCGTATCAGGCTACCGGAAAACTATAGTACGGCAAGTGGGATCTTGACTGCCGCATCTACGATCAGGCGCAACACTTGTGGCCTGCAACGTCGCCCTCCTCCCCGAAAATGGCCGGAGATGCCAGACTTCCGAAGACGACGTGAACGAAACATTCGCTTCCTTTTCGCGCGACGGCGGCTTGATGGTATCCCGTTATTCCACCGCAGCCATTGTATGTTAATAAGATATCCTGGAGGGACCACGGGTTTGAGGAGCCGCTTTTTTGGGGGACGGGATGGGGGCGATCGCGTTACATCAGCTTGCGGAAGGCAAGGAATGACCAGCTCCGATCAGCTGGATCATGAAGACAGCGCGCAGGCACGGCCGAGTCAGGACGGCGCGAGCGCCAACGCCCGCACCCGACAGGTTTTGGCCGCAAAGCTACAGCTGACGTCACTGGCGCTGAATTGCACGACACACAAGGAAATCTGTGCCCGATTTTCCGCCGCCAATGCACTGACAGCATTTACCCCACAAAATGCCTACAAGTGGTTTGCGGGGAAGGCGCTGCCTCGCCTGTCCAGCGTCTATTCCGACTGGGCCGTCGTTCTGGGGGGCCATCTCACGCCCACCTTCATCGCGGCCTCATCGTTCATTGAATTCGCCGAGGCCCTGAGCCGCTCGCACGCCTTGCCCGAAGGGGCGATCGGCCGGCTGTCCCCCGATGGCCCTCCACCGGAAATGCCTGAGATGGCGGACGAGCCAGGGACGCGCGCCCCATTGCCGGCCGAACACAAATCGCAATGGAAGGCCGACCGTGTCCTGGCGGGACGCTATCTGGCGATTTCTCCGGCGTGGTCGCCACTCGAAATGGGCCAATTGGTTGTGGGACATGTCGAGATCGGCCCGCTCGACAGGCATCGATCCAAATTCACCTATCGCGAGGACTTGTTTGGTCGCGCTTTCGTTCTATCGGGTGAAATGGTGACCGACGCGCGCTATGCGCAGGCCATTTTGCACGCGGATTTTGCGCGAAGAGTCTGGGTGCTCAATCTGCACCTGCCGCCGTTTCCAGCCAGCCTGCTTACAGGCTTGCTCAGCGGATCAGCCGTGCTCGACTTCGACGGACGGTTGTTGACGGGTCGCATGATGCTCATACGAGACTACAATGACAACGCCATCGGCACCCTTCCCACCTATGCCGCGCCGGACCCTGAGCTGATCGACGCGTGGCTGGCACGGCTCGGCTATCGGGAAGGCAAGGAACGGCTGACCTTCGCGAAAAACGCGATCGATTTCACGCTAGGCACCTGCGATGGGACCCTGATCGATGTCCCGCCCGAGGATCAGCGGGCATTGGGACTCGCCCTCGACAAGCTGGCGCCCCTCGAAGGGCGCCAGCGTTCCGCAAGCGACATTAAAATCTATTCGGCATCCGCGAAGGTCATCTAGCGACGGCGGAATGTCCCTGCACCGTCCTGATCGAGAAACTCGATGGTCATCGCTTCCACTGCGGTTCGGCCATTTGTGACGAACTCAACAGCGGACCGCGAGCCCCGGGGCGCGTCCTCACCGGAGATGGCAAAGGCGAATGTCGAGCCGTCCCAATGCTCGAGGCTATAGCGGCGCGCCTGGGGGCCAATGGTCAAAATCAACTTGCCGCCGTCCTCGGTGATCTGCACATCGCCAAAATAGTCGTTGGAATAGATGCCCGTATAAGCTGACAGCGCCTCCGCCGGTCTTGAAGCAGAGGGCTTGTCCTTGCCCACCAGACGGCCGACCGGCTTCGACATGCCCGCCATAGCCGCGCCATAGAGGGCATACCAGTCCTGGGTGACCCTGCCGAAGGTCACGAGATCAATGAATTCCATGGCCAAGGCTTCGGCCGCACCAACCGGCGCTGCGTTGGTCAGCACGATAATCCCGATATCGAGCGACGGCACCATTACATAATTGGTTCCCGCGCCGAGCGAAAAGGCGCCGGAATGGCTCAAGGTCGTGCGGCCAGATGCCTGAATGCCCGTTCCAAAGCCAAAGCCGTAGAGGCCCGGGCGGGCGGCGGGTGATTTGGGGTGGTCGCTGATGACTTGCGGCGAAATTGCCGGCAGCAGGGCGGCGGCCGGGATGAGCTGCTTGCCCTCGTATTGCCCGTTCTGCAGGACCAGCGCCATCCATCTGGCCATGTCGTTGGCTGACGCACTGACGCCTCCCGCCGGCGTCTGGGCATCGGGCTGGCGGACATAGAGCGCTTCATAGCCCCTGCTGGTTTTGACATGCCCGGCAGCCCGGTTCGGGCGCGCGGCGAAATCGGCATAACGCGAGCTGGTGGCTGCCATGCCAAGCGGCTGATAGACGAGCCTGGCCGACAGATCGGCCCAATCACCGCCGGCAGCGGCGGCCGCCGAGATGGCGGCCGTGGTGAGGCCGAAATTGGTGTAGGCATAGTCGTCACGGAAGGCGTGCAAAGGCAGGAAACGCAGCCGCTCGAGCACGGCCCGCTGATCAAAGCCGAGATCCTCCAGATCATCGCCCGCATGGTCCGGCAATCCGGAGCGATGCGCATAGAGATCTCCGATGGTCACATGCGCGCTGACCCATGGATCCGAGAGCGCGAACCACGGCAGATGCTTGACGACCGGTGTGTCCCAGGCGATCACGCCCTGCCCCACCAAGCTTGCCACAACAGTCGCGCCGACAGATTTCGAGAGGGAGGCGAGCTGAAACACCGTGTCCGCGTCGACAGGCGCTGTCTCACCCACCTTGCGCAGGCCGAAGCCCTTGGCATAGACGGTTTTTCCCCGGTGGACGACTGCGACTGACAGGCCTGGAATGCCGCTCCTGGTGAGGATTGCGCCCGCAAGTTCGTCCAATCTGACGACGGCACGATCGATCTGCTCCTCAGAGACGGGAAGAGCCGCGGCTTCGGATGGTGATGATCCGGCGGTCTCGGCCCGGAGAACAGCCGTAGACATAGAGGTCAACGATAGCGCCAAGGTGAGGACAGGCAGACCGAGCAAGCGAACGATCTTCAAACTCATGCTCGTCATCCTTGGCCGCACGACAGATGTCACTGCGTCGGGGCTGCCACGCAAATGATGGTGTCGCGATACGGCCAATGACGAGCACTTCTTTGGTTCGCTCATGCCCCCTCCCCCGCAATTCTCAAGTGGCGCCCGACATAATGCCCCGCAGGCTACCAGCGAAGCCGCCGGGCCGCCACAACCGCGCCGGGATGCCCGGCGGTTAAACGACCCAATCGTGGAGAAGCAGAAAATAGGAGTTCGAGGTCACCGCGACGCGGATCCGGCGGCAGCCGAATGGCTAAGGTTGCGCCAGAGCCCGCTTGTCATGCGCAGTGCTCAAGGAGGCCGCCGAGCGTGCTGCATAGGCTCGCCCGCTCTGCGATCCTAGATCTTGACAGCGAATATTATTGCGCGCATCAAATAATCGCCCTCGCTTGAGGCTGGAAGTATTATACGAATATACGAGACGGGCCGATCCAATCAGCGCTTGAGATGATCGGCAGAGTCCATATTTAGCAATATATCCCATACATTCTACAAAATGGAGTGGGCAGCGGTTGCTTTTGTGCGCCGTTGCACCGAGGCAAGATTATCTCTGGTCGCGCTTCACACCCAGCGACGACATGTCGGTCAACTGTATCAACCCTAACGATGTGTCCGCATGGGCAGTGACGTCGGCAAATGGGGAACCGCCATGGCAGATACGTATCCGAGCGAAGCGCAGATCCCGCAAGCGCCCCTGCGTCTCAAGAAGCGATGCTTCAAACTGGCCACAGCATTCGCCTCTCGGGCAATGCTCCTAGGCGCGACGGCGCTCATGTCCGCGGCGATCGTGTTGCCGGCGGCCGCGCAGGCTCCCTCGCCCGCGCCATCCGCGCCGGTGCAGCCCAATATCCTCGTCATCATGGGAGATGATGTCGGCTGGTTCAATATTGGCGCCTATCACCAGGGCATGATGTCCGGCCGAACGCCGAACCTCGACAGACTCGCTGCTGAGGGCCTGAGATTCACCGACTATTATGCCGAGGCGAGTTGCACCGCAGGCCGCGCCAATTTCATCACCGGAGAGCTACCGCTGCGCACGGGTTTGACCACCGTCGGGCAAGCGGGTGCCGATGTCGGAATGCCCGACCAGGCCGTGACGCTCGCCACTGTGCTGAAAGCGCAGGGCTACGCGACCGGTCAGTTCGGGAAGAACCATCTGGGCGACCTCAACAAGTATCTACCCACCTCGCATGGTTTCGATGAGTTCTTCGGCTATCTGTACCATCTCGACGCCATGTCGGATCCTTACTGGTTCGACTACCCCCAGGACTGGATCGACAAATACGGACCGCGCAATCTGGTCCGCAGTTATGCCACATCGGTGGATGATCCGACCGTGATGCCGCGCTGGGGGCGGGTCGGCAAACAGCGCATCGTCGACGAGGGGCCGCTGGCGCCCTTCCCGGACATGACGGGACGGCAGAATTGGCAGGAAGGTCGCAAAGCCAAATACAATATGGAGACTTTCGACGAAGTCCTGGTGCAGGCCAGCTCAAATTTCATGGACCAGGCCAAGAAAGATAACAAGCCGTTCTTCATATGGCATAACACGACGCGGATGCACGTCTTCACGTTCCTCCCGCCGAAGTATCAGGCCATGATGAACTACCAGTCCAACTACGGACTGGAAGAGGCGGGCATGGCGCAGATGGACGACAGCATCGGAGCCTTGCTGAAACACCTGCAGGATATCGGCGAAGCCGACAACACGATCGTGATCTTCACCACCGACAATGGCGCCGAGGTCTTCACCTGGCCAGACGGCGGCATGACGCCCTTCAGGGGGACCAAGGGCACGGTCTTCGAAGGTGGGTTCCGCGTGCCGGCCATTATCCGCTGGCCCGGCAAGGTAAAGCCCGGCACGGTTGAAAACGGCCTGTTCTCGGGTCTCGACTGGTTGCCGACGCTCGCGGCGGCGGCCGGCAATACAAACATCACCGAGCAATTGCTCCGGGGCGTCAAACTCGGCGACCGCACCTACAAGAACCATCTCGACGGTTACAATCAAATGGACCTGCTGCTCGGCAAGGGGCCGTCCGCGCGTCACGAGCTGTTCTACTTCGGCGGACCGCAGCTCGGGGCCATCCGCATCGATGACTTCAAGTTCCAGTTCTATCAACAGCCTTATGGCTGGCCTGGCGAGAAAGTCACGACGGACATGCCGACCATCGTCAATCTCCGCCAGGATCCGTTCGAGCGGACGCCATCGATCCGCGGCGAAAACCTGAACAATCTGGGCGGCGGCTATATGAATGATTTCTACGCGCGCGAATTCTGGCGCTTCGTGCTCGTGCAGCAGCGGGTCGCGCAGCTGGCGCAGACGGGGCTGGAATATCCCCCGATGCAGTCCCCCGCGTCCTTCAATCTCGAGGCCGTGAAGGCGAAGATCGACGAGGCGCTGCGGAACCGCGAAGGCCAATAGCGGCTATTGCGCCGGTGATTATCCTCACCGGCGCATGTCAGCCCAGGTCGGGCAGGTGCGGGCATGCGCCCGTCCGTCGCGCGGGGACAAGATAATTCGCCGCCGCTTTCCTTGACGCGGGAAGATCCGCTCGCACGCGGCCGGCAATCCACGCCGCCCCGTCAGGATCACCGCCTTGCGGCGCGATCAGGTGCTGCTGCGCGTGGCGCTCCAGCTTGGACCGCCGGCATCGCTCGCGCTTTCCATCCGCTCCCCGTTGACACGCCCCTTGTAAACCCGGCCATCGGCGGTGAAGGTGATCTCCACGCCATTCATCCTGGCGTCGGTCAGTGGCAGGCTCTTGCCATTCTGGATCAATTCGCCCGTCAACATCTGGAACTTCTGGTCGAGCTTGAGTTCCGCGTTGTCGAGCTTCCAGGTGCCCGCGACCTTGGCCGGCACGATCCACTTATGCGCATTGCAGAAGGACTGGCAATCGGCGCCGGATTCGAGGCTCTGGTCCGGCGTCCAGTCATCCATCATGAAGGTGTTGGAGACCACGCGCGTCCCAGGCTTCATTTCGAGGATGGTGGGACGCAGTCGCAGATTGAGCTCCGGCAGCAGGAAAAGCGTCAGCACGGTCGCATCCGAGAAGTCTGTCTCGAAGATATCAGCCTGGACGAAGGTCGCCTTGTCCTTGACCCCCTCGCTTTCAGCCGCGCGCTGCGACAGGGCGACCAGATCGGGATTGTACTCTATGCCGTGCGCGCGCAAGCCCCGCTTGGCCGCGGTGATCACCGTCCGCCCATCACCGGAGCCGAGATCGATGAGATAGTCATTCGGCGTTACCTCGGCCATATCCAGCATACGGTCAACGAGGGATTGATGGGTTGGCACCCAGACGACATCCTTACCGGCCTGTCCGGATTCAGGCTGATAGGTCGGCGTACCGGTCTGTGCCGGCTGGGCTGGCTGGGCCATGGCCACGCCAAGCGAGAGGATGGATGCTGCACATGCAGTCGCCAAAAGACGGATCGGCTTCATGGGACATTTTCCTTCGATAGGAGGGTGGTCAGGTCGTATCAGTCGACAGCGGGCGTTATCGCCGCATTGGGCGCATGGGATGGCCGGACCGCTGCCTTCCGGCCGTCCTCATCCCGCTGACGGCGGAAGAAGAGCAGGGGCGCGCCAGCGGCGACCGCCGCGAGCCCAACCAGCGCGCCATATCCCGTATAGGCGATGCTGGCATGCAGCATGTAGATGCATCCCGCGCAGAACAGCAGGGGCGTCACAGGGTAGAACGGCACCCGGAATGGCAGTTTGCGGTCAGGCTCGCGCCAGCGCAGGACCATCAGCGCCGCGCCTACCAGCAGCAGGAACCCCCAGAACACCGGCGCCGTATAATCCACCATGGTCTGGAAACCGTCACGGCTTGCGGAACCGAGCGCAACGAGCGCGAGGGCGACGATGCCCTGCAGGATGAGGCCATTGGCCGGCGTCCGCCCACGCCGGTCCCATTCGCCGACACGCGGCAGCAACGTCATGTCGCGCGCCATCGCGAAATAGACGCGCGCGCCGGTAAAGATCGTGGCATTCAGGGTGGAGAGCGCGGCCGCGATGATCGCGATGCTGACAATCAAAGCCCCGCCCTCGCCAGCGACCGCCCGCATCATATCGGCCGCGACCGCATTCGACTGACGCAGGCCCTCAAGGCCAAGAATGCTCAGCAGCGCCGCGTTGGCGAGCATATAGATGCTCACGAGGACGGCTGTGCCGATGAGCAACACCCGAGGCACATTACGCGGTGCATCGCGCAACTCGCCCGAAAGATAGGCCGCCTCGTTCCAGCCGCCATAGGTGAGGAGAACGAAGATCATCGCCAGCCCCAGGGCGCCCGCGGAAGGCGACGCCGATTCCGTGACAGGGGGAGCGTCGCCGCCCCACAGAAAGGCGGCCAGGATAATAACCGCGATGCAGCCGAGTTCGAGGAACGTGACGGCGATCTGCAGCCGCTTGCTCTGCAACGTGCCAATCACGTTCAATCCCGTGACGGCGATAACGGCGAGCGCCGCATAGATCGCAACGCCGTGCGGGCCGAGCGGCAGCACTTGCGCAGCATAATCACCGAAAACGAAGGCGACGGCCGCGATGGCCCCGGTCTGAATGACCGAGCCCCGCGCCCATCCGAACAGCATGGCGACGGGGCGTCCATAGGCGCGCGAAAGGAAATGATACTCTCCGCCGGCATGGGGATGGGCGGCCGCAAGCTCGGCGTAGCACAACGCACCAATCAGCGTGACGATACCGCCGACGAGCCACACGGCGAGGAACGCGAACTCGGTATCGACATTTCCTGCCACAAGAGAGGGCGTACGAAATATGCCTATTCCAACAACAATTCCGACCAAGATTGTAACCGCATCGAATACAGTCAAGCTCTCCTGTGGCTCAGAGTGGCTCTTGGGCGGCATCAAAAATCCCTCTCCGTCGTCCAAATTCTGTCGCTCTCCTATCAATTGCGATTGGGAGCCCCTCCTCAAATCACCATTACGTCATTCGACTGTGATGGCAGATTCATACATTCACAGATCCGTTATCCAGCCGGGTGAATATACTTACGCTTGCGTTTATGGCGGTGGCCATAATCGGGCGCGATGAGCACCGTGCTGAGAAGATCCCCAGCCTCGATCTGTTCGGCCGTCGGAACGCTCTCACACCCACGATCGAGGCGACCTCTAAGAAGCTTGAAACAGAAGTGCGGAAGCCGCGAGGGGACATTGTCCCCACGCTGAGCAGACCGACCATCGGAATATGGTTTCGGAACGTTTCAATCGCCTGGAACGCGATATGGACAGGCTCGGCGAGCGTGTCGTCCTGCGTGGCGAGTTGAGCGGAGAAATGGCGCGCTCACGACGATCGCTTCGTCGACCTCCAGCGCCAGCTGGACGACCAGAACAGGCCTTTGGCAATACCCTCAGCCTGCGCGATGCCCTGCAACCGACGTAAAGGCGCATCGACTTTCTGGAGCGGCGCCCGCAAGGCTGACTGCGTTCCGCTGTTAGATAGTTCGGTCGTCGTGGTGAGGATGTTAAACCAAGGAAGCCAGGGGCTCCCTTGTTGTCAGCTGATCAAGCCTGCGATCCCACATGGTCTCGGAGGCCGTTTAGTGTGGTGATATCGGTTGAAGGTTGATATTTCCATTCCGCTGGGGTGGTGGGTCATTGACCTACCGCCTGCGTAATCAAGCCGGCCTTTCTGATATACTGTCAAAAGGCCGACTTCACATTTAAATCCAATGCCGTATCCAAGCCAATCGAATAACGATTACTCGATAATCTGAACCACGCGGCGGGTCCGCGGGTCGACCAGCACTGTACGATTGTTGATCACAGTATAGCGATAGTCACGCACACCGTACTCCGGTGGAACCTCATGATATACGATGCCGCCATCCGGTAGAACCGTACCAACTTGCAATTCGTCCTGGTAAGTGTAGGAGGGCACACGCTGGGTGACAACATACTGCTGGAAGCGCGGAGTACTATCGCCAATAATTCCGCCTACTAAGGCGCCACCAACGCCACCAACCACCGCACCAACAGGGCCGCCTACGACGGCGCCACCTACCGCTCCTGCTGCCGCTCCGCCTGCCGCACCGCCTTGCGCGCCTTGGGGATTTTGCGCCATCGCAAGGGTCGGAATGACGGTAAGCATCGCTACTAACGCTAGCCTCTTCATGGCTTAAACCTCCTGAATTTCTAACGCTGCATACAAACCGGCCCGAGAAGCATCCTGTTCCAACTGAGCAGTAAATACCCAACGATAGCCACAATTCAGCTGGCTTCCTGCCGCATGCTGCCTCCAAGATTTGTACTTCCGTAAAGGCCTCTGGAATTGAGGGAGAGCGCGGTACAATAATACTTTTCTTCCCCCCGCGATGTATTGAACCTTCGAGGCCGTCGATTGAATGCACAGTGGTTCGACCGTGGGTTTTTCCTAGATGGCTTTCCGCAGATTCGGGGTGATCGTAGCCATCTTTAAGCCCTATGAAGTAGCGGGCAATGAGAAGCCCCCCAATCGATCTTCTCGCTAGGGGACCGATGCCGGAGTAAGCGCAGTGCGTGCTCGATTCCACGCGGTTTCGGCTCCTGCCGGCCAAAATAGCCCCATCCCTGAATGCGCCTTGACGCTTATGTTTCTATTTTGTTCCATAAGAGCGGCTATGGGGGGAGCTATGATACTCGAATTCACCTGTGACGTGGCCGTCGCTACCGAAGAAGAGGTCACGTGAGGCTTCAACGCTGCGACGTCCGCGCCACCGCATGGGGACCATGAAGCCCAGCCGCGACAACGGCGAGCCCTGCTTCGCCCGCCTCATCGATCTGTACAATCCACCTGGACCGCCTAACACCCACAGGGATGGCGAAGCTGGGCGTCGTAGATGGGGGGCTGGCGGATGGCGAGTAGCGCTAATCAGCGTACCAGATGGGCTTACCCGGAACGCCCACTGAACAAAAAGTTGCAACGCCTGCTGTCAAGTTGCAACTTTTGGCTAATCCGGGCCTGCTGATTGAGAAACGTTGGCGACCCCGACAGGATTCGAACCTGTGACCCGCAGCTTAGAAGGCTGCTGCTCTATCCAGCTGAGCTACGGGGCCTTCAGTCGTTTTTCCGCGTCAGTGAGTCCAGGGCTGGACGCGGTTGAACTTGAAATTGTCGGAATAGGAGGACAGCCGCCGCTGCACGGGCTTCGGCTCCTCCACGCGATAGTGGATCGCATTCTTGTCCGCATAAGCCACAGCTTCCTCGCGTGTCGCGAAGAAGAGGCGCAGCTGCTGCTTCATATCGGTGCTGCTGGTCCACCCCATGAGGGGCTCAACCTCGCGCGGCCGGTCTGCATCATATTCCAGCACCCAGCGCTTCGTCTTGGCAACGCCAGACTGCATGGCATTCCGGGCCGGCTTGTAGATGCGCGCACTCATTCCTGCATTCCTGACATACCCACGCCCCCCTTGAGGAGGGTGTCTAGATCGCTTGCGAGGTGGTCGGGGCAGCAGGATTTGAACCTGCGACCCTCTGCTCCCAAAGCAGATGCGCTACCGGACTGCGCTATGCCCCGATCAATCTCACTTGACTGATTGCCTTAGAAAATCGGCCGGGGAAAGGCAAGCGCGGATTTAGAAAAACGTGAACATAGTGAGGGTAGAGGCGGTGGCTCGGGACGCAAAGTCTCGCAGCATGTTCGCGATATGTCCCAAGGGGCTGTGTCCTCAACATCTGAAAACGAAGGCACTATGCCGATAGCCGGCCTCACGCCTTTTTCACCGGGACTACGACCCGGCCATCAGCCGCGAGGGGCGCGCCAATGTTTTTTCCGGCCAAGGTCGAGGTCTTTCTCGGCACATAAGGCGCTTCCCGCTGTCATCGGGGCAACACAAGCCCCGCCGACATAGGGACGCAACCATTCCGTCAGCGGATCATCAACCCGCGACGGACGAGACTACATTCAGGATGGGCACCGTCCCGTCACCATGATCCAGGAGTACCGGAACGTTCGGGCACCGTCCCTATCGTCGCCACAGTCCTCCCAACCTGAGGTCTCGCGATGAGCGACGTCGCGCGTCATGAAATTCGGTTTGGCCGTATTGCCCCGATGATTCCAGTCAAAGATATCCGTAAAGCGCATGATTTTTATGTCGGCGTGCTTGGGTTCAGAAAGACCTTCGAGAATGGCAATCCCGTGGGTTTCATGATCCTGAAGCAGGGGCAGGCTGAGCTGCACCTGACCCTGCAACCCCATCACAAGGCCGCTCCATTCAACGTTGCGCATATGCTCGTCGATAATGTCGATGCGTTGCATCAAATCTGCCAGCAGCATGGACTGCGCATCATCAAGGGCCTGCAGGACAAGGATTATGGACTAAGAGCTTTTGTGTTCATGGACCCTGACGGGAACCGCATTGACGTCGGCCAGCCGATCTAGAAGCGGCTCAGCGAGCCGCCGGGCAACAAGCCGCATATAGCGGATAGGTTCATTCTAAGTCGCTATATGTGGCTTCTGCTCCCATGGCCGATGCCCGTCTCAACAGTCATGACAGGGCGCGCTGGGACAAAGGGTGACTGGCATATGCCCCACCGTGGACGCCTCGGGGGGAATTGAGCCGTCCACGGCAGGGCTGCTTGCTGGGCAGCGAGCAACCGCATTTCCGCCAGAAATTGCGGCTGGAAAGCGGCCGTCCTGTTACGAACAAGTTTCAACACATTAAGTTTTATGTCGATCGCTCACTGCTGAAGCTCCCTGTCATGACACCAGCGCGCACCCACGCCGAAAGTCTCCACCGGACAGCCGGAATGGCCATCGTCATTGCGGACATCCTGTCAGGCGGACAGCGGGCAGCGATCCCATCACAGACCGTCTAAGCATCGGACACGATTGAGCTTCGTGCGCCCAGGCTGTATGAAGAAGGAAAGCTCGGTCGTCTCGCGCGGGGACGTGACAATGATCAAATACACGATCGACGTTATTAATGAAGCGGGAGCGGAGCAAGCGCTGCTGGACCTTGTCCTGGCTGACTTTGCGACGGCATTTCAGGCTTGGTCGTCCGTCTTGACGGCGAATATTACTCTCAGCGTCAGGTTCGAGATATTGAATCAGACGATCAGTGGAAGATTTCAGGGCGGCCCAGCCTCTACTTTGAATATCGGCAAGAAAGATGGATTGACGGTCTGGGAAGGTGCCGCCTCCTACGAACTGAGAACCGGTCTTAATTCGGGCAAGGAATATGACATCCTGGTGCAGGCCAATATAAACCATCTCCGGGACGCAGTTTATTTCGGAAGCAACATAGAGCCGGATAAGGTAAGCGCGGTATCCACCATTGTCCACGAGCTGGGGCATGGCATCGGCTTCGTCGGCTGGCGCGACGACACCACAGGCCTTCTTCCCGGAGACTACCAGTCTCCTTTCGACTCCCATATCATCATGAAAGATGACCTTCCGTATTTTGATGGTGTGAATGCCATCAAGGCCTATGGAGGGCTTGTGCCGCTGACCCAGGGGAATCTTTTCCACCTCGGAAACTCTGCGCCGAAGCCAGGAGCGGACTTGGTTGACGACCTGATGAATGGCGTCGTCTTCAAATTTGCAACTGACTACCCGATCAGTGACCTTGATCTAGCGATCTTGGCTGACCTCGGTATTGGGACACGCAATTCCGACATTCTCGCCGCACCTCTGTCCGGGCAAATGCTCAATGCGGGAGCAGGATTTGACACCATCACCTTTGACGCGGGAAGCGTCGATTACACGTTCTCGTACATTGAAGACACTCTCGCAGTCAGCGGGCAAAGCGCGCCCTATAGCGCGACTATCGCGGGTGCTGAGCGGATTACTTTCACAGATCGCATTTTGGCGCTCGATATCGACGGACATGCGGGACAATCTTATCGCATCTACAAAGCCGCGCTGGATCGTTCGCCCGATGCGGCTGGCCTGACATTCTGGACGGCCGCGATGGACGATGGGATGAGCCTGACCGATTTGGCTTATTCGTTTGTTTCATCCCCCGAGTTTGTTGCCCGCTACGGTCAAAAACCAACCAACGAACGCTATGTTCAGCTTCTTTATGAAAATATACTCGGTCGCCAGACGGACGAGGCAGGGTATGATTTTTGGGTCGGAGCTATGGATGACGGACTAACTATGGAAGATCTCCTTCTCGGCTTCTCGGAGAGCTTGGAAGGCAAGGCTGTTGTCATTGGCGAGATCTCAAACGGCATCTGGCTGAATGCTCAAATCGCTTGATTGGGTTTAAAGCGTAAGCGGTGTTTCCGGGCCATCTTTCGGGAGTGATCGCGATCTGTGAGGTTGCCGGTCCTGTATTGGATCGGAGATAGATTTGTGTCTGGACTTGACCTTACGCTTGACCCGGAGCGGCAGCCTCGGCGTTTCGAGGTGATCAACGGTGCTGGCGGCCGGCGTCACTGGTCGATGGATGACAAGGCGAGGATCGTCGCGGAGACGCTGGAGCCGACCGCAATCATTTCCGAAGTTGCCCGGCGTTATGGTCTCAGGCCGCAGCAGGTGTTCGCCTGGCGGCGCGAAGCGCGCAAACAGGCCGCTTCGGTGCAGCAGGAATCCCTGGCCTTCGTATCCGCGGTGGTGACAGCCCCGCCTCGGGGATCCGCGCCGAAGCGTCCTGGACAGCCGCGGAGGCGCAAGAGTATCCGCGACGTTGGGATGATCGAGCTGGAGATAGACGGCATTGCCATGCGGGTTGGCCGAGGCGCCGACGCCAAGACGGTTGCGGCGGTGATCCGTGCGCTGAAGGCAACCTCGTGATCGGGCCGACGGGCGCCGTCAAGGTCATGGTGGCGACGAAGCCGGTAGACTTCCGCAAGGGGGCGGAGGGGCTGGCTGCGTTGGTGCGCGAGACGATGGGCGCCGACCCGTTCAGCGGTGCGGTGTATGTGTTTCGTGCCAAGCGCACGGATCGGATCAAGCTGATCTTCTGGGACGGTACCGGCGTCTGCCTCTATGCAAAGCGGCTGGAAGACGGGGAGTTCCGCTGGCCAAAGGTGCAGGATGGCGTGATGCGCCTGACGGCCGCGCAGTTGTCGGCGCTGCTTGAGGGGCTCGATTGGCGGCGGGTCCATGAAGCCCGCCAGACAAGCGTTCCCACGCAGGCGAGTTGATCCGCGACGAAGTGAATCAGCCTCGATTCCGCTGTCGCCCGGAGCCGGCGAATATGGTCTGCTCCCGTCATGGCGATGACGGCGGACCAGCTTCCCGACGATCCGGATGTGCTGAAGGCGATGGTCCTGGCGCGCGATGTCGAGAACGCTCGCCTGACCCAGATCATCAAGGAATTGCAGCGCCACCGCTTCGGTCGTCGGGCCGAGAGCCTGCCTGAGGATCAACTCCTTCTTGGCCTCGAGGAAGCAGAGCAGATCGAAGCAGCGGGCGAGGAAGAAGCCGAACACGCTGATCCGGCTATCCGCAGGGAACGCGCTGCGAAGCGGCGGGCGAACCGTGGCGCGCTGCCGCCGCATCTGCCACGCATCGAGATGGTCGTCGACATCGAGGACCATGCCTGCCCATGCTGCCGCAACGACCTTCATCGGATCGGCGAAGACGTCAGCGAGCGGCTCGATATCGTGCCGGCGCAATTGCGCGTGATCGTCGTGCGTCGACCCAAATATGCGTGTCGTGCCTGCGATGACGTGGTCGTGCAGGCTCCGGCGCCTGCCCGGCTGATCGAAGGCGGTCTGCCGACCGAGGCGACGGTCGCGCAGGTTCTGGTCTCCAAATATGCCGATCATTTGCCGCTCTATCGTCAGGCGCAGATCTATGCTCGGCAGGGTATCAACCTCGACCGTTCCACGCTCGCCGACTGGGTCGGCCGCGCCGCCTGGCACCTGCGTCCGGTCCACGAGCGGCTGTTGGAGAAGCTGAAGGCCTCGCCGAAGCTCTTTGCCGACGAGACCACGGCGCCGGTGCTGGATCCCGGCCGCGGCAAGACCAAGACCGGGCAGCTCTGGGCCTACGCTCGCGATGACCGACCATGGAACGGGAGCGACCCGCCGGGCGTCGCCTATGTCTATGCGCCGGACCGAAAGGCGGAGCGACCGATCGCTCATCTCGCGGGCTTTACCGGCATCCTGCAGGTCGACGGCTATGGCGGCTATCGCGTGCTGGCCGGGAAGAGCGGCGCAACGCTCGCCTTCTGCTGGGCACACGTACGCCGGCGCTTCTACGAGCTCGCGGCCGCCAGCCCGGCGCCCATCGCCAGCGAGGCGCTCCGGCGCATCGCAGAGATCTATCGCGTCGAGAACGACATCCGCGGCCAGTCGGCAGGCGAACGTCGCACCGCGCGCCAGGAAAGGAGTCGGCCGCTCCTGGCCGAACTCGAGCCATGGCTGCACGAGAAGCTCAGCCTGATCAGCCAGAAGACCAAACTCGCCGAGGCAATCCGCTATACGCTCTCACGCTGGGAGGGGCTCACCCGCTTCCTGGACGACGGACGTATCGAGATCGACTCCAATACCGTCGAGCGGTCGATCCGACCGATTGCGCTCAACCGCAAGAACGCTCTCTTCGCGGGCTCTGACGGTGGCGCCGAGCATTGGGCTGTCGTCGCTTCTCTCATTGAAACCTGCAAGCTCAACGACGTCGAACCGCTCCGCTACATCGCCGACGTGCTCGCAAGGATCGTCAACGGCCATCCAAACAGCCAAATCGACGATCTCCTGCCTTGGGCCTATATCGCCGCTTCCGAGATCAAGGCCGTGGCCTGAGAACACCGCTTACTTTAAAGCGGAGCCCAGTGCCGTGAAGATGGGTGCGCCGAAAGAAAAACCCGCACCAACATGTGGAGCGGGCTTAAGTCCATGGCTATTATGTCCAGATAACGCTTTACGAGCCTGATCGTTCCGCCGCCTCATCCTTCGAGATAAGCGAGACTTCACTCGATCCGTCAACGGCACTACGATCGAGCCATACGTCGTCTCGCGATGAGCGAGCCTTGTCCCTCTTAGGACTGGCGCCCCATTTTCAGAACCATCCTGATCGTCAGCCCGACGCAAAACAGCAGCAGCGCAGCAGCGAAGGCAATCATAGACCAAAAGCCGGTCGGGTCATGCGCCTCGTTATAAATATGCGGAGGGGCATGCCGCGAATAATTGATGAACACGCCGGTCAACAATCCTTTGAGGATCTGCCAGCCGAGAAAGCCAATGCAGACGACGAAGAAACCAACCGCTGCCCATTGCTGCCCCCGGCTGCGTTGTTCAAATGGAATCCGGCGCGATGACGATTTGTACATACTTAGCCTTACCTGCTTATCTTCCCTAGCAAACGCATCGCGCTCTCGTCCAGCTTCGATACCCGAGACCTCTCGGTATCGAAATCTCCTTCCCGCGCCATTCTTCATGAATGGCGTGCCAGCCTGCAAAAACCGGATCGCCGTTAATGCGGCCTGCTTTGCCGCGGCCTGGAGAGCCGCGGCAGGGTATTGCGAGGCGCAAGCCGGTTGGCTCAGCCCTCCTCTTCCTCGAATATCCAGATCTGTCCGCTTGGCTGGCTGGGGCCGTCGCTATCCGTCAAGCCGAGGAAGGCGGGGATGCGGCGCTTCTGCGCGTCGCTCAGCGCCTCGACGAGCGGCTTGGCTGCTGCGACAAGAGCCTTGATATCCTTCGCGCGCGCTTCTTCGGAATCGGCGATCGCGCTCAGAACATCAAGGAAATGGCTCGGCGGCGCGGAGGTGATGCGCGCCTTGCGCCGCTCAGCCGATGTCTTCGCGATATCCCGAATGGCATTTTCCACCGCGGGCCAGAGGTTTTCCTGCTCGGGTGTCAATTCGATGACAGCCTTCAAGGCCGCTAGCCTCGCGTTCAGAACAGCTTTCGCGTCAGCATCGGAATAGCCCGGGATGACCGTGGTGGAGACCGGAGGAGAGCTTGGCTGCTGTGCTTGCGCCATGCTCACGGAAGCCAGGCCCAGGGTGACCGCAGTTGCTAGGATAGGGACGAAACGCTTCATCAGGATATTCCTAACGGAAAAATGAACGCGGGCCTCGCCGGCATCCGCGCAACGCCAATGACGATCTCGAGGTGCTTATTTCCAGCCACCGCCCGGCAGAGGCCCATGGTAGGGCGTATCGCGGCAATGGCCCCATGGCCCGCGCCAGAAACCGGGCGGGCAACCATTCCCGCCAACAACCACGCCGCCCGCCGGGCCGGCCCAGCCACCACCTGGAAGCGGACCTTGATAGGGAGTGTCGCGACAACCGCCCCAAGGGCCGCGCCAGCGGCCCCATCCGCAACCTTCCGCCACAGGCGCCACGTCCTGCACGCGCTCAAGAGCCGGCATCGCGGGTAATGCTTGCGCGGGCATCGCCGCCGGGGCGAGCAAAGCTGCGCCCGCAACCAAACCCAACCATAGTCTACGCATGGAAAACCTCGTATGAAGGGGGATGCGCCACACTATGGGGGTAATAAACTACCGGTTCAAGCAGAGACGCCGGAAGCTTGGCTGGAAAATTTGAACCTTATCCACTTGTCCTGTTCGAGCCTTCCATCAGAGCATAATTTTACGCGCCATCCATGTGATGGTGGATCGGCGCCTCGTGAAGATTAATCACCTTAGAATTCTTACAGAAAAATAAGCAGACCATGATAGACTTCTCTCGTCCGAGAAAACATCCGGTCTGCGGCTTGGCGCCTTGCCAGCGCCAGGCAGCATGCAGGCATCGTTTCATGATTGGACTTTTGCCCTCACACAGGTCAGATTGGCGGGCGAAGGCGGGTGAGGTTTCGGAATGTCAGAGAAGATCCAGGCGCGGCGTTTGAGTAAAAAGATTGGAGCCCAAGTCGCGAATGACGGAAAGATTGGGCTGTTGTTGTGCAATTTCGGCGACGACAGTCTGAATATTGCCGTTGATCGCGAAACAGCAACAACGCTCATGCAGATCCTGTCGACCCTCATCTCAAGGATGGCCCAGCTTGAAACGTCGGATTCGAACGTCCGTTTCGCCATGCCGGCCGAGAAATGGGCTTTTGAGCTCCCCCCCGGCGCCAACCACGCGGTTCTCAGTTTCATGCTGCAGGAAGGGGCCTATCAATCTTTCCGGGTCCCTCTGCACGCGCTTCGGCCGATGAGCCAAACGCTCGGCTGGATGGCCGAACAGGCCGAGGGGATACCGGAGACGATCGAGTTCCGAGAGGGGCTATGATGGCCTTGCGGGGTCGCCCCGGAGATGCAAGCCCCCGTGCTTTGCCTCATGAGCTATCGTCTTCGTTTGCTCGTCATCACGGAGGCTAGCAACGTTACGCCATTGAGGCGGTAACGGCTCCCCATGCGACCTCGATCGGGGTTCGGAACCGGGTGAGCTGTAAGCAGCCGGACGATCCACCCGGTTCCGGAGGACGCGGGACTACGCGCTCGCTTCGTCGAGCGTTGCGATATCGGTTGGCGACAGTTTGATGGCGGCGGCTTTGGCGAAGCTCTCCACCTGCGCAACGCTCGTCGCGCTGGCGATGGGCGCGGTGACACCCTTGCGAGCGATCAACCAGGTGAGGGCGATTTCCGCAGGCTTCGCCGCATGGTTCGCCGCCACGGTGTCGAGCGCCGCGAGGATGGCCAAGCCGCGCGTATCGAGATATTTCGCGATCCCACCGCCACGCTGGCTCTGGCCGAGATCGTCCTGCGAGCGGTATTTGCCCGTCAAAAATCCGGAGGCCAGGCTGTAATAGGTCACGACGCCCAGCCCCTCGCTGATGCAAAGATCCCTTAGCGGGCCATCGAACGACTGCCGCGCATAGAGGTTGTATTCCGGCTGCAGCACCTGATACGCGGGCAGACTTCTGGCCTTTGCGGTGGACAGTGCCTCGCCGAGCTGGTCGGCGTTGAGGTTGGAGGCCCCGATGGCGCGGATCTTGCCGGCCTCCAAAAGCTTCTGATAGGCGCCGAGCGTGATGTCATAGGGCGTCTCAGGATCCAGCCAGTGGGAGAAATAGAGATCGATGCGCTCGACGCCGAGCCGCGCCAGCGAGTCGTCGACGGCCTTGAGGATCCATGCCTCGCCGAGGCCCTTTTTGCCGGGCTCGCCAAGATCCGAACCGACCTTCGTGAAGATCACGACCTTGTCGCGTACGCTTGGTCGCGCTTTAAGCCATCGTCCGATGATCGTCTCCGATTCACCGCCCCTGTTGCCCGGCACCCAGCGCGAATAGACATCGGCCGTGTCGATCGCGTTGAAGCCGTGATCGACGAAGGCGTCGAGAACCGCGAAGCTCCTGGCCTCGTCGATCGTCCAGCCAAAGACATTCCCCCCGAAGACGATGGGGGCGATGTCGATGCCGGTGTTACCCAACGGCCGCTTGTCCATGGAATTCTCCTTGATCGATGATATCGGAAGCGGGTCGGCTGGCCGGCGGGCTCAGAGACTGTCCACCACGCCGCCGTCAACGCGCAGCGCGGCGCCGGTGGTTGCGGAGGCCTGCTTCGAACAGACATAGACAACCATATTGGCGACCTCCTCAGTGGTTGCGGCGCGCCGGATGATGGACGATGGGCGGTTCGCCATCACAAAATCCGCAGCCGCCTCATCCAACGACTTGCCAGTCTTTTCGATCGCGGGCTGCAGCATGTCCGCCACGCCTTCGGACAGGGTCGGCCCGGGTAGAACGGAATTGACGGTAACGCCGGTGCCGGCCATGCGCTTGGCGAGCCCGCGCGCGATCGAGAGCACAGCCGTCTTGGTAAACCCGTAATGGATCATGTCAGCGGGAATATTGAGCCCGGATTCGGAGGACAAGAACACCACCCTGCCCCACCCGCGCTTTTCCATGCCCTGGAGATAGGCGCGCGACAGTCGCACCCCGGACATAATGTTGACATCGAAGAAGCGCTGCCATTCGGCATCCGGTGTTTCAAAGAAATCCTGCGGGCCGAAAATGCCGAGATTGTTCACGAGAATGTCACAGGACGGCTCGGCCTTGACCAGAGCGGCGCAACCTTCCGCGGATCCGAGATCGCCCACGAAGGTGCGGATCTCCGCAGATGGCACCGCCGCCTTGATGGCGGCTACCGCGTGATCGACAGCATCGGCCTTCCGGCCATTGATGACCACGCGCGCTCCGGCCTCCGCAAGCCCCTTGGCTGACGCCAGACCAATGCCGGCCGAGGATCCCGTGATGATGGCTGTTTTGTCGGAAAGATCGATCTTCATGCTGCTCACTCCGAGAGACGGTTGCGCGCAATACCCGAACAGGCTGTCCAGCACATAGGCTCCGCCGCCATTCCGAACAACGCCCGCTCCCAAACTTACAGCAGGCACGGATGCATTTTTCGCCGATAGCTTATGCAGAGAATTCAATGCGGCAGTATTGCAGCGCAGTATAAACAGGAGTGGTTGAGCTTCGGTCTTGGTCACAGGGTGTGGGGCTCCGTTCGCCGGCCTGAACTCGCATACGGTGCAACGCTTTCATCACGCCGGTATCTTCATGACCGTACAATCCGAGACCGTGGTTCCGATGGCCGTGCCTTCGTCACGCCTTCCTCTTTTCGCACTTGCAGCAGCGTCTTTCGGCATAGGCACCACCGAGTTCGTCATCATGGGGCTCCTCCCCGATGTCGCCACGGATCTCGGTGTCACCATCCCGCAAGCAGGTCTTCTCGTGACCGGCTATGCGCTCAGCGTCACGTTCGGTTCACCGTTCCTCGCCGTAGCGACAGCCAAGATGGATCGCCGCTGGGCGCTCATGCTGCTGATGGCCGTCTTCATTGTCGGCAATCTGCTCTGCGCGCTCGCCCCGAACTACACCCTGCTGATGGTGGCCCGTGTGGTCACGGCGCTCTGCCATGGCGCCTTCTTCGGCCTTGGCGCCGTGGTTGCGGCAGCACTGGTGGAGCCCCGCAAGAGGGCGCAGGCGATCGCCATGATGTTTGCAGGCCTCACCCTCGCCAATGTGCTCGGGGTGCCCTTCGGCACCGCGCTCGGTGAGCAGTTCGGCTGGCGCAACGCCTTCTCCGCCGTGGTTGTCATCGGTGTCGCGGCCGCGATCGCGCTCCAGCTCTGGCTGCCACGCAACGTTCCCGTTCCGCCCATGAATCTCAGGCGTGAGGCTGGCTCCCTGCGCAGCGCCCAGGTCATTCTCGCGATGGCTATCAGCATAGCGGTGTCGGCGAGCATGTTCAGCGTGTTCACTTATATCACGCCGATCCTGCAGAACGTCACCCAGATTTCGGCTCGTGGCGTCACCCTCATGCTGCTGTTGTTCGGCATCGGATTGACCGTCGGCAACATCATCGGCGGGCGTCTGGCCGATTGGCGGCTGATGGGCTCAATCGTCGGCGCGTTGACGGTGCTCATTCCGGTGCTCGCCCTGTTCTCCGTCACCAGCCTGTCGCCCGTGCTCACCGGCGTCACGCTGGTGATCTGGGGGCTCGTGGCCTTCGCGCTCGTGCCGCCCCTGCAGACGCGCGTCGTCACCGAAGCCGCCGGTGCGCCCAACCTGGCATCCACGCTCAACCAGGGCGCCTTCAATTTCGGCAATGCCATCGGTGCCTGGTTCGGCGGCGTGGGCATTACCCTCGGCCTGCCCTATCAAATGCTGCCGTGGATGGGCTCGGCGCTGGCGGTCGTGGCGCTGGTGCTGACTCTCATATCCATGCGTCTTGACCTGGCGAGCCGGATCAAGGCGCAGCTGGCGCTGTGAACTCACGCGCGGTGAAGTCAGGCACGGTAAAGTCAGGCGATTGCGCCGATCCGAAAGCCCGTTGTGCCGCTCCGCTCGACCGCCGCCGGCAGACTGAGCTCCCAGTCGAGATAAGCGCGGGACGCCGCGAGATTGCCACTGTGACGGTCGTGCAGCCAGAATAGAGTGTCGATCCGCTCGCGGTCCGTCGGTTCGCTGGGCGTCGCCACAATCTCCAACCTAGCGTCTCGCCAGGCCGTCTCGCCGCCGGCCAGCACCGCGGCGTCCAGACCGTCGTCACGCAGGTCGCGGGCAACGAGCTCCGCGAGACCGACATCAGCGGCCGTCACGACAATCCGCGCGGCATCGCAGACCTCCGGCGGTAGCTGGGGCAACCGCGAGCGATTGGTCCAGATCGCCCCGCCGGGGTGGCCACGCCGGTAGTCCTCGCTTGCATCAGCCGAAATGAGCGCGGCGCCCGCATCAATCCATGCCTTGGCTTCGGCTGAAGTCAGGCGCGGCGGACGGGGGAAGGAGGCAACCGCGCCATGGCCGACGGCCGGGACCGTGCCACCGATCAGGCCGGGCACCACGGACACATCCCATCCGAGCTGGCGCAGCCAATGGGCCGTCACGATGGCTCTCACGCCGTCGTCGTCGGTGAGCACGATCCGCGCCCCACGCGTGCCCACCCATTTGTCGAGCGCCTGGACGAGTTGCCCGCCCTGGGCGGACACGCTCCCCTCGGCATGGCCTGCCGCATAGTCCTCGGGATGACGGACGTCGAACAGATAGGTCGTGCGGACCGGGTCGTCCCGCCATTCCGCGAGCCGAAGCGGTGTGATCACCGGAACACCAAAACGGACGGCGAGCGCATCCGCGCGCCGGCGCGCCTCTTCCCGCGCTCTGAGGCCCAACGTCTGGCGTGGTGGGGGCGGCGCATCGCGTTCGAGATCGAGCCCCGCGAGCCGCCAGCCCTGGGTGCCGCCGGAGAGCGCCGCCACCCGGTTGGGTACGCCCGCGTTGATCAGAGCCTGCGCCCCGATGATGCCACGTGTCCGCCCCGCGCAGGAGACGACGACATAGGTGTCCGGCGATGGCACGAGTTCGGCGAAGCGATGCACGATCTCGGCGCCCGGCGCACTGATGGCGCCCGGCACGTGGAAGCGCGCGAATTCCTCACTCGTCCGACTATCGAGAACGACGACGTCAGCCTTGGACTTGATCAACCGGTCGAGTTCTTCGGCCGTGATGTCCGGGGTGTGGTAGGCATGCTCGACGCATTCGGCAAAAGCCTTGCTCGGTACGTTGACGCTTGTGAACAGCGGCTCGCCCGCCGCCTCCCAGGCCGCGACACCGCCCAGGACGAGATGAACATCGCCATAACCGAGATCCGCCAGCCGCCGCGCGGCCGACGGCCCTATCCCCTCCTCTGCCAGCAGAACGACCCGCGTCGCCGGCCGCGGCACCAGCCGGGGGAAATCGATCTCAAGCCGGCTGTAGGGCACGTTGACGGCAAGCAGCGGGTGCCCTTCGCCGTGGAGGCCCTCTTCCCGCACGTCGACGAAGGCGATTTCCCCCTCTCCCGCGAGCCATGCGCGCAGGGTTGTCACATCGATCAATGGCGTGCCTTGCGGTGTCCCCCGCAGGATCACGCTCGTGGGCGCATTCATGGCACTCTCCTTGGCTTCATGAGGGCTGGAGCAGCAGAGGCGGGATCAGTCGCGATACCCGGGATTCTGGCGATCGAGCAGCCGCTTCAGCGCGTCGAAATGCAGGTCGAACCCGGATTTCGCGCGGTTGGTCAGGGCCGTGCCCGTAATCTGCGCATGCACATGCTTGACCATCTCGTCGGTGAGATAGCGCAGGGGCTGGCCGGTCCATTGGGCAAAGAGCTGGACGCGGGCCGAGCGCTCGAGCTGGTAGAGCCGGTCGTAGGCTTCCGCCACCGTGCGCCCGGCGACCAAGACACCGTGATGGGCCATGAACAGGATGGTCTTGTCGCCGAGAATGTCAGCAAGGCGCTCGCCTTCCGCCGGATCACGCGCGAGGCCGGTGTAATCCTCGTCATAGGCGATCTGCTCGATGAGCTGCGCCTCGGTGTGGCCGATCGGCAGGAGCCGCTGGTCCTTGAGGCGCGTCAAGGCGCTGGTATAGGGCATATGGGTATGCAGCAGCGCCGCGTGCTCGGGCTTGCGCCGATGGATCGGCGCATGGATGCAATAGGCCGAGCGCTGCAACGCGCCGTCGCCGTCCAGCACGCGGCCCTCATAATCCACGGTCAGGAGACCACTCGCGGTCACCTCGGACCAGTGCAGGCCGAGCGGGCTGACATAGAAGCGGTCGTCGGTGCCGGGCACCGCCAAAGTGAAATGGTTGTAGATGCCCTCGCTCATCTCCTGGATGACGGCGAGACGCTGGGAGGCGGCGAGATCGATCCGCGCCTGGTGCTGCTCGGCGGTTTCCTGCCGGCGGTCATGGGCGGGGGCGAGGTTCTGGGTCACAGCATTCATCGGACAGGTTCCTGAGGCGATGCGGGCGAGCGCCGGGGCGGCTCATTCCACGGATGTGCGGGGGTTGAAAAGGTCATTGAGGCCATTGCCGATGAGCATGAAGCTCATGACGGTGAGGAAGATCGCGCCACCGGGCAGCGCGGTCATGTACCAAGCGGTGCGGAGCATCGGGCGGCCAGCGCCCACCATGCTGCCCCAGCTCATGACATTGGGGTCGCCGAGCCCGAGGAAGGACAGCGAGGCGTCCGACAGGATCGCCTGGGCGACGAGGATCGAGGCCGCCACGACGACGGGCGCGAGGCTGTTCGGCAGCACATGACGCAGGATGACGCGCGCCGGGCTCATGCCCATGGCGACAGCCGCCAGCACGAAATCGAGCTGCCGCACCCGGAGCGCCTCGGCGCGTACCAGCCGGGCGATCTGCGGCCATGACGTGATGCCGATGGCGAAGGTGATACTCGCGATCGATGGACCGAGGATCACCACGATGATGATGGTGAAAAGGAGCCCCGGCATGGTCTGAAATAACTCGCTGATGCGCATCAGGATATCGTCCACCACGCCGCCGCAGTAGCCCGCCAGCGCCCCGAAGGTGACGCCGACGATCAGCGCGACGGCTGTCGCGGCGACACCGACGATCAGCGAAATGCTCGCCGAATGCGCCATCGCCGCCGCCATGTCGCGGCCCATCATGTCCGTCCCGAGCGGGAAGCGCGGATCGACGCCCGGCCAGAGGTTGGCCGGTCCCACCATGTCCCGGGGGTCGCCGGGATAGAGCATCCCCGCGGTCAGTGCGATGAAGACAATCACCGCGAGCAGCAGGCCACCGACGATGAGGGCGCGCGATGTCTTGAAGCGCCCGAGCCCGATGAGCCGTGGCAGGGCGAGCGCGACCGCCGTCAGCGCCGAACCTCCACCCGCGGATCCAGCACCGCGTAGAGCAGGTCCACGAACAAGTTGACCACGATCACGATCATCGATGAACATAGGAAAATCCCGAGCAGGAGATTGACGTCGCGGGAGAAGACGGCTTCATGCGCCAGCCGGCCGACACCCGGCCAGCCGAAGACGGTCTCGGTGACGATCGTGCCGCCGAAGATGGCGCCGACCTGCAGCCCCGTGATGGTGACGATCGGCAGGAGGGCGTTGCGCAGCACATGGCGCAGGATGAGGCGCAGGCCCCCTACCCCCTTGGCCCGCGCCGTGCGGACGAAATCCAGTCCATAGACCTCGAGCATCGCCGAGCGCGTAATGCGCACGTAGATCGACAGGAAAAACAGGCTGAGCGTGAGCGCGGGCAGGACGAGATGAACCGCCACGTCGCGCATCTCGTCCCAATAGCCCGCGTAGCTCGCGCCGATCGTGACGAGCCCCGCCGAGGGCAGCCAGCGCAACTCGATCGAAAACACGACGATGAGCATCAGCCCGACCCAGAAGAGCGGGGTCGCGAAGCCCATGGTCGAGATGACCGAAATCGCCTCGTCGAGAAGACTGCCTCGGTAGCGCGCGGCAATCGCGCCGAACGTGACACCGACGATCAGCGCGAAGGCGATCGCGGTGAGCGAGAGCAGGATCGTTGCCGGCAAGCGCTCCAAGATGAGATCAATCACCGCCATGTTCTGTCGGAACGAATAGCCGAGATCGAAATGCAGGATGTTGTAGATATAGTTGAAGAACTGCTCATGGACCGGAATGTCGAGTCCGTAGAGCTTCCGCAGACTGTCCATATATTCCGGCGTCGCCGAGCCGGATTCTCCCGCCATGACGTCCACAAGATCGCCGGGCGTCAGCTTCAACAGCACGAAATTGACGAGGATGATCGCGAAAGCCATCGGAATGGCCTGGATCAGCCGGCGCAGGACATACACAAGGGACGATGACATCGGACTTGCTCCGGGAGCAGTTCCAGCGGAAGCGCGCAGCGGTTCCGCGTCAGGAATTGCGTAAAGACAAATCGATAGAGCGTTTCCAGCGAAGCAGATTTCGTCAGAAATGCTCTAGAAGACGGCCGCTTGGCCGCCGTCGACGGCGACAAGCGCGCCCACCACGTAGCTCGCGCGCTCACTCGCGAGGAACACCGCGACATCAGCGATCTCTTGGGCCTCCCCATAGCGGCGCAGCGGCGTCTCCGCCTGTCCGCGCGCCAAAGCCTCCTCACGGCTGATGCCGAGCCGTTCCTGCTCGAGCCTGAGGCTCTGCTCCACGCGGTCGGTCAGCGTGATCCCCGGATTGATGGCGTTGATGCGAATGCCGTAGCGCGCGTAGTATTTTGCGAGCCCAAGCGTCGAAAGCAGCAGGGCGGCGTTGGCGGAACCACCCGGGAGGTGGTTGTCGGCGGGGAAGCGTCCGCCCGAGCCGACGATATTCACGATCGCGCCGATCTGGCGGGGCGGCGGCGCCGTGCCATCCGTTTCCGCGCGTGCCCGCAGGCGCTTCAGAACAGCATCCTGCGCGTGGATATAGGGAAAGAACTTGGCCTCCAGGCCGGCGCGCCATGCGGCGGGATTGAGCTCCTCGGCCGGTGTCCGGCGGGCCGCGCCGGCGCTATTAACGAGCACCTCGATCGGGCCGAGCCGGGCTTCGACCTCATCGATGGCGCGCGACGCCTCGGCCGCGTCGCCGAAATCGGCGGCGATTGCGTCGACGCTGTACCCCCTATGGCCGAGCAGATCCTTGCCGCGCGCGAGATTGGTGGGATCACGCGAGGCGATGGCGACACGCGCCCCCTCGCGGGCGAAACCCTCGGCTGCGGCCAGGCCCAGCCCCTTGCTGCCACCCGTGACCAGTACGACTTTATCAGTCAAACCAAGATCCATGACCTATCCTCGCCATCATTCCGCATGTTGACCGATGCATTCAATAGTACATCGTGATCGGTGGCGGCGTATCGTTGGTGTAATAATTTCCGACGACCTTGTATTTGTATGACGTGGCGTCGTGGGTCGTGTGCGTCCGCGCGTTGCGCCAGTGACGATCGAGGTTGCGATGGCTGAGCGTCGCGGAGGCGCCGCCGACCTCGTAGAGCAGTTCACCGGCCTTGAGAGCGGCTTCGTTGCAGACGATCTTCGCCTCGGCCACCGCGATGGAAGCCTCGATCAGAGCCGGCTCCACCTCGGACCAGGGCGCCGCGCCTGCCAGCCAGCGCTGGTGCCAGACGTCATGGGCGAGATCGACCGCCTCCGCCGCCCAGAGAAGCGCGGCGCGGGCGGTGTGTGCGCGCGCTGCGATGTCACCGACCGTGTAGAGCACATAAGGGTCGTCGCCGGCGCGCGTCACGCCGCTTTCGGCCTGCACGCGCGCATTCTCCCGCACGAAGCGAGTGGTGTCGTCCAACGCGGCGAGCGCGATCCCCACCTCGATGGTGGAATGGAGCAACTGGGTGCCGGCGGCCTGGTAGTTGCGCGTGCTGCCCTCCTTGGCGTCGAAGGGCATGACCTCGTCGGCCGACACCGCGACGTCATGGAACTCGGTGGTGCCGCTCGCCGTGCCGCGCTGGCCCATGGCGCGCCAGTCGTCGATCTGGTGCACGCCCTCGCGCGTCTTCGGAAAGAGCACGGAGACGGTCCGGCCGTCCTCATCCCGCGCCGTGACGCGCAGGATGTCGGCCATCAGCCCGCCGGTGCTGTAGAATTTCGTGCCGTTGAGTCGGAAACCCGCGCCGTCGCGCGTCAATGTGGTCGCGATATCTGTGCGGACCTTGCTGCCGCGCTCGGTGGTGGCGCCGCTGACGATGGCGCCATGGCGGATGGCCCGGAGCCAGCGGCGGCGTTGTGGCTCCGTCGCCATCAACCGAATGCGCTCCACCGTGGTGAAATGCGGCAGCAGCACCTGGGCGACGCTGGAATCCCCCTTGGCGAGCAGGATCAGCACCTTGACGGTGTTGGCATAGGAGAGATGCGGACCGCCATAATCGCGCGGCAGGCGAATGGCGCTGAGGCCCGCCTTGCGAACCGCTTCGAGCTCCGCATGCGGATGGCGGCTCTCCCGATCCCGCTCGGAGGCGCCGGCGGCGAGTTCCGCGCTCAGGGTCCTCGCGGCGGCAATGAAGTCGGACGCCGACTGGTGGGGCGAAACGACGGGATCGCGATAGCGCCCTAAGGCTGGCACGTCATCTGTCGCCGCGTTGGCGAGGGATAGCTCTACACTGGACATTCACAGGTCCTGAATTCTGATGGAGGCGGATCCGGGCGCCGTCATTCGGCGGGAATGCCGACGGTCGCCGGATGGGCGTCGTAACGGAAGGCACGCCCCGGATGGCGTGGGCCGAGCCGGGCATGGCCGAAGAATTTCTCGCGCAAGGGGCCCGGCCGATAGGCTGTCTTGAAGACGCCCCGGTTCTGCAGTTCAGGCACAACGAGATCCACAAAATCCTCGAGATTGCGCGGCTCGACCACCCGGGTGAGGTTGAAGCCATCGACCCCCGCTTCATCGACCCAGGCGAGGAGTTCGTCGGCGACCTGCGACGGCGTGCCGACGATGAACGGCCCACGTCCGCCCACCTCGCCGAAATCCGCGAGGTCCCTCACCCGCCACACCCTGTCGGCGCTACGGATGGTCATGGCCTCCAGCTTCGATTGCACGCTGTTGTTATTCTTCACGAAGCGCACCGGGTCGTCCGGCCCGTAGTCGCCGAAATCGATGCCCGTCCAGCCCGACAGCAGCGCGAGCGCGCCCTTCACATCGAGATGGCTGCGGTACTCCTCATATTTGTCGCGGGCCTCGGCTTCTGTCGGCGCAACGATCACGGTGGCGCCGACGAAGATGCGGATATCGTCGGGGTGCCGGCCGAAACCGATGGCGCGGCGCCGGATATCGACCGCGCTTTCGGCCAGCTGCTTCTTGCTCTGGTTTGTAAACACGCATTCCGCGTGGCGTGCCGCGAAGGCGCGGCCGCGCGCCGAGGTGCCCGCCTGGTAGAGAAGCGGCGTGCGCTGGGGCGATGGCTCGCTCAGATGGATGGCGTCAAGGTCGAAATAGGTGCCGTGATGGCTGATGCGATGCACCTTCTCCGGCCGCGCGAAAACGCGGCCCACCTTGTCACGCGCCGCCGCGTCATCCTCCCACGAACCCTCCCAGAGCTTATAGACGAGGTCCAGGAACTCGTCGGCCCGGTCATAGCGCTGGTCATGGTCGCGCACCGCCGTGTCGCCGAGCGCCTTCACGCCGCTTTCGAGATAGCCGGTGACGATGTTCCAGGCGACGCGGCCCTTGGTGAGATGATCGAGGGTCGAGAAGCGGCGCGCGAGGTAATAGGGCTGCTCATAGCCGACCGACGCGGTGACGCCGAAGCCGAGGTTCTGCGTCGCGGCCGCCATCGCGGAAATCAGCACGGACGGATCATTGCTCGGGATCTGCGCGCCAGCCGCGAGAGCCGCATCAGGCGAGCCCTTGTAGACATCGTAGACACCCGAGACATCGGCCAGAAAAATGCCGTCGAGCAAGCCGCGCTCGGCGGTGCGGGCGATGGTGATCCAAAAATCAAGGTCGGTGTAGTCGATCGCGCGATCGGCGGGATGGGTCCACAGGCCGGCCCAGCTGTGGCCGGGCGCATTCATGTGGAAGGCGTTGATCGCAATTTCCTTCGGCATGCCGATCTCCACTGGGATAAAATGGCGGCCTGTCAGGCCGCGTCGTAGCGGAAGCCCGCGCCTGGATGCGGCGCGGCAAGGCGCGCATGCCCGGGGCCAAACAGCTTCTCGCGATAGGTGCCGGCGGCGTATTGGCTCTTATAGGCGCCGCGCCTCTGCAGCTCCGGCACGACGAGGTCGATGAAATCGACATAGGTTTCCGGCGCGACCGCATAAGCGAGATTGAACCCGTCGGCGCCTGTTTCCTCGACCCAGGCCTCAATCTCATCCGCGACCTCAACCGGCGAGCCGACGATGACGGGCCCTTGGCCGCCGATGCCCGCGTGGCGGGCGATGTCGCGCAAAGTCCATTGCCGGTTTGGATCGGCGACCGTGAAGGCCTCGATCGTCGAGACCACACCGTTGTCGCGATCCTCATAGCGCAGCACCTCGTCGAGATCGCGGCCCGCCAAATCGATGCCCGTCCAGCCGGAGAACAGCACGAGGGCCCCCTGGTGGCTGATGTAGGACTGGTACTCCGCAAGCTTCGCCCGGGCGGCGCGCTCATTCTCCCCGACGATCACCGTCATGAGGGGAAAGAACAGGAGATCGTCCGGATGGCGGCCGTTCTCGGCGGCGCGCCGGCGCACGTCGCTGATCACCTTGGCGGCGACCGTCTTGGTCGGCGCGGCGAGAAACACGCCTTCCGCGTGGCGTGCCGCGAAGGCACGTCCGCGCGTCGAGCCGCCGGCCTGGAACAATACGGGCGTGCGCTGGGGTGACGGTTCCGTCAGGTGGATAGCGTCCAGCTTGTAATGCGCGCCCTGATGGCTGACGCGGTGGACCTTCTCCGGGCGGGCGAAGATGCCCTGGTCCCGATCCCACAAGACGGCGTCATCCTCCCAGCTGCCCTCCCAGAGTTTGTAGACCACCTCCATGAACTCGTCGGCGATGTCGTAGCGCTGGTCGTGTGGGACGATCGCGTCCCGCCCCATGCCCTTCGCCCCCGCCGATGACTTGCCGGTGACGATGTTCCAGCCGACGCGTCCGCGCGTCAGCTGGTCAAGGGTCGAGAAACGGCGTGCGAAGAGATAAGGCGGCTCGAAGGAGAGATTGCCCGTGACCGCGAAGCCGAGGTTGCGGGTGGCGTGCGCCATCGCCGGGATCAGCAGTGTGGGATCATTGGTCGGCACCTGCGAGCCATGCGTGAGCGCCGCATCGAGATTGCCGCCGTAAACATCGTTGGGCCCGATGCCGTCGGCGAGGAAGATGGCATCGAACAACCCGCGCTCCAGCGTGCGGGCGAGATCGACCCAATAGTCGAGATCCTTGTAGGCGGTGGAGCGGTCCCGTGGATGCCGCCAGAGCCCTGGCGACTGGTGCACCGGGCGGCCGACGACGAAAGCGTTGAAGCGGATTTCCCTGGTCATGGCGCGATCTCCCATCCTACGGCTCCATCCAGACGTTCGTCAGCGCGGCGTCCGGTCCCGGCCGTCGCCCGCGGAAACCTGTGACGCGCGAGCCCCAATGACCGTGATGAAACGCTTCCTGACACTGGTGACACGTGAACCTCCGGCGATTGGCGAGCCGTGGACGCCGCCCCCGGCGTGCGCGAGCGGATGATGGGTGGCGATGGATGCCGGCCGCAGAACCGGGCAACGGGTGAATTCATCAGTATCACATGATTTTATTTTTTCTATAGATTTTATAGACAAAAATAAAAGCTCATGCGAACGTCAACTCGCCCGGACCTGCTGCGAGATTTTGCGCGTCGCGGTCCTCGGCCACCAACTCATTGTTTTCCGGGAAATTTTCAAAGGAACGACCATGTCCGCGAGAACTGGCGGCACCCGCCTCCCCATCAGTCCCCCGCCCTACAACCGCCGTCCTTTGATCCGGCACCTGCGCGGCGCGCTCGCCTGTCTCTCGCTATCGCTCGGCCTGGCTGCAATTGGATCGGCAACGTCAACGGCACAGGAGAGCCCGGCGCGGACACCGGTGCGCGGCGGCACGCTGATCGCGGCGATCGAGCCGCAGCCATCCGTGCTGACGACGGTGTTCAACAATCAATATGCGAACGCGGTTCTGTCGACGAACATCTTCGACGGCCTGCTGCGCTATGATGAAAACTTGGCGCCACAGCCGAGCCTTGCTGAGAGCTGGGAGGTTGCGCCGGATGGCAAGTCCATCACCTTCCACCTGCGCAAGGGGGTGAAGTGGCATGACGGCCAGGAGTTCACGTCGGAGGATGTGAAGTTCAGCGCGCTCGAGGCCTGGAAGAAAACCCATACACGCGGCAGGCTCACCTTCGCGGCCCTTCAGGATGTCGAGACCCCGGACAAGTATACGGCCATCTTCCGCCTTGAGACGCCCGCTCTTGTTATCCTGAACGCCTTGAATGCCGCCGAATCGCAGATCATCCCGAAGCATATATTCGCTGGCTCGGCTATCCCGACCAATCCCGCCAATGCCAAACCGATAGGCACGGGTCCATTCCGCTTCAAGGAGTGGAAGAAAGGCCAGTATATCGAGCTCGAGCGCAATCCCGACTACTGGGATGAAGGCAAGCCTTACCTCGACCGTGTAATCTTCAAGGTCATTCCCGATACCGCGAGCCGCGCCGCCGCGCTGGAGACGGGTGAACTGCTGTTCGCACCCTACGATGCCGTGCCCTTCGGCGACGTCGCGCGCCTGCGCAAGGACCCCAATCTGCGATTCGAAACGCGCGGCTATGATTATCACTCGCAGTTCTACCTGCTGGATTACAACCTGCGGAATCCCATTCTCGCCAATGTGAAAGTCCGCCAGGCCATCGCCCGCGCTATCAACAAGCAGGGACTGATCGACACGGTGTGGTATGGGCTCGGCAAGCCCTCGACCGGCCCTATCCCGTCCAGCGTCAAGACCTACTACACGCCGGATGTCCAGCAGTACGACTTTGACCCGGCCGCCGCGGAGAAACTGCTCGACGACGCCGGCTATCCGCGCAAGGCGGACGGCACCCGCTTCGACCTGAATATCGACTTCACGGCGGTTGGCGACGTCACCGCCAATTCAGCCGAATATATCCGCCAAAGCCTGAAGCGCGTCGGCATCAATCTCAAGCTGAATAATCTCGACGACCCCTCCTATCTCAGGAAGGTCTACAAGGACTACGATTACGACCTCAATCTGCTGCAGATCTCACCGCTGATCGATCCGCAGATGGGCCTGTTCCGGCTCTACTGGTCGAAGGCGCAGGCGCCGGGCGTGCCCTATGTCAATGCGTCGAGCTATGCGAGCCCAGCGACGGACCGCATCATCGAGGCGATCCGCATCGAGGGTGATCCCGAGAAACGCGTGAAGCTCTTTCATGATCTGCAGCGGGTCGTGACATCGGACCTGCCGCTCGTGCCGCTGTTCGAGATGCAGCATTTCACCTTCTACAACAAGAAGGTGCACGGCGTGAACACGACGCCGGACGGCGCGATCTCATCGCTCAAGAACGTCTGGCTGGAGCGCTGAACCGCCACCTCGCCTGATCCGTTAGGTCGCCGGCCTGTCACGCCGGCGGCCGAGCCGTGACCGATTGAACAGGACAGCACCAATGGCGCAGCCATCCCTGGCCCGCATCCCCTCATCAAGCCCTCACGATGGCCAGGCGCTCGTCGCGCTGTCAGCCGCTTTCGGCGAGAAACTCGCCGCCGGGGCGGCCGCGCGCGACAGTGAACGCCGCCTGCCCTTCGCGGAAATTCGCGAGCTGGCAGCCTCTGGCCTGCTCGCTGCCCGCGTGCCGGCGGAATACGGCGGGCCGGAAGTGTCGATGGTCGACTACGCCCGCATCATTCTCAACCTCGCCAAGGGCGACCCCAATGTCGCCCAGGCTGCCGCGCCCGTCTTTCCCAATGTGGAGAAGATCCGGATCTATGGCAGCGAAGCACAGAAGCGCCGCTACTTCGGCATCGTGTTGGACGGCCGTCTGTTCACCGGCAATGCCGCGGCGGAACGTGGCGGCAAGCGCATCGGCGACATGACGACCCGAGTGACGCGCAATGCCGGCGGCTACCGCCTCGACGGGCGTAAATACTATTCCACCGGCACGCTCTTCGCGGAATACGTGCTGGTGACCTCACATCTCGGCGACGACAGCCGCGCGGCGGTCATTGTCCCGACTGATCGCGAGGGCGTCACCGTCACCGACGACTGGGACGGGATGGGCCAGCGCACGACGGCGAGTGGCACTGCGGTCTTCGACAATGTGCGGCTCGATCCCGACGAGATCATGCCGATCCCCGCCTATGGCCAGCGCCGCACCTACGAGGGTGCCTATGCCCAGCTGATGCATGCGGCGCTCGATGCGGGCATCGCGCTGGCCGCGCTCGAGGATGGTATCCGCTATGGCCGCGACGGCGCCCGCCCCCTCCCCGAGGCAGGCGTGGAGCGCGCGGCGGACGATCCTTACGTGCTGCACACGGTCGGCGAGATGGCGATCCAGACCCATGCGGCCGTGGCGCTGGTGGAGCGCGGCGCGGCGCTACTGGATCGGGCTGTCGAGGCCTTCTACGGCGGACGGGACGCCGACCGACTGCTTGGCGAGGCCTCAATCGCCGTTGCCGAAGCCAAATACATGTCGAGCGAGGCGTCCATCAAGGTGAGCGAGATGATCTTCCGCATTGGCGGCGCCTCCGCCACGTCGCGCCAGCGCAATCTCGACCGGCATTGGCGAAACGCGCGCACTCACACCACTCACGACCCTGTTGCCTACAAGGCGCGCGCGGTCGGCAATTTCTACCTCAATGGCGCGTTGCCTCCCATCAACACCAAGATATGATCGCCGCTCTTGAAGCGTGTGGGAGAGGCGTTGATGACGAGGCTTTGCATTTTCGGGGCCGGCGCCGTGGGCAGCCACCTCGCCGCCAAGCTCATCCGCTCCGGCAAGGTGGATGTGTCGCTCGTCGCGCGCGGCGCCCATCTTTCAGCCCTGCGGGATAACGGTCTGACGCTGCGTGGCGTGGA
This sequence comes from Chelatococcus sp. HY11, assembly GCF_018398335.1. NCBI lineage: Bacteria > Pseudomonadati > Pseudomonadota > Alphaproteobacteria > Hyphomicrobiales > Chelatococcaceae > Chelatococcus > Chelatococcus sp. HY11. The sequence goes on from NZ_JAHBRX010000001.1 coordinate 1,337,978, forward strand.
GGATAGCTTCACCGTCCCCGTCGCGATGGCGACCGACGATCCAAACAGCCTGCCGCCGCAGGACGTCGTGATCGTCGGGTTGAAATCCCACAGCCTGCCGCCGGTTGCCGCTCAACTCGGCCGGCTTATCGCGCCGGACGGGGTCGCGCTCTTCTGCCTCAATGGCATCCCGTGGTGGTGGAACCATGGCCTGCCCGGCAAGGCCGGGCCGCTGCCCCTCATCGATCCTGATGGTGTGCTCTGGAAGGAGATCGGCGCGGAACGGGCGCTTGGCGTGATCGTCCAGTCACCCAACGAGATCGTTGCGCCGGGCGTCGTCGAAAATGCGAGCGACAGCAATCACTTCCTGCTGGGCGAACCTGACCGCAGCCCAAGCCCTCGCCTGGATTCCAGCCTGGCGCTTCTGCAATCGGCCGGCATTGACGCCATCCACTCGCCGGACATCCGCCGTGATGTCTGGGCGAAGCTTCTCCGCAATGCTTCCAACGGACCGCTCGCCGCGCTGACACGCCTCGTCGGCGCTGAACGCAACGCATTCCCTGAACTCGACGCGGTTGGCCAGGCCATCATCACCGAGCTGGTCGCCATCGCGGGCGCGCAGGGCTACGATATCGGCACAGAGGCGGCCGAAAGAGGCAAGGGGCCGCGGGCCCAGGCTCTCGCAGCCGTTCGTCCCTCGATGCTTCAGGACCTGATGCAGGGCAGACCAATGGAAGTCGAGAGCCAGCTCGGCCAACCCGCGCTCTTCGCCGATGAAGTCGGGGTTGCGGCCCCAACCCTCAAGACGGTGCTCGCGCTGCTGCGCGGGCTCAACCACGCGATAACCCGCGGCGCATCGCCCAAAGCGGACGCGTGAGGATGGACCATCCGAGCATTCAAGCGCTCGGAACGTCAGGACATAGGCGCCGGCCGCGACCGCACATCAAGGCAAGTCGTCCAGCGCCAGGGTGTTGCAGACCAATCCGTATCCCTACATATCCACGATCGGCGCGAAACCGCCAAAGATCATGCGCTTTCCGTCGAAGGGCATGGTCGAGCCCATCTCCTTCATGCGCGGGTCGGACATCATCTTGGCATGGGCCGCGTCTCGAACTTCCTTTGAAGGATATTCGAACCAGCTGAAGACGACGACCTCACCCTCCTCGGCCTTCACGGCACGGCGAAAATCCGTGACCTTGCCGTCCGGCACGTCGTCACCCCAGCATTCAACGACGCGTGTCGCGCCGAACTCCTTGAACAAGGGCACCGCATCAGCGGCGTGCTTGCGATAAGCTTCCTTATTCGCCGCTGGCACGGCCACAACAAACCCTTCCACGTATTTCATGTCCGTCTCCTCCCTATGGAAAGCTGATTGCCTAAGGAGCGCTTTGCGCCTCGACGCTTGGAATTTATGTTGATATCAACTTAATTTTAAGTTGTCAAAGTAGGATGCCCGACGCCGATGGAAAGTTCCGCGTCCTCCCGGTTCATGCGTCGGCGAGCGGCCAGCGGCCCTTCTCATGGTATCGTCCTAGTCCGCGTTCGCTGTGAATAAGGGTGAAGGCCTTGGCCTTGAAACGGATCGGACCGATCGACTGAAAGGGTACCGGCCCCGGGCAGTAGGCCAGCGTCATATGCGGCTTGAAAGTGTCTGCCGCGCGTAGGCCATGGCCCCGCATGGCTTCGACGAGCGCCTCGTGCAGACGCTGGAGAGAACCGGCTTCCGCCAGCAGCACGAGGGGATGCTTGCGCTCCCCGCCGCCGCGCTTGGGTGCTGGCCGAAAACTCCCCACCGAAGAGAAGGTAACCTCGAACGCCTGCCCACCGATGGTGCGAGCGGCGAGCTCCGACGCATAAACCTTGTGCGTTGGCAGCCGTTTGTAGTCGCCCACGTGGTACAGCGAAACATGGAGGCGCCCTGGTTTCAGGACGTCTCCCTGGATAGCGTTCTCCCGTCGAAAAACCGTACTGAAACGCGCGATCTTCGTCGCGGATCCACGGTCAGGAAGCAGGCAAAAAAACAACCTCTCGGGGAATCGCGGCCGCCAGCGCTCGTCCCGGAATAAATCAAGCTGATCTTGCATGACGGGCGCTCCCCTACGCAACAATCGCAGCCCGATCCCATAAATCGACGACCGGGCCGCCGAGACGCGCGCGACAACACTTGACCCTTTTGGCAGATGCCCGCAACGACTTGCTGTATAGAACATAACATGAACAAATCAAGCGTCAGCGACCGCCCGCGATTCAGATCAATGCATGCGCCGGTGTGGTAGGCTCAGATTCAGCCGATGACACAGGGAGGGCCGTGGCACCATGACGGACGGACATTCAGCAACCACCCAGCGTAGCGTGGTCGTGCAGGGCTTCACAAACAGTGTCCTTGACCCGAAGGAGCCCATGCTCGGACCGCTGGAGAACGGCGGAACCATCATCGCGAATACCGCGCCGGGATGCTGGGGCCCCATGATCACCCCGCGACTGCGTGGCGGGCACGAGGTCACGCAGCCTGTGTTCGTCGCGGGCGCGGAGCCGGGCGATGCCGTCGCGATCCGCATCCGCGACATCACCGTCACTTCGCTCGCGACAGCCTCGGGCCATGACAGTTCTCCCGCCGGATTCTGCCTTGGCGATCCCTATGTCGCGGCGCGCTGCCCTGTGTGCGACGAGATCTGGCCGGAGACCCACGTCGAGGGCATTGGTCAGGACGCCGTGCGCTGCGACAGATGCGGCAATGCCGTCAAGCCGTTCGAGATCGTTCACGGCTACACCGTGGTGTTCGACCACGCCCATGGCGTCGGCCTGACCATGCCGCGATCGGCCGCCGACAAGATTGCCCATGAAGCCAAGCATTATGCGGCCCTGCCCGATCACTCGGTGCAGCATTCCATCCTGACCTTCGCGCCCGCGGACATGGCCGGCGTGCCCGTGCGCCTCAGGCCGTTCCTCGGCCAGCTCGGCACGACGCCGTCCATGGCCCTGCCGGACTCGCATAATGCCGGTGATTTCGGCGCCTTCCTTGTCGGGGCTCCCCATCCCTATGCGGTCACGGCCGAGCAATTGGCCGCGCATAAGACAGACGGGCATATGGACATCGACGCGGTGCGCGCGGGCGCGATCCTCGTCGCGCCGGTGAAGGTGAAGGGTGCGGGCGTTTACATGGGCGACATGCATGCAGCCCAAGGCGACGGCGAGATCGCCGGCCACACCATGGACGTGGCGGGCAGCGTTACCCTGCAAGTCGAGGTGGTGAAGAACTATCGCATCGACGGGCCTGTCCTCTTCCCGCTGCTGGAGGATCTGCCGCCATTGGCGCGACCGCTCTCGCCAGCCGAGAAGGCGGCGGCGCAGAAGCTCGCGAGCCAATGGGGTGTCAGTGCGATCGAGGAACTCGCGCCGATCTCCGTGATCGGCACCGCGGCCAACATGAACGCCGCGATCGATAACGGGCTCCAGCGGGCAGCCGATCTTCTTGGCCTGACGGTCCCGGAAATTCGTAACCGTGCGACTGTCAACGGCGCCATCGAGATCGGTCGCGCCCCGGGTGTCATCCAGGTCACGTTCCTCGCGCCACTCAGCCGGCTGGATGCCGCAGGACTCGGCGATTACGCGCGCGAACAATACGGGTTGTAGAACACTCGCCAACCCAGGGCCTTGCCGCAGCCCCCGTTCCATCCCTGTGAATAGGCGACTGGCATGGGGACTGCGGATGATGCTCGCTCTCAACGATCGATCGCGAGCGAGTATTGATCAGGCCCGACGTCGGATCAGACCACGCGCAATCCATGCCGGCTGCGGCCCGGCACGCTCATGGTCACAAGCGGGCCTCCGCCATCATTCTCCTCATCGCCCAAGGCGCTCACCATCTCCACGAGCTGGTCGAGCTGCGCATCGATCTCACGCCGCAAGGCGCAGAGGCGAAGAAACTCTTCCTCATAGGTCCGACGAGAGGGCCGATTGGGGAAGCGGAGTACCGTCATGAGCGAATCCCTGTGATCGCGTTGTCGCCACAGTGATGCACCCGAGATGGCAAATTTTTTCCTACCAACGATCAGATTTGCCCATCGCCTATCCAAAAAGCAGTGTGCCGGCAGCTCCCCGAAAGCAGCGCCGGCACCCCTCCCCCCAACATGAGGTTTGCGATACAACCCAATGCGACCACATATCTTTTCAGAAAATCACTGGCCCTTGGTCACGTTCCAGTAGACGGGAACGCCAGCGGCCAGAAGCCCATCGACATTCTTGCGCACACCGCGCACCAGATAGAACTGTCCGACGGGCACGTAAGGCACAGTCTCGACCGCGCGAAGCTGGATCTTCTCGGCGATGGCCTTGCGGGCCGCGAAATCCGGTGCCGTCGTGAAATCAGCGCGAAGCTTCTCGATCTCCTCATCGCAAGGCCAGCCGAACCAGGCCTTTTCGCAGTTCGAGCGCAGGGCCATATGGCCGACCGGCTCACTCATGTCGGGCGCCGCGGGTCCTGACAGAAAGAGCGACCAGCCGCCCTGTCCAACCGGATTCTTGCTGGTGCGGCGGCTCGACAGGGTGCCCCAGTCCATCGCCTGGTAGTCAACCTTGAGGCCGATGTCGCGCATGGCCTGCGCCACCACGAGGCTTGCGGGATGGAGGGCGGTTTCGGTCGCGTCGAGAAGCACGATCGGCGTGCCGTCATAGCCGCTCTCCTTGACCAGCTGCTTCGCCTTTTCCACGTCGGGCTTCGGCCATCCGGCCTTGGTGAAATAGGGCGAATCGCACATGTAGAACGATGGGCAATTGGTCTAGAGGCTGGGGTCGTCGACATAGGCGCGCAGCGCCGGATCCTGATCCACGAGCGTCAGGATAGCCTGCCGCAGCTTGGCATTGTTGAAAGGCGGCTGCGACTGGTTGAAGCGCATGACGCCCTGCAGGGCCGCGAGTTTGGCGATCCCCACATCCGCGTTGCCCTTGACGAGGGGAATCATGTCGGGCGGGACTTCCTCGAAGATATCGATCTCGCCCGCCTGCAACGCGTTCAACGCCGTCTGCGCATCGGGAATGATCTGCCATTCCACGCGATCGACCTTCGCCGGCTTGCCTCCCGCCAGACCATCGGGCGCCTCGCCACGCGGGCTGTAGGTCGGCGATTTCACGTAGACGACCTTCGAACCGGGCGCCCATTCGTCAAGCTTCATGACGAAGGGACCGGAGCCGACCGGATCCTTGATGTTCTCATTGGAGGGGGTCTTGGCGATACGCTCCGGCATGATGAAGGGAACGTTCGAGCTCGGCTTGCCGAGCGCCTCCAACACGAGGCCCCAGCTATTCTTGAGGGTGAGCTTGACCGTCTTCGCGTCAACGGCCTCCAGAGCAGCCGTGTTGGCCATGAGCTGCTGGCCGAGACCATCGCGCTCGCCCCAGCGCCTGAGCGAGGCTACCACATCCGCCGCCGTGACCGGCGCGCCATCGCTGAACTTGAGCCCATCCCGCAGCACGAATGTCCAGGTCAGCCCGTCCTGCGAGCGATCGTAGCTCGCTAGCATTTGCGGCACGATCTCGCCCTTGGCGTTCTGCGCGAAAAGAACGTCGTAGACCATGTAGCCGTGATTGCGGACCATATAGTCCGATGTCGTGATCGGATCGATGGTCTTGAGATCGCCGAAGGGACGAACCTTCAACGTGGTCTCCGCTGATGCAGGCAGCGCCCACAGGCCAACGATCACTGCTGCGACCGTGAGCCCCCATCCCTGTCTAGGCTTCATGTCTTCTCCCCTTCCTTGAGCTTTGCCTCTGGAGCATCTCCGCCTGTCGTCCGGCTGCGAAGAAGCTCCGTCCTTTTGGTTTTATTCACGATCCCTAGCGGAGATCCGCGAGGTACCGTCCCGAGAACCGCATCAGTTTCTGCGCCGGCTGAGCTTTGGATCGAGCGCATCCCGCAGGGCATCGCCGAGAACGTTCACTGTCAGAATGAGCAGCGCCAGAAACACCCCTGGAAAGGCGGCAATCCAGGGCGCGCGCTGCAGATATTGGCGTCCCTCGGCCAACATGTTGCCCCAGCTTGGAATGGTCGGTGGGGTCCCTGCGCCGAGGAACGACAAGACCGACTCGACGACCATCGCGGCCGCGAAGACGTAGGTCGCCTGGACCAGCACGGGCGCTGCGATGTTCGGCAGGATATCGCGAAGCAATAAGCGGGGAACGCGCGTGCCGAGCGTGATCGCGGCTTCCACATAGGGCTGGTCGCGCAGCACCAGCACGCAGCTGCGCACCACGCGGGCCATGCGCGGCACCTCCACAATGGTGATGGCGACCACGACGTTCTGGAGGCTCGAGCCGAACAGCGACATGAGCGCGATGGCCAAGAGAATGCCCGGTATCGCCATGACGCCGTCCATGAAACGCATGAGGATGCCGTCGAGCCTACGGAAAAATCCCGACAGCAGGCCGAAGAGCACACCGAAGACCGTCGTCAGCACCATCACCAGGGTGCCGGCAGCGAGCGAAATGCTGGTCCCGTTCAACGTGCGCGACAACACCGAGCGCCCGAGATGATCGGTTCCGAACCAGTTCTGCCAGCTCGGAGGTCGCAGGCGTTGCGATGGATCGAGCCGTGCCGGATCCGGCAGGAGATGGGGGGATGCGGCGGCGATCAGCATGAAAATCAGGAGGACGCTGATCCCAATCAGGATGACGGGATGCCGGCCGAGGAAGTGTCGGAACCCGGCACGTCGCCCCGCCGACATCATGGCGCCCGCTTGCTTGGTGTCGACGGAACTGGTCTCGGCGGCTTCGGCTTCGATCATCGCCATGGCCGCCTCAATACCGCACGCGCGGGTCGAACAGCCCGTAGCTGAGATCGACCAGAAGGTTGATGAAGACATAGATCGTCGAGAAGAGCAGGATCAGCCCCTGGACGACGGGATAGTCGCGCCGGAGGATGGCGTCGGTCGTCAGTCGGCCTAGCCCCGGAATGTTGAAGACCGTTTCCGTGACCACGACGCCACCGAGCAAGGCGGCCATGCCCACGCCCACCACGGTGACGATGGGAACCGCCGCATTGCGCAGCGCATGGGCGATGAGGATGGCGCCCGGCCTGACACCCTTGGCGTTTGCCGTGCGGATATAGTCTTCCGACAGCACATCGAGCAGGCTGGCGCGGGTCACGCGGGCGATCAGCGACGTGTAGAGCAACGCCAAAGTGAGGCCGGGCAGAAAGAGGCTTCGCAGACATGGCCAGAGGCCCGCCGATAACGGCGTATAGCCCTGGGTCGGAAACCAGCCGAGCCAGAGGGAGAAGACATAGACAAGAAAGAAGCCGACGACGAACACCGGCGCCGAAAAGCCGAGCACCGCGAAAGCCATGGTCAGCCGGTCAACGAGCCCTCCCGCCCGCACAGCCGCGAGAATGCCCATCGGCAAGGCGAGCACAAGCGACATGACAATGGCGACCAGCGCCAGCATGGCCGTCGCTTCCGCGCGCTGCCCGATCAGCCGCGTCACCGGCATGTTTGAAAAGACGGACTGGCCAAGATCGCCCGATGCAAGCTGCGCGGCCCAGCCGATGAGCTGCTCTGGAATGGACCTGTCGAGGCCGAGCTTCAGCCGGACAGCCTCGACCTCCGCGGTCGTGGCCTGATCGCCAGCGAGCAGCGCGGCGGGATCGCCGGGTGTCAGCCGAAGCAGGCAGAAGGTGAACAGAGCGACAAAGAGAAAGACCGGCAGTGTGCCGATGAACCGCCGCACGACATACCGCCCCATCTACCCTGCTCCCCGCAGCATCAGCACGCGACCGGACACGGCGCCCCCCTCTTGTGTAACGTTTCGCATAAAGCTCTCATAGCGTCGCACCATCGGGCAAGTGAAATTTTGAAACAATTTTTCTGTTTGATTTTCAAATAAGCCGTGAGATGAAGGCGATCCTTGTAAAACGTTTTTTGGATCAAGATGGCGACTATTCGCGACGTCGCGCGCCTAGCTGGTGTGTCGGTCACCACCGTGTCCAATGCACTGAACCGTCCGGGACGCGTGAGCGCAGAACTCAGTGCGCGGGTTCACACGGCGGTCGAGAAGCTCGGCTATTCCCCTCATGCCGCTGCCCGCAGCCTGCGCATGCGCACAAGCGGCCTCATCGGCATGGTGGTCGCCGACATCACGAACCCCTTCTTCAGCGAATTGTTCGAGGCTGTGGAAAACGCCGCCGCCAAGGCCGGCTTCTCGATGGTGCTGTGCAACTCCGGCGAGGCCTTCGCGCGGGAAGAACGACACATGCAGATGCTGCGCGCCCAGAGGATCGACGGCCTCATCCTGGCGCCGACGGGCGCGATCTCCATCAACAGGGCCGCCATCCTCGCGGACCTCGCCGTGCCAGTCGCCCTTGTCGACCGCGGCATGGTCGAGCTCGGCTATGATGCTGTCGTCCTTGACAACCACAGGGCCGGCGCGCTCGCCACGTCGCACCTCATCGAGGCTGGCCACCGACGTATCGGCCTCATCAACGGACCGGAGGTGCTGCGCACCGCGGCCGATCGCCTGCAGGGCTACCGCGAAACGCTTCTGGCGGCCGGTATCGCCTTCGACCCTTCATTGATATGTGACGCGCGCTATCGCGAGAACGAAGCCTACAGGGCCGCCATCGAGATGCTGCGACGCGAGGATGCGCCGACCGCCATCTTCGCGACCAATAACGTCATGACCATCGGTGTGATGCGCGCCCTCGCCGATCTTGGCCTGACCTGCCCACACGATGTGTCCGTCATCGGTATCGACGATTTTCCCTGGGCGGGAGCCTTCACGCCTCGCCTGACGACGGTCGCGCAGCCGGTGGCCGCGATGGGCAAGCAGGTGCTCGATCTTCTGATCGACCGGATCCAGGGCGTCCGGACCGGCCCCGGAGAGACCCGCGTCCTCGCGCCGAGCCTGGTCGTGCGGGAATCGACGGCCAGGCCCAATCGCCGATTGCAGGCCGGCGCCACTCATGTCGACACGCGGCATTCCGCCCAAGAATCTGCCGCCCAAGAATCTGCCGTCCAAGGATCTGCTGTCTCACGGTCCGCCGACGCGAGCCCCATCGACCAAAACCATGCTGGGTGAGAACCATGTCTGATGAATTGATCGGAGCCAGCGCGAACCGCGTGGTCGCCCTGCTGCGGTCCGGCGCAATAACCGCCCTCGAACTCGTCGATATCGCGGCGAAGCGCATAGCCGCTGTGGAACCAGCCGTGAACGCCCTGCCGACGCTGTGTCTCGAGCGCGGGCGCGAGCAGGCGGCCGCCATCGACGCGGCTCGTGGGCGTGGCGAGCCCCTTCCCCTGCTCGCCGGACTGCCCATCGTCGTGAAGGACAACAACGACGTCGGCGGCGTGCGCACAACGAGCGGCACCCCACTTTTTCGGGACCGGATAGCCGAGACTTCGGACCGCACCGTCGCTCTTCTCGAGCGGCGGGGCGCGGTCCCGATTGCCAAGTCCAATCTGTCTGAACTCGGCGGCGCCCAGACCACCAACGCTGTCTTCGGGGCAACGCGCAATCCCTATGATATCAGGCTGACCTGTGGCGGATCCTCGGGTGGCGCGGCGGTTGCGCTCGCGACGGGCGAAGCCTGGCTTGCCCATGGCAATGATCTCGGGGGCAGCCTGCGCATTCCCGCGGCGTTCTGCAACGTCACAGGCCTCCGGCCGACGCCCGGGCGCGTGCCGCGCAAGCGCCTCGCCGCACCTTTCGACACGCTTGCGGTTGAAGGCCCGATGGCTCGCGACATCGCGGACCTCGCGCTCCTCTTCGACGCAATGGCCGGGTATGATCCCGGCGACGTGCTTACAGCGCCCTCCATGGAAACGCCCTTCCTCGACGCCGCCCGCGCGCCCTCAAGGCCCGGCCATGTCGCGGTCAGCGTCGATCTCGGGCTGCTCCCCGTCGCCCAACCCATCCGTGCCGCCTTCGACGCCTTCATCGCGACGCTCGCGCGCAGCGGCGTGCGAACAGAAGTCGCCACGCCTGACATCACCGGCGCGCTCGACGCCTTCCTCGCATTACGCGGCGCGAGCTTCCTCACGGCCTGGGAACCCTTCCTTCCCACGCATCGCGCCCTCTTTCCGGCAGGCGTGATGGAGGATATCGAACGCGGCGCCTCGCAATCCGGCGCCGCGCTCGCCGCCGCCGAACGCTACCGCGCCGATTTCTATCGCCGCACGATCGACTTGCTGGATCGCCACGAATTCCTGATCTGCCCGGCGACACAGGCGATGCCCTTCCCGGTCGAGACGCTCTATCCGGCATCGGTCGATGGTGTCGCCATGCACACTTATCTCGACTGGATCGCGATCACCGCCATCCTGTCGATGACAGCCTGTCCGGCGATCGCGTTGCCTATCGGCTTCTCCCCGGATGGATTGCCCATCGGCATCCAGATTCTGGCCCACCCGCGCCGCGAGGCCGCGCTGATCGCATTCGCGGCGTGGATCGAGCGGGAACTCGGCCTGCCGACAAGCCCGATAGACCCGCGCCAGGGAGCCTCAGGCCTGCCGCATTCCACGTGAATTGTGTAGTGCGCGCCCCCTCGGGGAAGCGATGAACTGCACTGCCGCTACGATCTTTTCAATGCAGAAGAGACCGCGCAGGACCCCATTCGCGGCTTGAGATGCAAAATCGATCTCTTAAAAAGAATCAAGATCGTGGAACATCTATCTGGTATTCAACATTTTTCCCACCATAAGGAATGACGGCTCGTCGATTGGGCCGTTCCTCTGTTTCGTACCGCCACAAGATCTTTTAAGCTTGGCAAGCCTGCGGCTTCACATCGATCGAACGGCAGGATGCTATGAAGAGTGGGAAGACATGCCTATGGATGCTCGCTGCTTGACTGAACCGGACAGCCGTCATGCCGTAGTCTCCCCTGCCGTAAAGGGCTCGAGGACGCTTTGCCTTCTCGCCGTGGCTGGAGTGCTTGCGTGTTCGACGCCTTTCTCGGCGGCGCTCGCTGAAACCGTCCTCTATCGCACGCTGCGGGTGCAGACCGGCAAGCCGAATCGTGTTGCCGTCTATCAAAGCCTCAAGGCCGACTGCAGCCGCGGCCCGCTGGCCGAGATTCGCGTCAAGAAAATGCCGGGTCACGGAACCCTCGTCGTGCGCCGGGGGTCTTCAAAGCGCTCCAGCGGCCCCTGCGCCGCCATCCCGGCGCCCGCGCAGGCCATCTTCTACCAATCGCGCGATGGCTTCAGCGGCCAGGACCAGATTGAATACGAAGTGGTTTCGGGAAAGACGGTCGAGCGCCACACCGTCTCCATCATGGTGGAGAAAACCGCGCCACCTGTGCAGAGGACGCCCGATCGTCGGCTGGACGACAGCGTCGATATCTAAAGCGAGTTTCGCGCCCGCCGGAGCAATCTTTCGCTTCCCGTCCTTATTTCAAACAACTGGTCTTCGCGTGGAGCTGCGCCGCTTCGCCTGACTGTGCTGCCCCAACGAGCTATCCAATCCATTCCCGTGGATCGGGTGAAACGCGGCAGCGACGAATACGCCCCTCGGCCAAAAGAAAACCCGAACCACGCGTGGCCCGGGTTTGTATCCACGCTCTATAGGCTTGGCCTGTCAGGCTGCGATGGCGAACTCGTGCGGCAAAACCCCTATGAGGCTGAGCGTCGAACCGTCCTCGAATGTCCAGGTTACAAAACTGAGGGCATCGCCCGTATGCACGTCCGGCGTCAGATCGTATAATACGACGTCTTTTCCAGACAGCGCCAACTCGAAATCGGCGTTCTTCTCCTTGAAGGTCGCCATGACGCTCTTATAGTCGTCCGCATTATCGTGGAAAGCATGGAGGGGACGATCGTCTCCAAACAGGGCCTCGATCTTCGCCGCCAAGCCGCTGGCCTGATCCTTGCCCGCTTGCCCAGATTGAATGGTCGAGCCATTCTCAGGGAGCACATCGGCGACCAACACCAGCCCGTCATCACTGCTCGTCAAAGAAGCCAGCAAGCCGTCACCGACTTTCAGGATTTCCCGGGCATCCACCGACGCCAGCACGCTGCTCTCGACATAGCGCACCGCCTCGACGACCGGCAGTGACGAAGACCGCTCCGAGGAAGACTGGCTGAGTACCACCGTCACGACTTCCGCGTTTTCGGCTTTATGCTCGGGCGTCGCCGCTCGCTCATGTCCGGCCAACGGTTCCCGATCCGTCTCGGCGGGCGCCGAAGAGCCATTGTTGCTCGCCTCCTGGCGATAGGTGCTGAGATCTTCGACAACCGCAACTGCGCCCGGCAATTCCACACCAGAAGCGCCGGCCTTATCTGTCGGTTGCGCGCCACTCATGAGGCTTGTCAACAAGCTGAGCAGGGAAAGCTTGTCGCCGAACAATGCCGCCAATTGTTCGAGATGTCCGCCATCCAGAGGCAGAATGCTGACATGTTCCACACGTGCCGCGGCGCTTTCCGCCGACGTGTCCACCAGATTAGCAAACTCGACGAGGTCGCTTGTCAACTTGTGCGCCTCTGCCACGCTCGAGGCCGTACTATCCTGATCCAGCCAATCGGAGGCCTTGCTCAGCCAATGGGTCCAGTCGCCATTGAAGTCGTGGGTCACCGCGAATGTCATGGCAGCCAGAACGACGGCGACATGGCGACGGTCGAGCTGGATGCTCGCCTGCTTCACATCCCCGTCAGACTTGATCCAGATCTCCCGTGAGGAGCTCCCATCCGTGCCTTTCCCATCCACTTCACTTGCCTGGGCATCGACGTCCGACAGCTTGAAGAATGCGGTGGCGACGAGCGCGACGAGCAAGGAACTCGGATGCAGCCGGATATTATCGCGCGCCTGCGGCATGACGAGCGGATGACGGCTCAGAAGCGCCTCGACGACCGAGCGGAAATCCCGTCCGCGCAGCACACCGTCGAAGGCGCCGCTGGCTGCTACATAGGCCCCATCGATGCGGGCGAAGTGAATGATGACGTCACCACTCTCCGAATTACAGAAGACGAACCAAGGCTCGTTCTCATCGGTTATGCCGCGATCTGTGTCGACCAGAAGTCCCGCCTGCACGAGCGAGGCTTCCACGCGGTAGAATTCCGCGAGCTCCTGGTTGCTCCAGTCGTTCGAACGGCGACGGAATGAGAAAAGCTGGGCGACGTTGGATGCCATACCGATCCCAAGACAAATGCGCGCGGCGGAAGAGCCGAACAAGCCCCGACAAACAAGAGGATAGGACCTGGGCAAGGGTGCCCAGGGAGCCCATCAGGCGTCTTCGAAAAGAATCTCGTAGGTGGCGGGGTCATAAAATTTGAGGATCTGCCGGACGAACTCCTTCGGCTCCATCTGCAGGGCCTCGGCCCATACGCGATAACGATCCGGCGGAATGCGCCCGCGACCGGTCTCCAGCTGGGAGATGAAGGTGTAATAATCCGTGCCGACAAGCGTAGAGAGATCACGCTGCGAGAGATTACAAGCCTCTCGCCGCTGCTTCAGCCAGCGACCAGCCGCGCGGCGGAGCTCCTGCACGTCATTGGCGCTACGCCTTTGCGGATTTCCATACATTAGATTTCCCAAACATCAGCTCAGCAAGTGATCACTGCTTTTACAGTGTAAGTCTTTGCTGCATCCAGATCAAGAAGATTACCCTGGTCCAGAGGTTTCGTCGCGGCATGGACGATCACGCCATCGGAGCCGGCGACTTGACCTTCATGCTCGCCGCAAAAACGGCAGGCCGGCTGACCTAATCCACCGAGAATAGCCGTCACCGTACCGCGCCGTCAGCCATGAAAAGCATATGCGCGGGCACCCATAACTTCCCGTTCACCATCTATTTCAGAAGGCCAGCGCTTTTTGATGTCGCTTAACACGACATCTTACCCCGCTGATTTGCCTCACTTTTCCTCGATTGCACCTCCTTTAAGCACGCAAACGGCGCTTAAGCTCTGCATATAAAAGACATTTACAGCAGTATGGTAATCACTGTATAGCCTTTTGCAGGCTGCGCTGACGATTCTGGCAGCGGTTGGCTTATCGCCTTTTTGATCAAGAGGTTAGCATGACAATTCCTGCTGATATCGTCATTCAGCGCTACGAGGGGATCCTCCGGTCCACTCCCTCCGAGGCACAGGTTGCCGCGTATTCGGACAGCCCCAGCGTCGAAGCTCTCGACAATGCTCTTCTGGCTGCCGCGACTGTCACCGTTGATCCGGTTGTCCGCCTCTACCAGGCCGTCTTCGGCCGCGTGCCGGATTCCGATGGCCTGAACTTCTGGGTCGCCGCCTATGACGGTGGCCAGGGCATGTCCCTTCCCGAACTCGCCAGCGCCTTCGGCGATTCCGGCGAATTCGAGTCGCAGTATGGTGGCCTGACCAACTCCGAGATCGTCGGTCGTCTTTACGCCAACGTTCTCGGTCGTCCGGGCGACGCCGCCGGCATCGCCTTCTGGACGGAAGTCCTGAACAACGGCGGCACGCTCGCCGAAGTCATCGTCGGCTTCTCCCAGTCGCCGGAATTCATCCAGTCGACTGAGCCTTATATCGAGGGCTTCCTCCTGGCCGCCGCTGATGGCGAAGGCATCTACACCGGCTCGCTGTTCGACGTTCTCACGACGGTCTACGACCTGACCGTCCAGGCTGACCACATTGTCGGCACGGGCAGCGACGAGATCTTTTCCGCGCCACTCAAGACCGGCCTTGATGGGCTCTTCGCGACACAGACGCTCCAGGGCGTTGACGTGCTCGACGGCGGTGATGGCCACGACATTCTCAGGGCTGAGCTGAATGGCTTCACCGGCATCGGTGGCTCTGACGACCCGTCCATCAAGAACATCGAAGAGTTCCAGCTCACGTCACGTGACAACGACGCCGAACTCGACATGACCCGTGTCGAAGGCGTGGAAGAAGTCCGCAACGTCAATTCGACGCGTGACCTGGATGTCTACGAGATCCAGAACTCGGTACTTCTCGGCCTCGACAACGTGTCCGGCAACACGACGTTCTATGCGTCGTATGCGGCTGACGCGCTCGGCAGCGACAAGGCCTCTCAGGTCGTCGAGATCAACAGCGTCGGCAAGGACGTGAACAATCGCACCGAGCTGCACGTGCACGCGAACGGCGATGACGTCATCACCGATCTCGCGCTGACCGTCACCGGCGACAACTACCTGCAGATCAACTACGGGCTGCACGGCACCGTCGAGAACCTCACCATCGACGGTGACGGCGATCTCAACGTGCGCGGCAACTGGTTCCAGCAGCAGTGGGATAGCCTGAAGACGCTCGACGCGAGCACCATGTCAGGCGACCTCGACATCGACCTGCGTGGTTCTGAAGTGCTCGAGAGCGTCGAGACCGGCTCAGGCGATGACCGCGTTGTCGTGAATGGCGCGAACTTCGACGGCGCTGACATCCTCATCGACCTCGGCGCTGGCGACAACGAGTTCGCTCTTGCCAAGGTCTATGACGACGGCGACGTCAACGCGCTCGACTTCACCGGCACGACGCTGGTGGGCTTCGACGGCAACCTCGAGTTCGTCGACGACATCAGCCTCGGCGGCAACGCCACGCTCGACCTCGACGGCATCGGCGACCAGGTCACGACCCTCGACTTCACGTACGTCGACGGCAATGGCAACTGGCTCACGCTGGCGAACACGCTCGATGTCCTGACCATCGACTCCGAGTTCGGCATCGAGGATCTCAGGCTTGACGCGGGCAACGTCACTGAGCTGACCGTCAAGTCCTTCGATGGCACCATCGACCTCGACTCTCTCGCCGGCGCTGCTCTGACGACCCTCAAGGTCGAGACGTCGGATCTTATCGACGGTAACGTCTGGATCGACGTGGACGGCGCTGACGACGTCGCGGCTCTTCAGAACGTCGATGTGGCCGCTGCTGCCAACGCCGCGGTCGAGTTCGATGCATCGGCTCCGATGGATGACCTCGACGCCCTGAAGAACGTCAATGTCGTCGCGGGCGGCAACGCCTACGTCGAATTCGAAGGTGTTGCTGGCGTTCCGTACGATGCCGGTACGCAGGAAGTTGCAACTTTCACCGTTAACGTAGTTGCGCAGAGCGTCGGAGCTGGATTTGGCCAGACAACTCAGACCGCCGGTCAGATTGTCTTGTCGAGCCAGGGCTTCCCTGGCGGCTCGATCATCGTGCCGTACGCGACGTCGTTTGCTTACCCCTTCGGCATCGGTATTGGTCCGAACAACCCGCTGCACGATCAGGGCGTTGCCCAGGATATCGTGGACTATCTCAACACCAACCTCAGCTCCCTTCTGACCGCTACTCGGAACGGATCGGACGTTGAGATCGTGTGGAACGACGTCGGTGACCAAGGCGCTATCACCAGCTTCCCGCTGGCGGTTACGCTTGGCACCTGGACCAATCCGGTCATCAACACAGTTGATGGTACGCCGGAGATCCCGCTGGTGCTGCCGCAAGGCTTCGACAGCCTTGAGGTTGTCAATGTCGAAGGTGGCCAGGATGCTGACGCGCATCTCCACGATGTGGTGGGTTCGTTCACATTCACGGCCACCGCTGGTGAAGACTCGGACGTCCAGTTCATCAACACCGGTGTCGTGACTGCGTCGATCGTCGCCGGCCTTGACGCTGATGTGGACGTTTACGGCAGCACATCGGCGAACGTCGACCTGGTGTCGCTGACCGTCTCCGCCGGCAATAACGCCGACGTCTATCTGGCGGATGGCCTTACCAGCTTCACGACGCTCGATGTGTCCAAGGTTGCGGCCAACCTCATCGTCGACGCCTCGGATGCGCTCTACGGTGCGACCGCCGTTGAGTATCACCTCGGCGCAACCGACTTCGTGACCTTCACGGCCGAAGACGGCTATGCTACCCGCGAAGTCTTCACGTTCGACGGAGCCGGCATCGGCGACATCACGATTGACTTCTTCGAAGGCGGCAACACGGCCACGTCCGACCGCATCGATCTGTCGGTCTTCGGCGTCACCAGCGCCGGTCAACTGTCCTTTGTGAACGACGGCGTCGATCTGCACATCACGTCGATCACCGGAGCCTTCGCTGGCGAGATCACCCTCGTCGGCCTCGGCGCGGATGCGAACGACGTGTCGCAGTTCAACATCATTTACGCCTAAGCCTTGCAGGCCTATATAGCGTGAGTAGGGAACGGGGGGCGGTTACGCCCCCCGTTCTTGCTTGGGAGAGAACCATGTTCAAGACGCAGATTCCCCTGACTTTCGCGCAGCACCGCGATCTGCGGGTCTTTGAGAGCAACGATTACGGCTACGCGAAAGCTGAGACGCTCGCGCCGATTGTTTTCGATGAAATGAGCGACGTTGCTCGCGAATATCCGATTATCTTTCCCGACAACAACAGCGAAATGCCCGCCGCCCTGCTCGGCCTCGAGCCCGGCAAGAACGCGTATGTTGCCGACGACGGCCGCTGGTTGGCCACCTATATTCCCGCCCATATCCGCCGTTATCCTTTCGTGTTTGGCGCAACGCCACAAGAAGAAGGCTCGGAAAAGCGCTTTATCGTCATGTTTGATCCCGACGCGCCGCATCTGAAGAACCCGAGTGGCCATCCTGTCTTCACGTCGGACGGTCAATTAACACCACATATGCAGCGCCGCCTCCAGCTTCTGGAGCACGTGCAGAAGAAGATTGCCGCCACCCGGGCCATGGTCGCAGCTATTGCCGAAAGCGGTCTTCTCGTGGACCGAAGCATTGTCCTTCGCAAACCCGATGGCTCAGGCCATAAGATAAAAGGACTGCGTGTCGTCAACGAGCAGAAGCTCAATCAGCTTTCCGACGCCGATTTCAACACCCTGCGCAAAACCAATGTCCTTCCGCTGATCTACGCCCATCTCCTATCATGGGCCAATTTCCGGCAGGGACCGATCGGCGGCAAGTATCCGGATCTGGCCGCCAAGGCCGGCGGCAACAATGCGCCGTTCCAATTCGAGAGCGATGTCCTCGACCTTTCACATCTAAGCTAGGCGTGTCCCGCCCCCCTTCTCGTAACAGCCATCTGTGCTCCCGCGTTCGCCCTGGCCTTTCCACAGGCCGGGGTTTTTTCATATCGACCGAGCCAAGAGCCTTTCTTTCCCTCATCGCTTGCATTGCAAGCGCCGCTGATCACAAATCACCGGGCAAGATAAGAGGGCGGGGAGTGACGCATGGCGGATTGGAGTGATGGCTACGTCACGGAAGTCGGCTACACGCATGGCTTCTATCGGGAGCTTGTCCCGCTCAGCCTGCAACTCGCGGCATTGACCGCCGGCGTCAAGCCACCGTCCGGGCGGCTGCGCTATCTCGAACTCGGCTGCGGCCAGGGCATGTCGGCCAATATCATCGCCGCCGCCAATCCCGACGTCTCGGTCACCGCCATTGATTTCAACCCCGCCCATATCGCGGGTGCCTGCGACCTGGCGCGGCTCGCGCGCAGCGAGCGCATAGACCTGCGCGAGGCCAGCTTCGCGGATCTGGCGGCAGACCCCGATCTCGGCGATTTCGACATCATCGCGCTCCACGGAATCTACAGCTGGGTCTCGGCGGAGAACCGCGCTTACATTCGCGAGATCGCGCGCAAGCACCTCAAGACCGGCGGCCTGCTTTACGTCTCCTACAATGCCCTGCCCGGCTGGGCAGCTGCGGCGCCCCTTCGCCGCCTTCTCATAGACACGGCGGCCCAGCAATCCGGCCCGTTGTTCGATCGGATTGAAGCGAGCCTTGCCTTCGCGAAGCGGCTGGAAACCGTCCAGGCCCGCTATTTCACCCAGTCCCCCACGGTCGGCAGCCGGCTCGAGGGGCTCGGCAAGCAACAGAGGGCCTATATCGCGCACGAATATCTCAATGCCGATTGGACGCCGTTCTACTGCACGGACGTGCGCCGTGACTTCGAGGGCGCCAAGTTGAGCTATGTCGGCCAGGTGCAGCTCTCCGATCAGGTCGATGTCATCAATTTCACCGAGCAGCAGCGGGCGCTTCTCGCCGAGATCAAGGACCCGGCTTTTCGCGACCTCGCCGGCGACATGATGTTGAATCGCCCGTTCCGCCGCGATCTCTTCGTGCGCGGTCGCCTGCCCCTGGAAGGCGCGCAGCTCTTCGAGGCCTGGGCCGGCCTGCGCTTCGTGCTGGCGACCGCCCCGCAGGCCGTTTCGCGTTCCATCACCACCCCGGTCGGCACGATCGGCTTGCAGCAGAAGATCTACGATCCGCTGGTCGACGCTCTCGCCGAACGTCCCAAGACCGTGCGGGAGCTCCTGAACACGCCGTCACTCTCCGCCATCGGCTGGCAACGGATACACCAGGCCTTGCTGATCCTCATCGGCCAAGGCGGGGTGAGCCCGGCGCTCCCGCTGGAAGGCGAGGAAGCCCGCGCTGTCGGCACTGCCCATTTCAACGATGCCGTCCTCAATGCCGCACGGCATAGCGGACAGTTGTCATATCTCGCCTCACCCGTCACAGGCGGCGCCGTCGCCGTCGACCGCATCAGCCAGCTCGCGCTGCTGGCCCGCCGCCAAAAAGCCGAAGACCTGGTCAGCTTCATCTGGTCGGTCTTCGCCGCGCAAGGCCAACGCCTCATGAAGGACGGCGCGCCCCTGCAGGATGAAGCCGCCAACCGCGCCGAAATCGAGGCCCGCTTGACGACCTTCCATGGGGAGCTATCGCCGACCCTAACACGTCTGCGTGTTGCTTGACAGCGACCGACCCACCCCAACAACAAGCGTTCGGGTGAATGCGAGATACGGCCATTCAATATATCACAGATTTAATGCATCCACAGAATGCAGCATCTTTTGCACAATAACGATATGACACTCCTAACGCATTCAATTAAAAGAAATTTATTAAAATCTATTGATATATTAATTTGATTTGAGGTTTTCTGTGAGCGATATTGCTGTGAATAGCGCGCCCGGTATCAACGGCGCCACAATCGCGACTGACACGGCTCAGGCGGCGGTGAAGGAATATGCGATCGAGGTGAAGCAGTGGCAGCTGTATGAACAGCTCAAGCTCACCATCGGCAGCCATGTATTCTCGGCATCCAGCGTTGTCGAAGGCTTTCGCCTCGACGCGCCCGGCGGCCCGCAGTGCAACGGCAAAGCCTCCCTCGACCATTTCATGGCCTTCAACAAGTCCGCCATCGAGAGCCTGACGGGCGGCACGGTCTTCGTGCGCTCCGCCAAAAGCGGATCCGGCAATTTCGAGATCGTCATTCAGGCGAAGGACGGCTCCGATCTCAAGGGCGGCGCCATCTCAGCAGCCATGGACCGCGGCAAGACCCTGCATGGGCCGGCGCATTCCGATAATCTTACCCAGGACAGCCTTGTCGCCGTGCGCGCCGACGACGTCCTGATGCCGGCGTCTGCTGATCGCGCCGAAGGCACGGCCCAGGCCACGATTGATGTCGGTGCCTGGAACGCGCGTGATACGCTGCACATTACGATCGGCGCGCACAGCTTCTCGGCCGGTGCGGCCGCGAATCCCGCCACGTCTCTCGAACAGTTCGTCGCGACAAACGGGCATGCCATTCACGCTCTCACTGGCGGCACTCTCGTCGTCGAAAACGGCGATCTCGTCATCAAGGGCACAAATGCGCTGAGGGGCGGCGCCATTTCCGCCTATATGGAAACAGGCGATCTCCTTTCCGCAACAAAGCCGTTCATCGCGTTGCGGGCCACGCAGGGCACGGGCGGCCCCGCAAGTGCCGCCTACGAGACGCCTGCCGTCGCCCCTACCTCCAGCGAATATCGCGTCACGATAGGCCCGTGGAAGGAGCACCAGCAGTTGCAGCTCACCATAGGTGAGCACGTTTACTCGGCCTACGGCGTGTTCGGGATCGACACGGACCGTTCGCTCGCAAAATTCCTGGAAATCAACAAAGCGCCGATAGAGGTGCTGACAGGCGGCCAAGTCTCTGCCCAAGGGAATACTCTCGTCATCACCAGCGCCACAGGCCTGAAGGGCGGCCAGATTTCGGCGCATATGGACGAGTGGAACGGCACCCCGATCAACATTACCAAGATCCCCTATCAGGCTTCCACATCTGGAAACGGCACCGACGGCAATGGCGGCACCGGTACGGGCGGCACTGACGGCAATAGCGGCACAGGCACGGGCGACACCGACGGAAACGGCGGCACCGGCATAGGCGGCACCGACGGCAATGGCGGCACAGGCACGGGCGGCACCGACGGCAATAGTGGCACAGGCACGGGCGACACCGACGGAAACGGCGGCACCGGCATAGGCGGCACCGACGGCAATGGCGGCACCGGCACGGGCGGCACCGACGGAAACGGCGGCACCGGCACGGGCGGCACCGACGGCAATGGCGGCACCGGCACGAGCGGCACCGACGGCAATGGCGGCGCAGGCACGGGCGGCACCGACGGCACGGAAATCGATGGCAATGGCGGAGGCATCGTCGCCGTCGAGACGATGAAATACGTCGTCCATGGCGGCGGTTTCAACGCGGACGGTGAGGTCCAAGGAACAATCGAGGGACTGAACCTCGGCACCCAGAACGCCAAAGGCCGGATGGATACGATCGACTTCGCCTTCGACATCGATCTCGTCGCCAATACCTCGCGGGTCCAGGCCATTGCGGGCGCCAGCCTTAAGGAGGCCGTTGACCGCCTGTTCAAGGCCGGTGGCGAGCTGGACGGCAGCCATCACACCGCTGGCTTGTTCGGCTACGGCAAGGATGTGTACCTCGTTGCCGCCAATGAGGTCGGTGCGGCATTTGGTGCCGACGACGTGATCATCAAGGTCACGGGCTACACCGGGGTCATCGATCAGTCGGACTTCGCCTGACGTCAGACGCTGGGGCTGGCCTGGGGTTTTTCTGATCGTGAGCGCATCCAGGAAGGCGGCGGAGAATGCTCCGCCGCCTTCACGCACTGCCTCACATCAGCGGGGCCTGTTGTGGTAATTGCCTCCATAAGTTGGATTGGTACGATATACAGTTCTTATGAAACCCCGTATGATGTTCAGACGGGATTGGAGCGTAGATTGATGTCACAGGCGGGGATGATGGTTGGGGGGAAGAAGGCGCCGACGGCCTTGAACGCGGCGATCCGCGCGACGCGTCCGGCCTTTGTGACGGCGATCATTTTTTCGTTTTTCATCAATCTTCTGGGACTGACGGGTTCGTTGTACATGATGCAGGTCTATGACCGC
Organism: Chelatococcus sp. HY11; assembly: GCF_018398335.1. NCBI lineage: Bacteria > Pseudomonadati > Pseudomonadota > Alphaproteobacteria > Hyphomicrobiales > Chelatococcaceae > Chelatococcus > Chelatococcus sp. HY11. The sequence continues at coordinate 1,360,074 of NZ_JAHBRX010000001.1, forward strand.
GTCCTGTCGAGCCGGAACCTGACGACGCTAGTTGTTCTGACGATCCTGATCGCGATTTTGTATCTTGTCTCGGCGTCGCTGGAGAGCCTGCGGACGCGGCTTCTGGTGCGGGCCGGGGTGCGGTTTGACGAGGAGGTGAACGCGGATGCGTTCAACGCGGTGCAGCGCGCCTCGCTGCGCCAGCCCGGGCCTGGCCATGTCCAGGCCCTGCGCGACGTCGACAGCATCCGGGAGTTTTTCACGGGCCAGGGGCTGATCACCTTCTGCGACGTGCCGTGGGTGCCGATCTACATCATCGCGGCGACGCTGCTGCATCCCTGGTACGGGGTCCTGGCGATCATCACGGCCCTGATCTCGGCGGCGCTGGCCTTCGCCAACGACCGGGCGACACGGCCGGTGCTGGACCAGGCGACGAAGGCCAACATCACGGCGCAGAACCAGGCGCTGACCACCTTCCGCAACGCGGAGGTGCTGCAGGCGATGGGGATGGTGGGGCGGCTGCGCGAGAAGTGGGTGAAGCACCACTACGACGCGCTCGGCCACCAGGCGCAGGCCTCGGACCGCGCCGGCGGGCTGATGGCCGGCATCAAGTTCAACCGCGCCTTCATGCAGAGCCTGATCCTGGGGGTCGGGGCCTATCTGGCGATCAAGCGGGAGATCTCGCCGGGCATGATGATCGCGGCGTCGATCATCGTGGGGCGCTGCGTGCAGCCGATCGAGATGGCGATCAGCAACTGGAAGTCGCTGATCAACATGCGCTCGGCCTATGAGCGCGTGCAGGGCCTTTTGCGGGCGCTGCCGGCGCCGGGGGCGCGCATGCGCCTGCCCGACCCGAAGGGCGACATCTCGGTCGAAAACCTGATCGTGCGGGTGCCGACGCGGGACATGCCGGTGCTGAAGGGCATCTCCTTCGCGGTCAATGCCGGCACGGTGCTGGGTGTGATCGGGCCGAGCGCTGCGGGCAAGTCGAGCCTGGCGCGAGCGCTTGTCGGGGTGTGGCCGGCGGCGGCGGGCTGCGTGCGGCTCGACGGGTCGGACCTGAGCCATTGGGATCCCGAACAGCTCGGGCGTTTCCTCGGCTATCTGCCACAGGACGTCGAGCTGTTTTCCGGCTCGATCGCCGAGAACATCGCGCGCTTCGGCGACATGGACGAGGCGGGGATCGTGGGGGCGGCGCAGCTGGCGGGCGTGCATGAGATGATCCAGCGGCTGCCGGACGGCTACAACACGCAGATCGGCGAAGGCGGGCAGGCGCTGTCGGGCGGCCAGCGCCAGCGGGTCGGCCTGGCGCGGGCGCTTTACGGGTCGCCGCCGATCCTGGTGCTGGACGAGCCGAACGCGAGCCTGGACGCGGCCGGCGAACAGGCGCTGATGACGGCGATCCGCCAGCTGAAGGCGGCCGGACGCACGGTCATCCTGATCAGCCACAAGACCAATTCACTGGCCTTGTGCGATTCCATCCTGGTGCTGGCGGAAGGTGGCGTGCAGGCCTTCGGGCCGCGCGACGAGGTGCTGGCCAAGGTGCTCGGGCCGCGCATCGTCGGGCCGCAGGGCGCTGGCCAGGGGGCGGGATCGGTGACGGCGGGATCGGTGACGGCCACCCCGGGCCAGCCCGGCATCGCCGCGGCGGCCGCGCCAGGTTGAGCCAAGGCCTGCTGAGCCAAGGCCTGGCCAAGGTCTGCTGAGACGACAGAGCGGCGATACCGCGCCGAGGCCGAAAGCCGGCCGCGGATGCCCGCGACTAACATCGATGTGATCGGCGCCGGCGGGCTTCCTCTGGCAAGCGGCGGCGCCGGTGTCTATGTGATCGCTGTCCCGGCCGCCATCGTGGTCCGTACAGCTGTGGTTCCTGTGGTTTCTCCGGCGCTGTCTGCCGGCCGGAGCCTGTGTGTGACGCTGGAGCGTGGTTGATGTCCGAGCAGAAGATCCCCCCGGTGAATGCCCAGCCGGTCAATGCCCAGACGGGGCAGGCTCAGAATCAGCCCAGCGCAGGTCAACCCGCCGCAGGTCAACCTTCGCGGCCCCTGGCGGCGCCCGCCCCCGGCGGCGTCCCGGCCGGCGCCGACAGCGAGGGCGCCCGCTTTCCACGGCCGCTGACCTTCGGCAAGCCCATTCCGCCAAACCAGCCTGCTCCTGCAAACCAGCCTGCTTTTGCAAACCAGCCCGCTTTTTCAAGCCAGCCCGCGACAGGCCAGTCCGCCATGAGCCAGCCCGGCATGAGCCAGCCCGGCATGAACCAGCCCGGCATGAGCCGGCCGGCCCCTCCCCTGGCGGCCGGCACGGCGCAACCCGCCGCCAGCCTGGCGGCAGCCGCCGCGTCGGAAGGGGGGCTGGCCAGGGGTCCGGAGACAACGGGTTCCGAGACAAATGGCCCCGGCGCCAGCGGCCCGGTGCCCTTCGCCGCCATCACGCCGGTGAAGGTGCCGGCGCATGAGGCCATCCAAGGTAATCCTGGCCAAGGTAATCCTGGGCAAGGCAATTTTGGGCAAGGCAATTTTGGGCAAGGCAACCCCGGGCACGGCGGCGCCGGCGCGCTCGCCAACGCCCAGCCGGACAAGGCCGGGCGCAAGCTGCCCTTTCTCGAAAAGGCCATCGATGCCGCCCTCAGCCTGGGCAAGAGCAAGCGCGGCACCACGAACGGCGACGGCGCTCCGGGCAACGACGGCACCGGTTCCCCGGGCAAGCCCGACAGTGACTTCCGCCGCATCGCCCTGACCGGCTATGCCATCATCGTCTTCACCTTCGGCATCATGGGCGGCTGGGCGGCGCTCGCCAATATCGACGCCGGCGTCGTGGCGCCGGGCCTCATCTCCGTGGAGAGCAAGCGCCAGGTCGTGCAGCACCTGGAAGGCGGCATCATCAAGGAGATCAAGGTCCGCGAAGGCCAGAAGGTCGAGGTCGGCGATCTCCTGTTCCGCCTCGAGGACACCACCGCGCTCGCCAACCGCGACGCCGTCCGCAACCAGGTCTATGCGGCCCTGGCGCTCGAGGCCCGCCTCGTCGCCGAGCGCGACGACGCCCCGAGGATCACCTTCCCCGCCCTCCTCGTCGATCATCCCGACGACCCGGTGGTCAAGCGCGTCATCGGCGACGAGACCGCCCAGTTCAACGACCGCCGCGCCTCCATCACCGGCCAGATCAACATCATCAACGGCCGCGTCGACCAGCTCAAGGCCGAGATCGACGGTCTCGACCGCGAGCGCAAGTCCGCCGAGCAGCAGCTCTACTTCATCAACGACGAGCTCGTCGGCATCCGCGACCTCGCCCTCAAGGGCCTCGTCCCGAAGTCCCGCCAGTCGGCGCTGGAGCGCGAGAAGGCCCGCCTCGACGGCGTCGTCGGCCGCAATCTCGCCGATGCCGCCAAGGCCCAGAACAATATCGGCGAGATGAACCTGCAGGCGACCCAGACCCGCCAGAAATTCATCGAGGAGGTCGGCGCCCAGCTCCTCGACATCCGCCAGAAGCTCGGCGACATGCGCGAGAAGCTCAATGTCACCGAGGACGTCCTGCGCCGCACCGAAATCCGCGCGCCGCGCGGCGGCGAGGCCCAGAACATCAATCAGCGCGTCTTCACCGTCGGCGCCGTCGTGCGCCCCGGCGACACCCTCGTCGAGATCGTCCCCCAGGACGACGAGCTCGTCATCGAGGCCCGCGTCCAGGTCACCGACATCGACAACCTCAGGACCGAGACCTCGACGGAAGTCCGCTTCCCCGCCTTCCACTCGCGCACCACGCCGCTCATCCTCGGCACCCTGCGCAACGTCTCCCGCGACCGCCTCGTCGACGAGCAGACCCGCGAGCCCTACTACCTCGCCCTCATCTCCGTCGCCGACACCGATGTCCCCGCCGAGCTCAAGGGACGCCTCAGACCCGGAATGCCCGCCGAAATCATCTTCAACACCGGCGAAAGAACCGTCATGAGCTACCTCATGAGACCCCTCACAGACGCCATGACCGGCGCCTTCAGGGAACACTGACCGCAGCCAGGAAGATGGCGCGGAACGGTTGATCCGGCGCCGCGACGTCCTCCCAAACGATCGACCACAAGACGACAGCCCCTGCCCGCGCGGCGAGGCCGCCCTCGGGTGCGTCTTGCTCTTTCCGTCATCACCTTCTCATACTATAGCTTATGCTAGACGTCTGGGTTGCACAGCAAAAGCAATCCTGACGGTCTAGTGCTGAGACGTGGGAGGAACGATGCACGGGTTATACTCTATTGGCGGCCGAGCCTTCATGGCGGCTCACCCGGACGAGCCTTCCCAACCGTTGCCCCCCCAGAACTTGCGGCGCTCTCGCGCAACTACCGTCGCCGCCCTTGTCCTGGCTGCCCTGACGCTGGCCGGATGCGCCATGATGCCGGAAGAGCGGCAGAGTTTCAGCCAGGCAGCGCCCGCCGGACTGGTAATCACCCGCGATCAACTCGTCGGGCGCTGGGGCATCGCCTCGTTCCACGAGGAGAAAGACCGCAAGCGCACGGAAGCCCAGGCACGCGCGCAATGCAGCCAGCCCTATGTCATCACCAAGGGCCCGACCAACGGCGTGATGATGCATGTCGCCGATGACGCGCAGCTCTATGAGCTGGCCCTCAAGCGCAGCGCCGACGGCAGGACCTACATCGGCTTCGAGGCTCCGGCCGGCCATCCGCAGGACCGCGAGGTCCTTTCCTACAACGGCGAATTTCTCGTGATGCGATTCGTCGATCCTGACGCGAATCGCCGGTATGGCACGTTCATTTTCGCGCGCTGCGGCAACTGAGTGCGCTCGCAGCAGGTAAAAGTGGAGTACGGAATGCTCAAGGACATCAACGAGACCCTTCGACGGTCTACGCTGAGAGCGGCCTTTGCCGTTCTCGCCGGACTGTCGCTCTCGACTGCGGTGGCAGGGGCTGCCCTCGCCCAAAGCGCGCCGCGCATCCCGGGCAAGGAAACCCTCGACATCGGCGATGAGCCCGGCCGCGTCTCGACCGAAGAGGTCGTGATCACCGACGGCCCCTACGCGCGCCAGATGGTCTTCTTCCGCAGCAACGAGAAGCCCGGCACGCTGGTCGTCCACACCTCGGAGCGCTTCGTCTATCTCGTCCAGGGCAACAACCGGGCGCTCCGTTACGGCATCGGCGTCGGCCGTGAGGGGTTCCAGTGGTCGGGTCTCGTGAATGTCAGCCGCAAGGCGGAATGGCCGGACTGGCGTCCGCCGCCGGAGATGATCGCCCGCCAGCCTTATCTGCCCCGCTTCATGGCGGGCGGCCCCGGCAATCCCATGGGTTCGCGCGCGCTCTATCTCGGCTCGACGGTCTTCCGCATCCACGGCACCAATCAGCCTGAGACGATCGGACATGCAATTTCCTCGGGATGCTTCCGTCTGGCCAACGGTGACATCATCGATCTCTACGAGCGGGTGCCTGTCGGCACGAAGGTGATCATCCGCCACGGCGCGACGATCTGATCAGCGGCGGCTACGACAAAAGCTACCCGGCGCAAGACGGCGCCGGGTTCTCGAACGACCACAGACGGGCGACCAGGAGAACGAAGACCATGCTGCAAGCGGCACAATCCCGCGCCGGGTTCCACGCCATCACGCGGATAGCGCAAGGGCGCATGCGCCGCGTCCTCGCGGCAGCGGCCGGCGTCGCCGCCACATGCCTCCTGGCACCGGTCGCCTCAGCCGCGACGCTCGACACCGTGAAGCAGCGCGGCCAGCTTCAGTGCGGTGTCAGCGAGGGCCTTTTCGGCTTTTCTGAGAAGGATGCCCAGGGCCAGTGGTCAGGCTTCGATGTCGATTTCTGTCGCGCGGTAGCCGGCGCCATTTTCGACGATCGCACCAAGGTCACCTTCGTGCCACTCTCGGCCAGCGAGCGCTTCAAGGCCTTGAAAGACGGCCGTGTCGACCTCCTCTCACGCAACTCCACCTGGACGCTCGAACGCGAAGCCGGCCTTGGCCTCACCTTCGCGGGTATAACCTACCACGACGGGCAGGGCTTCATGGTGGCGCGCAGCCTTGATGTCTCCTCGGCCCTCGAGCTGGACAAGGCGAAGGTTTGCGTGGAAGCGGGAACCACCACCCAGCTCAACCTAGGCGATTATTTCCGCGCCAATTCCATTACCTATGAGGAATTGAGCTTCCCGAGCGCCGCCGAAGCCTTGAAGGCTTTCGAGGCCGGGCAATGCAACGTTCTGACCCGCGACCAGTCTGCCCTCTACGCCGAACGGCTGAAGCTCGGAAAGCCTGGGGAGGCTGTCGTCCTGCCGGACGTGATCTCAAAGGAGCCGCTGGGGCCGGTCACCCGCAGCGATGATGTCGCCTGGTCGAACGTCGTGCAGTGGGTGAATTTCGCCCTCGTCAATGCCGAGGAATTGGGGGTGTCCAGCACCAATCTCACCGAGGCGCAAGGGTCCACCAAACCTGACGTACGCCGTTTCATGGGTGCGGAAGGCGGGCTCGGCAAGATGCTGGGGCTTAGCGACGGCTGGGCGCAGCAGGCGGTCAAAGCATCCGGCAATTATGCTGAGATGTATGAGCGCAATCTCGGCGTGCAATCGAAACTCGGCATTCCGCGCGGCCTCAACCAGCTCTGGAGCATGGGCGGCATTCTCTACGCCCCGCCGATGCGCTGACGCCAGCAAGACTAGGATGCAGTCCAGCATGGACGACGGCGGGGCTTTCGGGCCCCGTTGCATTTTCATAGGATCAGCATCGGACCATTGACGCCCCGACCGCGCGGTTCACCTTGCGAATCGCTCAAGGCAAGATCTCGAACGAGTCCGCCGACCGCCGGGGGGCGATCCGGTATGGCGCAAATCGTGAGATCAGGCACCAGCGACGGCCGGGGCGGCGGGCCCTCCCTCCCGCGCCATGCATCATGGCGACATCGCGGCTTACATCAACTTAAGCTTTTGAAATACGGTTGTAATCTTTCGGCAAGGATATCATTGCCTTCCCAGCGCGCGGAGAGAAGCGCCCTTGGTCTCGCCTGCGTGGCAACCGCCCCATGCGACCGCAATGGCGTCACGCGGCCCCGTGTTCCCGGCGTTCCAGCATCAGCATCAGGCCGCCCGCCACCAGTCCCCAGAAGGCCGCGCCGATACCGAAGATGCTGATGCCTGAGGCTGTCGTCACGAATGTCACGAGCGCCGGCAGGCGACCCGTCTCCCGGGAGAGCGCTCCAGCCAGGGCAGCGGCGAGACTGGTCAGCAACGCAAGGCCCGCGACTGCCTGGATCAGGAGCGGTGGCGAAGCCGCTATGAAAGCAGCGGCAAAGCCGACGCCGAGCCCGATCGGAATATACACCAGCCCCGTCGTGACACTGGCGATATAGCGCCGCGCCGGGTTAGCGCCTGCTTCGGGCCCCGCGCAAAGCGCGGCCGTAATGGCGGAGAGATTGAGGCCATGGCCGCCGAAAAGGGCCACGGCCCAACTCGCGATGCCTGTTGCAATGAAAACCGGCCTGACCGCGATCTCATAGCCGTTGCTGCGCAGCACCGCGAGACCGGGGACGTTCTGGGAGGCCATGGTGACGATGAACAGCGGTATGGCGAGCCCAAACACCGGCACGAAATCCCAGACCGGCATGACGAAAACGGGCTCAGGCCACAAATGCGCCCAAGCCTCGGCCGGGATGGGTGTAGCGAGCGCCACGATCAACCCTGTCATCGCGACGGCGATGGGTACGGCGAAGCGCCGCGCGAAAGTCCAGCCAAGTGCCCAAGCCAGGACAATGGGGAGGGCGAGCAGCGGCGCCGCGGCGATGGCGCGGAAGGGCGCGAGGCATAATTCCAGCAGCACCCCGGCGAGCATTGCATTCGCGAGCGGCAACGGAATGGCGGATACGGCCCGGCCGAGCGGTCGCCAGATGCCCGCGATCACAATGAGCAGGCCCGTCAGCAGGAAGGCCGCGACGGCGACGCCGAAGCCGCCCTGCGGAACCCCCGCCCCCATGAGAAGCGCTGCTCCCGGTGTCGACCAGGCAAAGCTGATGGGCTTACGGCTGATCAGACCGAAGGTGATGGCCAGGATTCCCTGCCCGACACAGAGAACGAGCAGCCCGGATGCCGCCTGCTCGGGCGTGGCACCGACGCCGGCGAGGCCCTGCAGAACGATGGTGAAAGCGCTGGCGAAACCAACAACCGCAGCAAGTGCCCCTGCCGCGATCGGCTGAACAAGGTCGCTCTGCGGCGATTGAGCCGTCGCCGCGGCAGCCGCGCGCCGGCTCTCTTGCGAGGGATGTTTCGCCTGGTCATGCATGGGATTAGGCCCGCTGGAACGGCCTCGACGGATAACCGCACGGCCAACTTGGACAATGACAACGCCTCAGAGATATGTCACAATTGGATCCAATGAACAACCGGATATTGGATGTCTTCTCTTCAGCCCATAGCTGACCTCATCGCGGCGAGCGGGACACGCCATAGGACCGCGACAGCCTTTGTCGAGGCCACCTTGCGCGATGCCATCCTGTCGGGGCGCCTGCCCGGCGGCACGCCGCTCCGCCAGGAGGATCTCGCGGCGGCTTTCGGCGTCAGCCGCATGCCGGTGCGCGAGGCCTTGCGGCAGCTGGAAGCGCAGGCGCTCCTCGACTTCGTGCCCCACAAGGGCGCCGTGGTGACGGAGATCTCGGCGGCTGATGCGGCGGACACTTACGCGATCCGCATGGCGCTCGAGCCGGCGGCGCTCACGCTCTCCATTCCCCATCTGCGCGATGAGGATTTCACCTTGGCGGAGGATCTGATCGTCGACATGGACACGGTCAACGAGCCGGGACGCATGGGAGAGCTCAATCGCCGCTTTCACATGACGCTCTATGGCGCGGCGGGTCATCCCAAGCTGATCGCCCTGACCGAGAGCCAGCTGGCTTCCTTCGACCGCTACTTGCGCTTCCACCTGGCGGCCAAGGGGCGCGCCCACATGTCCCAGGACGACCACCGCGCGATGGTCGCGGCGGCGCGCCGCCGCGATGTCACGACGGCGGTCGAGGTTTTACGCAGGCACCTGACGACAGCCGCCCGCACGATTGAAGCGTTCTTCGCGCAGCGCGGCGATCCGGCTGCGGGCTCGCATGCCTGACTATCGCGAGAGCGCGAGGATCGTGACGCCCGCGACATTCTCCTCGATAAGACGCCAGCCGAGGCCAATATAGAAAGGCGCGTTGTCCGGCGAGGCGCAGAGATAGACCGTGTCGTTCCCAGCCGCGAAGGCCATGGTCGCCGCCGCCTCCACCAGGGCCGCGCCAATACCCTGGCGGCGGTGTTCGGGATCCACCCAAAGCGCCGCGATCCAGGGGCTGTAAGCGGGGCGCTCGTCCATATCGCTGTCGATCAAGGACACCGTTCCCAGGAACTCGGTGCCGATGCTCGCCACAAGCGCTGACGGAACCGTCTCTGGTCCGAGGCTCTCGCTAACCCTTTGGTCGATCTGATCGAAGCTATAGCCTTCCTCACGCCACCACGCCTTCCAGATGCGGTCTGATACCGCCGCGCGGAAGTGGGGATCCTGCTGGAGGCTGGTAATCCGGATCGAGGAAGCTGCGGACGTCAAAACGGCTCTCGCTACTTATGGCACGGCCGGCCACCGTAGCGGGCGCCCGGTTCAAGGCAACCCGCCATGCGTCATGCCGCACCGAGAGAAGGTAGGCTCGATAAGACCGTTGCGATCGGCGTGGGATGATGGCTCGGGGATGACTAGAGGAAGATAGCGGCCCGCCGGACCGGTGGTGATCCTCAGGCCGGCCGGCTGACGTCCTCGAAGGTCAGCCCGAATTTCAGCAGGTATTTCCGCAGCCGGTCCGCGTCGTTGCCGGTGGATTTCTGCAGGCGTGATACGGCGAACAGCTGTCGTCCGGCGGCGCTGATCGATGAATGGCCGCGACAGGCCGCGATGACGGCCGCGAGTTGCGCCCGGTCGAACAGATCAAGCCCGGCGGCGCGCTCGGCCCCGAGAACGCCGATCAGCAAGTCCTCAGGCGTCCCACTGTCACTCGCGGAGGACCACAGCCACCTCAGGCGACCGATCTCTTGGCGCACCGTCTCCTCATTGATCCGTGCCTGCGGCGCGAGCGTCGCCATGCGGGTGACCGATGCCGAGAGATCACGAAAATTGGCGCGCCAGGCCGCTTCCGGCGCCATGGCGAAGGTAAGGTAAAGCGCGCGCGCTTCCTTGTTGAAGGTGGCGTTCAGGCCTTCCCGTTCGCTGAAGCGCCGCAACTCGAAATCGAGATTGGGCTCGATGTCCTCACGGCGATCCTTGAGTGCCGGCAGTTGGAAGGTCCAGAGATTGAGCCGGGCGAACAGGTCCTCACGAAAGCGTCCCTCCCGGACGCTGACGGAGAGATCCCGGTTGGTGCCCGCGAGCAGCTGGAAATCGGAGGCGGTGTCGCTGTCGGCGCCGACCGGCAGGAAGCGCTTCTCCTCGATGGCGCGCAGGCACATGGCCTGTTCATCAAGGCCTAGCTCGCCGATCTCGTCGAGGAACAGCACGCCCTTGTCGGCGGCTTTCATCAGCCCCGCGCGCGCCGTCTGCGCGCCAGTGAAGGCGCCCTTGACGTGACCGAACAGGGTCGACATCGCCTGGTCGCCCCTGAGCGTCGCACAATTGACCTCGACGAAGGCGCCGGAGACCTGTCGCTGGGCCTGTTTCAACTCGTAGATGCGCCTGGCGAGCTGCGACTTGCCCGCCCCCGTCGGCCCGGTCAGGAGCACCGGCGCGCGCGAGCGGATCGCCACCTTCTCGATCTGGTCGATCATCTCATTGAAGGTGGCATTACGGGTCGCGATGCCGGACTTGAGGAACGATGTCGCTTCCGCGCGCTCCGCCGCGAAGCGCGTGGCGATCGCGTCGTAACGCGACAGATCGAGATCGATGATCGAATGCGTCCCGGAATAATCGCCGGGATCCTCGGTCTTCCTGGGCGGCGAGAGCTGCACCAGCCGCCCCGGGATGTAACGCGCCTCGGTCAGGAGGAACCAGCAGATCTGCGCGACATGGGTGCCGGTGGTGATATTGACCAGATAGTCCTCGCGCTCGGGGTCGAAGCTGTAACCATGCGCGAAGTCGCGCATGCTTGTGTAGACCTCGCTGAAATCCCATGGATCGCGCAAGGTGATCTCATGGAGCTTGACCTCAGTCGCCGGGGAAATCTGTTCGATATCGCGGGTAACCTGAATCGCGAGCGGCAGATGCTTGGCACCGTGGATGAGTTCAAGCCTGTCGATGAACAGGCCGGGTTGCTGGCAAAGCGCGACGGTTGGCCGCCAGCGCTTCCAGCGGTCCTTGCGCCCGCCGCTATCGAGTGTCGTGCCCAGAACGCTGATCGCGATGCGACGGCGCATACCTTATCCAATTTTCTAAAATGTTAGATATATGTATCATACGAGAAGAGTGCCGGCAACCGCGCCACACCTCAAAGGCAAGCGCCTCGATTAAAATAAATATAACAAATTCATATATTTACGATATGTCCGAACTTTTTCGCCTGCCATCGCCGCCGACTGGCACGCCGCTTGAAATAGAAGAGGCGTGAACAGAAGGAACGGACCCATGGCAAACAAATCCGTGTTTGCGACGATCGTAGGAAAACTCATTCCGCAGACGGACTGTGTGAACCATGAGGGCGCCAGGGCTTATGCCCTGACGCCCCACCAGGCTCTCGCGCAGCTGGCGGCAACGGGCACGTTCAACACGACCTTCTACGCCGAGCCGCGCGAGCAACTCGACGAGGTTCTGAAGCTGGCCTGGCAGGTCGAGCCGGAATTCGTCGCCAAGACCGCCGTCTATGCCTTCGAGCGGGGGTTCATGAAGGACATGCCGGCGCTGCTTCTGGCAGCGCTATCGATGATGCCGGGACCGGAATTTTCACGGGCCTTCCCGCGTATCGTGAGGAACGGCAAGATGGTGCGCAACTTCGTGCAGGTCATGCGCTCCGGCGTGACCGGCCGCAAGTCGCTCGGAAGCCGGCCGAAGCGCCTGGTGCAGGGGTGGTTGGAGCAGGCTGACGACATCGAGATCATGCGCGCCGCCGTCGGCAATGATCCGTCGCTGGCTGACATCATCAAGATGGTTCACCCGAAGCCGTCATCGGCTTCGCGTGAGGCGCTTTATGGCTATCTCATCGGCAGGCCGTATGACGTGCTGGCGGTGCCGGACGTGGTCAAGGCCTTCGAGGCCTTCAAGCGCGATCCGTCCCTGCCGGTGCCGCCGGTGCCGTTCCAGATGCTCACCGCGATGCCGCTGTCCAAGGCGCATTGGGTGGAGATCGCGGACAAGGCCGGCTGGCAGATGCTGCGCCAGAACCTCAACACCTTCGCCCGCCATGGCGTGTTCGAAGCGGAGGGGTTCACGGAGCGGCTCGCCGGACGGCTCGCCGATGCGGACGAGGTCCGACGCGCCAGGGTCTTCCCCTACCAGCTCATGGTGGCCTTCACCATGGTGGAGACAGGCGTGCCGGTCGCGATCAAGGACGCGTTGCAGGATGCGATGGAAATCGCGCTGGCCAACGTGCCGGAGATCGAGGGCAATGTCGTGGTCTGCCCGGATGTGTCCGGCTCCATGCGCTCGCCCGCGACGGGTTATCGCCAGGGCGCGACCTCGACGGTGCGCTGCGTCGATGTCGCCACCCTCGTGGCCGCGGCGCTGCTGCGGGCCAACCGGACTGCGCGTGTGCTGCCGTTCGAGCAGGATGTGGTCGCCATCGACCTCAACCCGCGCGACACGGTGATGACAAACGCGGCAAAACTGGCGGCGATCGGCGGTGGCGGAACGAATTGCTCCGCGCCGCTCCAAAGGCTGGCGGACGAGAAGGCGAAGGTCGATCTCGTGGTGTTCGTGTCGGACAACCAATCGTGGGTAGACGGGGTGTCCCATAGCCACCACGGCACGGCGACCATGCAGGCGTGGAACAGGATCAAGGTCCGGAACCCGGCTGCAAAGCTCGTCTGCATCGATATCCAGCCTAACACGACGACCCAGGCGAAGGGCCGCGCGGACATCCTGAATGTCGGCGGCTTCTCGGATCAGGTTTTCACGCTGGTCGCCGCGATGGCGAGGAGCGGACAAGACAGGGATCATTGGGTGAAGACGATCGACGCCATAGAACTCTGACAATAAGCCCCGGCGGTCCGCCGCCGGGGCACTCACGAAGGACCCATTAGACTGGCATGACGAATGCCGATGGAACTACAGGCTGTACCCCTCCAGGTCGCGGGTTCGAATCCCGCCGGGTCCACCAACTGCGGGCTCGTAGCTCAGTGGTCAGAGCGGGTTCCCGCTTTACGGTGGGAGAGGTTTCATCATCCCTTGTCGTCATGCCTTCTTCATGAACAACGACGATCCGAGGCAACAGCCATGACGAATGCAGGCGAAACTACATCATGTCGCGGGTTCGATCCCCGTCGGGCCTCCTCTTCGGCCCGTAGCTCAGTGGTAGAGCAGAAGCGTTTCGCCGACCCTTGTCGTCATGGCCTCAACCGGGCCACCTATAGACAGTAGACGGATAGAATAGAGACCTTTGAAGAACGGCGAATGCCGGATGAAACTACAGCAGCATAGTCGGGATGCTCCGTGAGGTTCGACTCCTCACCTTGCATGCGCTGTCTGGCACCAGCGGGACATCCCAAGTTTCATCCATCCTCGTCGCCGTTCCTCGAAGACGAATTCCGCTGGCGAATGCCCGCAGGACTACAGGTAGAGCATCCGCCTCGCAGGGGCGGAAGGTCGGGTGTTCAAGTCATCCCTTCCTGTCCTCCCGGACTGGATGTAGCTCAGGAAACAAGTCTTGCGCCACGCTTGTCGCCAGCGGCCGATCAGGACGAATGCAGGCGCTACTCCATGGAAGACGCGATCCGGCATAACCGGATGCCGCGAGGCGTGAAGGTTCGACCCCTTCCCGTGTCAAGGGCTGTCAGAGGCCCCACGATGCGGTGGCGAAAAAGACGTTGCGCTCACGACTTGTCGTCCTGAACGCCGAAGGCGGCCACCCCGGGTGGCCAGAAAGAACAATGAGATGACCGAGATTTTGAGTGGACAGGACCTGATCGACGCCGGCATGCGGCAGGGCAAGTGGTTCGGCAAGGCGCTCGCCGCCGGCAATGCCGTGCTGGAAAGCGGCGGCTCCTTTGCTACCGCCTTGGAAGCCGCGCGCCAGTTCGAGCCACCGCCCGCAACCCCTTTGCGCCCGACCGGCACGGTGCCGTTCCACATCAATATCGATGCGGAGAACGAACTCGAGCAGGCCAATGTCGCGGCGGTCACGCGGAGCATGACCGAGCTGATGCGCACGCCGGTCGTGCGCGCGGGCGCCGTCATGCCCGATGCCTGCCCGGCGGGGCCCATGGGGACGATCCCGGTCGGCGGCATCGCGGTGTCCGAGGCTATTCATCCCGGCATGCACTCGGCCGACATCTGCTGCTCCATGGCGATCTCCGTCTATCCCGGCGTCGCGCCGCAGGCTCTGCTCGACACGGTGCAGGCAGTGACGCATTTCGGGCCGGGTGGACGCCCGCGCGGCCAGCAGTTCCGGCCGGAGCCGGCGCTGATGGAGCGCTTCGCCACGAACGCGCTGCTCGCGGACATCACCAGCGCGGCGATCGAGCATTTCGGCACCCAGGGCGACGGCAACCATTTCGCCTTCGTCGGAACCATCAAGTCCACCGGCGAGACGGCGCTGGTGACGCATCACGGCTCGCGGTCGCCGGGCGCTCGCCTCTACGGCAAGGGCATGAAGATCGCCAATGCCGTGCGCCTGGTGACGTCGCCGGAAACCCATCGCGACAACGCCTGGATTCCAGCCGACACCGAGGAGGGCGACCGCTATTGGGAGGCGCTTCAGACCATCCGGGCCTGGACGAAGGCGAACCATATGCTGATCCACGACGCGGCCGCCGAACGGCTGTCCGCGAAGGTCGCCGATCGCTTCTGGAACGAGCATAACTTCGTCTTCCGGCGCTCGGACGGGCTGTTCTACCACGGCAAGGGCGCGACGCCGGCCTTCTCGGGCTGGGCCGACGACGCCACGGACCTGACGCTCATTCCGCTCAACATGGCGGAGCCGGTGCTGATCGTGCGTGGCAAGGATGCGCCGCATGGCCTTGGCTTCTCACCGCATGGGGCCGGCCGCAACTTCTCGCGCAGCCAGCACAAGCGCCTCCAGGCCGGGCGGACGGACGCGGAGATCTTCGCGGCGGAAACGCAGGGAATCGACGCGCGCTTCTTCTCGGGCGTGACCGATATCTCGGAGCTGCCGAGCGCCTACAAGAATGCCGCGTCGGTGCGCCGGCAGATCGAGCACTACGGCCTCGCCGAGATCGTCGACGAGGTCATCCCCTACGGCTGCATCATGGCCGGCGACTGGGCGGCCAACGCCCCATGGCGCAAGAAGAAGCAGGCCCGCGCTGCGGCGTGACCACGCGCAAAGGCGCCAATCCATGGCGCCTCACGCGCCTCAAGAGCATCCCACCCGCGGCCACGCTCGCGGGTGGGATTTGTGCTCTTCCCACCGTCAGACGAAACCGGCGGCTTGCGCGATAAGGATGCCCCCTGCTCCGGCCGTGACGGCGCCGATCGCTTCCGGCATGCGCAGACCAGCGGGTGCGAGACGCTCCGTGGTGATGGCGAGCGTCACGAGGATCATCGCGCGAAGGTCCATCACACCGAGGACCAGAAGAACAGCGACAAGACCCGAGCAGCTGATGCAGCAGACGAGACCGAGCCGGAGCCCGTAGCCGGCGGCTGCGAACCTGTTCGCCAATTGTCCTATCCGACACGGCCCCTTTCGGCAGCAAGCCAGAAGACGGGCCTTCCATCGCGTGAACTGGAACGCGCCGGCCGTCAGAAGGCAGGCCCCCATGAGCATCGGCATGGCGCGGGCGAGATCCGGACGCCGCATCGCGAGGGCCGCGAGTTCAGAGCCGATCGCAAAGATGAACAGACCCGACAGCGTCCAGACGCCGAGATAGACGACACCGGCGAGCATGGCCAGCGAACCGGGCCACGACGCGCCGGACAGGCCGGCCGCCTGGTGGTAGCGCCCCAGCGCGGGCAGTAACGACGGTACCATCATCGCGACCATCATGACGCTCCAGAGGCCGACGAAGCTCGCGGCGGCCTCCCTCCAGGTCTGCCCGCACATCGGCAACCATGCCGGCGACATCATCCAGCCACCGGGCATCGGTATCCCGTCCATGGAGGCCATCGACGCGCATCCAAGGATCGTCGCCGTCGTGCTGGCAGCGAAGATCAACGCTGCCGTACCCAGGAAAACTGGCTGACAACCTTGCCGGCATGCAGTTGCGCCGCGATGTGCCCGTTCAGCCGTGATACTGATCGCGCGCATGGCCGGGCTCAGGCACAACACGACGCACCCATGCTGCTCGCGGGTTGCCCGTATTCATCGTGGCGACGGAACCAGACGCCCGTTTCGTTGCGCCCCTTTGGCGCGCGATCGAGCCACTGATACATGCCCCACAGGCCATCCAGCCCTCGCGCATAGGTGGAGTAGCTGTGGTAGACAACGCCATCCTCCCGCACGAAGGCGCTCATGCCCGGCCTTTCGCGCTGGTACGTGGCCGTGTCCGTTCCGCAGGTCGCCGCCATATGCGCCTCCGCGCCGGCTCCACCGCCCTCTTGCCCGGGCCGCCAGACGAATGCCTTCTCGGGCCGGTAGTTGTAGGAGATGCCACCCTCGCGTTGCTGGTCTTCGGAGAACCAGACACCGAAATCGGCATTGAAGTCACTCGCGAGAGACGATGCCCAGGGGAAAGTCCAGCCCATGCGCCGCTTGTAAGCCTGCAATGTCGCGAACGGAGCGCGGGACACGGCCCATAGCATCACGTCATGATTGGCGAGATGCGGGACAAAACCATTGAAGCCGTCCGCGATCGCCGAACAGGACGGACATCCCGCCGTATAGTCGGTCCCGAACATGAAATGATAGACGAGAAGTTGCGAGCGTCCGCGGAAGAGGTCGGCAAGCGATGCATCGCCTTCGCTCGTCTCGAAGCGGTAGGTCTTGTCAACGCGCACCCACGGCAGACGCTGGCGCCGCTGCGCCAGCGCGTCGCTCAACCGCGTGACCTCCTTCTCCGCGGCAAGCAGATCAAGCCGCGCCGCTTGCCACTCTTCCCGCGTTCCGATGCTATGTTGCGTCATGGCTGTTACTCCCTCGATCATGTCTTCAGCCATGATGTGACGGCTGATCGCAGATCATGAGATAAGGTTAGGCGCCGGAGATCAGGGGGTGGGAGTGACAAGTGTGGCGGGATTCCGATGGACTCGCTGATTACGGCCGCCGCGCGTGCCCTCGCCGCCGGGGATCCCTTCCGCGCGCTGAACTATGTCGCCTTGCGTGAGGACGCCCCCGCTCTTGCACTGCGGGGTATCGCGATGGCGCAGCTTGGCGATCTCTCCCGCGCGCGGCTTCTCCTGCGCAGCGCCACGCGCTCCTTCAGCCCGAGGGAGCACGTGGCCCGCGCGCGCTGCGTCGTTGCCGAGGCGGACGTTGCTCTCGCCGCGCGCGATCTCGGTTGGCCGACGAAGGCTCTCGATGCGGCCCGAAAGATGCTTGAACGGCATGGAGATTGGGTCAATGCAGCCCATGCGCGGCATCTCAAGGTCCGGCGCCTCCTCCTGATCGGGCGCCTCGACGAGGCGGAGCAGGCCCTCGACGGACTTGATCCCGCCCCGTTGCCACCGGCGCTACGCGCTGTGCATGAGTTGGTGATCGCCGGGATTGCCATGCGACGGTTGAAGACCCGCGAGGCTCGCGCCGCGCTGGCGCGAGCCCAAGCGGCGGCACAGCACGCCCGTATACCCGCATTGACTGCGGAGGTCGCCGGCGTGGCGCTCGCCCTGGACGCGCCGGCGGCCCGTCTGATCGCCGATGAGCGTGTGCATACCCTCCTCCTCGATGACGTCGAGCGGCTGCTGGCATCGGACGCGCTCGTCATCGACGCCTGTCGCCACGTCGTGCGGGATCAAAGGGCTGTCGTCTCACTCGCGACACGCCCGGTGCTGTTCGTCCTCGCGCGCGCCCTGGCGGAAGCCTGGCCGGGCGAGGTGACGCGCGACAGGCTCGTCGCGCGGGCCTTCCGGGCAAAGCGCGCCGACGAATCCCATCGGGCAAGGCTAAGGGTCGAGATCGGGCGGCTGCGCGCCATCCTCCGGGACGCGGCGGATATCGATGCGACAAAACAGGGCTTTACGCTGACGCCTCGGCGCGCGGGACGGGTCGTCGTTCTGGCAAGGCCGGTTGAAGAACGGCATGCAGCCGTTTTAGCCCTCCTCGCCGATGGGGAGGCATGGTCGAGCTCAGCATTGGCGCTGGCGCTCCACGCAAGCCAGCGCACCGTACAGCGCGCGCTAGACGAACTCGCCGCGGAGGCCAAGGTGCAGGCATTCGGGCAAGGGCGCGCGCGCCGTTGGCTCACCCCGCCCATGCCCGGATTCACGACAACCTTGTTACTCCCGCCCTCGCTGCCAAGCGGCTAGCCTCAAGCCATGAAACAGATAGCTGAAATCCTCCACGAATACGGGCCCTTTCCGGGCGTTGACCAGGTGCATGGCGTCACGTTCGACGGCCGGCAGGTCTGGTTTGCATCGGGCGACAAGCTCAATGCCATCGATCCCGCAAGCGGGACGACGACAGGCTCAATCGACGTTCCCGCACATGCGGGCACGGCTTTCGATGGTGAGCACCTTTTCCAGATCGCGGCTGATCGCATCCAGAAGATCGATCCGCGCACAGGCCGCGTGCTCGCCACGATCCCGGCGCCTGGGGGCGGCAGTGACTCGGGCCTTACATGGGCTGAAGGGACACTCTGGGTGGGGCAATGTCGAGAGCGCAAGATCCACCAGATCGATCCCGAAACGGGAGCCATTCTCCGCACCCTCGCCTCCAACCGTTTCGTCACTGGCGTGACCTGGGTGGACGGCGAACTCTGGCATGGCACATGGGAAGGCGATGAGAGCGAACTGCGGCGCATCGATCCCGCAACCGGGACCGTCCTGGAGCAGGTCGACATGCCGCCCGGTGTAGGCGTATCCGGGCTTGAGTCCGATGGCGCCGACCGCTTTTTCTGCGGCGGTGGTCCGAGCGGAAAAGTGAGGGCGGTCCGGCGCCCAAGGCAGGAGGCTAAGGCCGACAGCGGCCTGGACATGTCCAGCTGATCCACGCGCATCAAACGTCTCGCGGCGTCCCTGAAACGCCGCGAGCGGATCACATGCGAGGTGAGAGGCCTTGCGGCGCGGCCGCGCCACTGAGGAGATCAAGAAGGTCCTCCGGAAAAATGATCTCCGACGTCGTCCGGATTTCGTCGACAGACCACCAGTGATGTTCTGCCATCACCTCGCGTTCGATGGCGCTCCAGCCGCTGTCCGAGATTGCGGTCCGCGCAATCCGGAGGGCGAAGAACCTTTCCTCCGCCCACACGATCTCACCGTCCACGAGCTGAAGTTCGTAACTGCGGCGACCGATCTCGGCGCCGATCGCGTTCCTTATAAGCCCGGTCTCCTCCTCGAGCTCACGCAGCGCCGCTTCCTCGAAGGTCTCGCCCTCCTCCACCGCGCCCCCCCGGCGTCGCCCAGTAGATGCGTCCGGCGAGCGGTCCTGACCTGTGAACGAACTTGAAAAGAAGAACGCATCCCGACTGATCCAGCAGTAGGACGCGCGCGGACGGTCGTTCGCGCATCGAGCTCTCCGGTTGCACACCTGTCTCCCACGGTCTCTATGACACAGCCGATAACACGGGAGACGCGAGGCGGTCGATGTCATGCAAGGCCAGAGAAAGAGCCTTCGTCCGCGCGCGTATGAAGGACCCGGTCGATCAGGCCCCATTCCCGGGCCTCCTCCGCCGTCATGAAGTTGTCGCGATCGAGCGCGCGCTCGACCTCTTCGTAGGTACGGCCGCAATGCTCCGCGTAGAGGCGCGTCATGAGATGCTTGGTCCGTCGCGTCTCCTCGGCATGAATGAGAATATCGGAGGCCTGTCCCTGGAAGCCGCCCAACGGCTGATGAACGAGCAGACTCGCGTTGGGCAGCGCGGCGCGGTGACCGGGCTCGCCTGCCATCAACAGAAACGATCCCATCGAGCGCGCGGTCCCCATGCACAGGGTGTGCACCGGAGCACGGACGTGGCGCATGGTGTCATACATCGCAAGGCCGCTGGTCACCACACCGCCGGGAGAATTGATATAAAGGTTTATGGGCTTCTTCGGGTTTTCTGCTTCGAGAAACAACAGTTGTGCGCAGACAAGCGCGGATACGGTATCGTTCACCTCGCCGTTCAGGAAGATGATCCGTTCGCGCAGAAGACGAGAAAAGATATCAAAAGACCGTTCTCCCTTGCTCGACTGTTCTATGACCATAGGCACGAGTTGCATCGCTTCGCGCATCGGCGAGTTCCAATCTTGCAGACGATTTGGGAATTTGAGCCTGTCAGGCCGCTCTCAGCACCGGCATCACGTCGTCGTTCGCCGCAGCCGCTTCCGTTGGTCGTGAGCTGACATCCGCGCGTTCGTGGATGATCCGCAGGCTGGTTCCACCCGCCGTATCGGGAGAAATGCGAAACGTCACTGTACTTTCGAGAAAAGGCGGAGCGCTTTCGCGCATCCTGTAACTGACTTCTTCTCCCGGCGTCAGCGCAGTGGCCTCCTGATCCGCCAACGCATCTTTGGGAAGCCAGACGTCACGGAGCTCGGGAACGGTTATGGCACGCCAGACCTTATGAGGCGGTTCGTCGATATGGTATTCGAGCTCGATACTATTCTCCTTGTCTTCCGTCTTTCCACCGCTCATTGGTCCATATCCTTCAGCAATAACTTCAGGGCCTCGATACGAGCGGGCCAATAAACGCGATACTTTGCCAACCACTGCGCGATGAGAGCCAAACCTTCAGGATCGACCTCATAATTCACAAACCGCCCCTGCCGTTCTTCCCGCACCAGTTTCGCACTCCGCAGAACCGCGAGATGCTGGGACATCGCAGGCTGGCTAATCTGCAGACCCGCGCGAAGAGAGGTCGCGTTCATTGCACCTGCCGCCAGCTTCTCGAAGATCGCACGGCGGGTTGGATCCGAAAGGGCCCGGAATATCTCGTTCTCGACCATGCCAATAGATAAG
Source organism: Chelatococcus sp. HY11 (assembly GCF_018398335.1). Taxonomy (NCBI): domain Bacteria; kingdom Pseudomonadati; phylum Pseudomonadota; class Alphaproteobacteria; order Hyphomicrobiales; family Chelatococcaceae; genus Chelatococcus; species Chelatococcus sp. HY11. The sequence goes on from NZ_JAHBRX010000001.1 coordinate 1,381,171, forward strand.
CGATCACTTATATTAATGGCAACTCCTTTTTCAGTTGCGGGCTGAGATGTCGGCACGGCCGACCGGTGGGGTCGACATACGCGCATCCCCGCGCGCCGTAGCCGTAGCCTTAGCCGTCCGATCTATCCGCCCGTGACCTCCGTCGTCGCGAGACTTTACGAGGATGCTTCGAAAGCAACTCGCGTGGTCCAAGGCGACACAAAAAAGGAGCCATGGCGACCATGGCTCCTTCCATCCGGCTGTAGAAACCGGTCTTGGCTATGCTCGTCTCAAGGGAGCGCCCCTTGATCGCGGCCCCCCTTTCCGACCGGCGGCAATGTGCCGACCTGGGGAAGCCTGCCGACGAGAAAACCCCTCAGGCCTTGTTCAGCTCGGCTTCCGCGAATTCATAATTAGCCAGCTTGTCGAGGAAGTTGGTGGTGTAGTCGGGGCGGCGGTTGCGGAAATCGACATAGTAGCTGTGCTCCCACACATCGAGGCCGAGCAGTGCCCTGCCCTGTCCGGCTGCGAGAGGATTGTCGGCATTCGCGGTCTTCGTGACCTTCAGCTTGCCGTCATCGCCAAGGACAAGCCATGCCCAGCCCGAGCCGAACTGCGTCGTGGCGGCGGTCTTGAAAGCCTCCTTGAAGGCGTCGACGCTCCCGAAGTCGGCGACGAGCTTCTTTTCAAGGGTCCCAGGAATCTTGCCGCCCTGGGGCGAAAGGACCTGCCAGAAGAGGATGTGGTTCCAGTGCTGGCCCGCGTTGTTGAAGACCGGCGCCAGTTCCGCCTTGCCGGTGGCGAAGCGGATGATCTCCTCCAGCGACTTGCCCTTCAGGTCGTCGTTCTTCTCCACAAAGCCGTTCAGCGCCGTCACATAGGCCTGATGGTGCTTGCCGTGGTGGAGCTCAAGCGTCTCCTGGCTCATGCCGGCGGCGGCGAGGGCATTGGTGGAATACGGGAGGGCTGGAAGTTCGAAGGCCATGAAAGGCTCCTTTGAGAATGTCAGGCATCTCTCCGGTCGATCTCACAGGCGGACGTCGGCCTTCAGGCAATGTTACCGCAGGCAAGATCACCGCAGGCAAGATCACCGGAAGCTGATTGACCAAGCGCTGAATTTGATAAATGGGCGGCATAATTTGTCAAGCGAACGCTTGCTAAATTACGCAGGCCCTGCCCCGCTAGGCGATGACCGGGACGACCCTCGCATCCAGCGTCGCGCGCGCATCATCAGGCGCAAGGCGAACCTGCAGGCCCCGCTGCCCGCCGTTGATATAAACAAGCGCATGCGCCAGCGACTGCTGTTCGATGGCGGTCGGCACCCTGCGCATCTGTCCGAAGGGACTGATTCCGCCGACCTTGTAGCCCGTCATCCGCTCCGCATCGGCCGGCTTCATCATCTCCGCCGACTTGCCGCCGAATGCCGCAGCGAGCTTTTTCATGGAGACTTCCCGATCAGACGGCACGATCACGCAAACGGGCTTGCCGTCCACGCGGGCCATCAGCGTCTTCAACACGCGCTCAGGCACCTCGCCGATGGCCTCGGCCGCCTGGAGCCCCACGCGTTCAGCCCCGGGGTCGTAGTCATAGCTATGGACCGTGAAGGCGACGCCTGCCTTCTCAAGCGCCATCGTCGCGCGCGTTGCCTTGGACATAGATAGTTCCTGTTGTCATGGCTCCCGGGCGGTCGACGGCCGCCCCGAACCCCTATCCGGTAAACGCGTCGATCTTTGTCGTTGCGATGCGATCGCGCAACCACCGCGCCGCCGGCCCCGCGGGACGCTGTTTGTGCCAAACCGCTTCAAGCGCGACGGGGTGCATGCCCTCGTCAAACTGCAGGGCCGGCGTCGCGAGGTTCTGGGTCACGGGAGAGTTCTTGAGGATGTGAACGGGCACAAGCGCCCAGCCGATGCCCTGCTTCAGGATCTGGAGGATGACCCAGTGGCTCTCCACCCACCAGACCTCGGCGGCGACGCGCAACCTGTGCCGCTCGGTTCCCTCTGTGCGCACAGTCACCATGATCTGGCGATGCCGCTTGAGATCCTCCCAGTCGACCACGGCGTTGGCGAGTGGATGCTTTTTCCCGCAGACGAGGGCTAGGGGCACCCAGCCGATTGTATGGAAGCCCAGTTCCGTGGGCAGCACCTCCTGCCGCCACATCACGCCGATATCGGCTTTTCCATCCAGCACCAGGCGGCTCACATCCTCCATCATCGGAAACAGCAGTTCGAGCTCCACATGCGGGAAATGGCTCGCGAAATCAGCGAACAGCTCCCCCAACGCGGATTCGGGATAGAGCTCGTCGATCGCGACGACCAAGCGCTTTTCCACATGCGCCTCGAAGCTGGCGGCCATGCCGATCAGATGCTCGCGGCGGTCGAGGATAAGCCGCGCCTCGGGCAGGAGCTGTTCCCCGGCCGGGGTGAGGACAGGGTTACGACCGACGCGGCTGAACAGGGAGAGCCCGAGATCCTCCTCCAGGTTAGCGACCTGCGTGCTGACCGCCGATTGCGCCTTGCGCAGGACCCGGCCGGCCGCCGAGAACGAGCCCCTGTCAGCAGCCGTGACAAAAGCCTCCAACTGCTCCATCGAAATGCCCATCTATCTCATATCCAGATACTATCTAACTTTATTATCCCAAAAACATAGATAGAAAGCCAGCCGTAACGTCAAATGGATTCATTCAACAGGTTTCATTATGTCTATGCGTACATTCCCGGACCGGATGCGCCACGCGCTCATGTTCGAGGTTATCGGTCTTGCCATCTTCACGCCGATGGCCGCCCTCGTCTTCAACCAGCCGGTCGCCCATATGGGCGTCATCGGCGTGATCTCGGCGACGGTCGCCACGACCTGGAACTTCCTGTTCAACCTCGGTTTCGACCACGCCCTGGTCCGGTTCAGAGGCCATACCGGCAAGACGATGATGATCCGTATCGCGCACGCCGTCCTGTTCGAAGGTGGCCTGGTCATCATGCTGATCCCGATGATCGCGTGGTATCTCGGGATCAGCCTTTGGGCAGCCTTGATGATGGATATCGCGATTGTCGGATTCTATCTGGTCTACGCCTTCGTGTTCAACATCGCCTATGACCGGATATTCCCCGTGCCCGTTCAGAAGCCAGGGCTTAGCCTCGCCTCCGCGCGATGATACGACAGGTGGCCGCGGGCGGGGGCGCGGCCCAAGCGGCGCCCGCCCGCGGACCCGTGCCGGATAGTTGCGCCGCTTCACCGTCGCGGCTATAAATCAAGCTATTACTTTGAATATCTTCGATAGCTTGATCATGTCCATTATCGGTTCGGAAAGATTGCAGGGACGCCCGAGTCCGGATCGCTTCCTGGTGCTATTGAAGACCCGCGGGCCACTGACCGCGGCGGAGCTCGGGCGCGCGCTGGGCACGACCGGCGAGAACGCACGCCAGCAGTTGTCCAAGCTCGCGGCGGACGGCCTGGTCGAAACCGAAGCTGTCGCGCGCGGCGTGGGCCGGCCCGCGCAATACTGGCGTCTGACCGCATTTGGCAACACGCGGTTTCCGGATGCCCATGCCGAACTCACCGCCGGCCTTCTGAGGAACATCCGTGATCTCCTTGGCGCCGATGCTCTTGAGCGGCTGGTCAGTGCCCGTGAAGAAGAGATGCGGGCCGCCTATCGCGCCGAATTGCGTCCGATCAAGGGGCTGGAGGCCCGTATCGCCGCGCTGGCCGCAATCCGCACCCGCGAGGGCTACATGGCCGAGTATCGGAAGGCAGATGACGGCGATGGCTGGCTGCTGATCGAAAACCATTGCCCCATCTGCGCGGCCGCTTCAACCTGCCAGGGCTTCTGCCGGGCGGAACTCGCCATCTTCCGTGAAATGCTCGGGCCGGATTGTTCCATCGAACGGATGGAGCACATCGTCCTCGGCGCGCGCCGCTGCGCCTATCGCATTCGTGCTGACGCCGGCCGCGCGATGGGTCGGGAACCTTGATGGAGGCGGTGTCATAAAGGCAGGCCTACCGCAACTCCTGAAAAGCTCGTAAGCGTCACGTCTTGGCGATCAGAGTCGATCACGACGCTGCGCTGTGTCTCTTGGATGCGGATCGCACAGTATCGTTGTTCATGGCGATCCTAGCGATGGCCCGATCTCGCATCTGAGGCCCACGTGACGACGCGCGGATGCCGTTCGCGCTTCAGCAGTAGCAGATGAGCGGTGAGCGCGAAGTGGCCGGGATAGTTCGTGCCGAACTGCAGCTCGAAGCGGTCGCGCCTTGATCGCTGCGACGGCTTCATTGCCTTCCACGGATTGCACCCGGCGATCACGACATGCGCCGGCGCGCGAGCCAGCGTCAGGGCGTCCTTGTATCCCAGCCCGCCAGTGCCAGTGACGACATATCAATGACCGTGCTGATGACTGAGGCAGCCGATAGAGTTCGCCGCCGTGCGAAAGGTCTCACCTAAATCAGCGCAAGGCCTCGGTTATCCGTAGCAAGACTGAATTGATAATTTCTGGATCGTCTGGTGCAACGGCGTTGCGGATCACGATTTCGGCGTTGGCTGCAATCTCATGCGCAGTCCGCAATACCGACTGCCCCGCCGACGTAAGTTCTGTAGTTCGGATCCTACGGTTGGCTGGATGCGCCCTTCTCTGAATCAAGCCGGCTCGCTCGAGTGCCACTATGATGGCCTGCATCGTCTGCGGCGTTACGAATGCCCGCCGCGCGAGTTCCGCATTTGAGGATCCCGCACTTAACTCAAGTCCGGCGAGCACCGAGTATTGCGGGGTCGTCAGTCCGATGCTTCGAAGCTCGCTGTCGAGGTGGGCTCGCAGAGCTTGCTGCGCCCGCTTCAGGGCATATCCGAGCGTGCGGTAGGTATCCTCCGCCGGGGGGCTCATCAGGCTGGACATATCAGTACCCTTATATTATATCAGGCCCCTGATAATATCGAATGACGAAGCAGAAGGAAAGACAGCTCATGGCTCGTCTCATTGGACCGGACTTCATCGGCATCCAGACGAAAGATCTCGATGCGGCACTGGCATTCTATAGAGACACTGTGGGCCTCACGCCCTCAGCAAAAGGCCCCCCGGGCGCTGTTGTTTTCGAAACGCAGCCCATCCCATTCGCCGTCCGCACGCCAATCGAGGTCTTCGATGATGCGGCCAGACTGGGGATTGGCATCGCGATCTGGTTTGGATGCGACGATGCTGATGAATTGCACGCCCACCTGATCGAGCGCGGCGTTACTGTCGCTTTTCCCCCGAAGGACGGCCCATTCGGACGGTATTTCGCCTTCATCGATCCCTTTGGCTACACGATAACCGCGCACACCGTCTCCGCAAAGTAATTGGGCGGTCCGGCTATCGCCCCGCTCCACGCGTGGAGCACATCCTGGCCTATCCCGATCAGGTGCGGCGCCGAGAGAAACGGATAAAGAAGACAGTCGTGGTGATGAAGCGGCAAAAAAGAGCCTTCGATCGAAATCGGCAACAACCTTAGCCGCATCCGTCGGCTCGTTGGTGCAGCCCGCGCGTGTACGAAATGATCTCTCCGTCGGAGAGCTGGATCCAAGAGCTACGAAGTTGATGCGGCGGCCGGCAGTTCATGAGCGCGACCACCATCACGCGGTCCCCAATGCGTATGCGTTCGCTGAGATTGAAAAAGTCACGCACCGGCGAGAGCTCGATCTCGCGCACTGCGCCTACATCCTCGGGACGCACAGTCAATCGTCCCGTGATTTCGTCCGGACGATCAACATCGAGAGCTGGCACTTCGGCCAGGTCGACACGCACCGAGATAACCGGATGCGGCGGCGCGAAGGTCGTCCGGGTGACAGAGCCCCCCAGAAGAATGGGTCTGCTGGTATCGTATTGGCCGGTATAGCCGTGGTGCGCCAAAACGGCGCCAGCGGACAGCAAGATCAGAGCCAGGGCGGGAACAATCGTTCTTCTGCTCAACGGCATCATCCTTGCACTCCTTCAATGTTCACGGGCTGGTCACGTGTTGTTGTCTATCAGTCTGGCGCTTCAGGCTATGTGGTCCGGATGATACGCTCTATACCGGAGCGTCCGCTTTATCTTCGCGATCGTCCGGGAAGCCTATGGATCCACTGTCGGAAGTTCTCTCGCTGCTGAAACCGCGCAGCTATCTCTCCTCCGGCGTCGACGCGGGGGGTGACTGGGCGGTGCAGTTCAACAATCAGCACGACACGATCAAATGCTATGCAATTGTCTCCGGGGGATGCTGGCTTTCGGTCGAGGGTGTTCCCGAACCGGTAAGGCTCGAGGCGGGGGACTGCTTCGTTCTGCCAAGCGGGCGCCCGTTTCGACTTGCGAGCGATCTGGCGCTTGTGCCGGTCGATTCGAAGACCATCTTTCCGCCCGCGCATCCGGGTGGTGTTGTTCGTATCAACGACGGCGGTGGACTATTCCTGACCGGCAGCCGCTTCGCTGTGGCCGGCAGTCACGCCAGCCTGCTGCTGGGCATGCTTCCGCCAATCGTCCACATCCGCAAGGAGTCCGAACAGGCGGCTCTGCGCTGGTCGGTCGAGCGCATGAGAGAGGAAATGCGCGAGGGTCAGCCGGGCGGTGTCCTCATAGCGCAGCACCTCGCGCATATGATGCTCGTACAGGCCCTGCGGATGCATTTGAGCGACGAACTCAACGGCAGCTCCCGCTGGTTCGTCGCTCTGGCGGACAAGCAGATCGGCATCGCGATCAGGGCCATCCACGCCGATCCTGCCCGTCGTTGGACGCTACAGGAACTCGCCGAGCACGCTGGAATGTCACGCTCAACCTTTGCACAGAAATTCAGGGAGACGGCTGCCGAGACGCCGATGGAATATCTCTCGCGCTGGCGCATGCTGCTGGCTGCAGACAAGCTAGAAAACTCGGATGATCCCGTCGCGAGGATCGCGATCGCGCTCGGCTATGAATCGGAGAGTGCGTTCAGCACGGCCTTCAAGCGCATCATGGGTTGCGCGCCGCGGCAATTTGGACGGAGCCGGCAGCCAGCGACACCGCCGCGCGGTGCTACAAGTAGCGTCGAGCAGGCCGCCGAGTAGTTTGGCGCAGAACCGCTTCGTTTATGTCTGCTCCACGGGAGGACGTCCTCACCAGCGTCAGCCATAACCGGCGAGCCCCAGGTTAATCAGACCCTCGCGGCCGATCTTATGTCCAGTAATATCGGTGTGCGGGCGCTGCATCGACAATGTCTTCATCGAGCAATTGTGCGGGGCAAGAAGCGCGAGGCTCTCGACAAATGGTTCTCCGAACCTGAAGGGCGCAAACGCTGTTTACAGCCGTTGCGCTGAGCCAAGCGCTCGACGCTTCTCTCGCCATAACCGGCACCCGTCAGAACGAAGGCGCCGGCCAGCAGGATCACGAATATCACTCAGCGCCGCGAGGCGAGCGGGGCGCCATCGTCCCGGGCCATAGCCGCCGCCAGGGTTACGGCTTCACATGTTGTCCCGCTCGCGGCATTTCACTCGAAGGCGCCGATCTTGGGCGAGCAAGATCATTTGAGATTGCCGACTGCCCCGGAGGGCGAAGGATCAGAACATGCCGTTCGAATTGGCCGCATGTTCGGGGATGATCTGCAGCACATCCCAATGCTCGACGATCCTTCCCTGGTCGTCGAGCCGGAAAATGTCGATGCCGGCGTAGTCGTGATCGCCGGGCCAGTGCTGGAAGCAGTGCAGAACGACATACTCACCCTCTGCCAGGACCCGCTTTATCTCGACTCGTTTGCCCGGCCACTCCCGGGCCATACGCTCGAAATAGGCGATGAATCCCTCTTTTCCGGTGGCTACATGCGGGTTGTGCTGGATGTATTCGCCCCCGATGAAGCGCTTGACGGCCTCGGCGGGCCGGCTTGGGTTGAACATCAGCTCGTAGAAGGCAACCACATTCGCCTTGTTGCGTTCGAGATCGGGCACGGCAGCCTCCCTTCACCCGGGAATGCGGGCGATGACCTTGATCTCGAAGTCGAACTCCGCGAGCCAGTTGACGCCGACCGCCGTCCAGTTCGGATAGGGCTCCTGCGGGAAGACCTCGCCTTTGATCTTCATGATTGTGCCGAACTGGTTTTCGGGATCGGTATGGAAGGTCGTCACGTCGACGATGTCGTCGAGCCCGCATCCGCCCGCCTTCAGCGTGGCTTCGAGATTGGCGAAGGCCAGGCGGACCTGGGCTTCGAAGTCCGGCTCGGGCGAGCCGTCGCCACGACTGCCGACTTGGCCGGACACGAACAGGAGATCGCCCGATCTGATCGCGGCGGAATAGGTCTGCGCCTTGTAGAGGTCATGCCGGCCGGCGGGGAAGACCGCGTCACGCTTGGCCATTGGGGATTCTCCATGGTGGTTCATTTGTAAGCGGTACCGGCGGATCGATGTCGGTCAGGCGCGCAGCTCACGCTTGAAGAAATAGTGCAGTATGAAATGCGCGGGAGAGACGACCGCGACGAGCTCCCATCCTTCAGCCCCCAGTTCCCCAAGGGCGGCGGAACCCAGGGTGGTTTCGACCACCAGATAGTCCCATTTCATGGTCCGTTCTCCGGTTGCTGAGCCTGTCTCTGGACGGCGAAGATTGGCCGGGATTCATGCCCGTCGGAGGGCGCTTGCCCTCCTGCGATTCATCCGCTTCGGTATGGACGAGACTCTATCGTCTCGACGAATATGGGGTGGCATGAATGGACCGCAAGAGTATCGACGGAAACTACAGGCGGAAGCCATCGGGCGCCGCCGTCATACGCCCCGAACTGACCGCCGCCCTGTTCCGGGCGCTGTTCGAAGAGTGGGCCCGGACCGGCTACGCGGCGATCAGCCTCCAGCGCGTGGCCGCGCGCGCCGGCGCGGGCAAGGCCGCCATCTATCGGCGCTGGCCGTCCAAGCGCGACTTTGCTTCCGACGCCATCGAGACGGTCGGGCTCCATCTCTCGGACTTTCCCGACCATGGATCGCTGGAAGCCGACATCATCGCCTTTCTCGTGGCGACCCGCCGCACGCTGCGCCATCGGCTGGCGTGCCGCATCCTTCCCGACCTGTTCGCCGAGCGGATGCGATCCGGCGATCTGGCGCCGGTGCTCGAACGGCTGTCCGCCGCCCGTCGTCGCCGCGGCGCGGAACTCCTCGACCGGGCGGTGGCGCGGGGCGAGTTGCGCGCCGATCTCGACCGCGAACTGGCGCTCGATCTGATCCCGTCCGCACTCTATTGGCGTCTGGTCATCCTCGGCAAACCCGTCGGAAAGGCCGCGCTCCATCGGCAGGCCGCCGCCATTCTTGCCGCCTTGAGGGCGTGCTGAGACAGGCGGCGGTGGTCGCACCGCGTCACGAGACGCCCGCGTGACGAGCCATCCAGTCCACGAAGGCGCGGACCTTGGGCACGCGGAAGCGGCTCGCGGGCCACAGCATGGTCAAGACGCCGGTCTGCTCCATCTCGGCCTCGAGGACCGGCACGAGCGAGCCATCGGCAAGGGCCTCGTGCAACAGGAAGTCGGGCAGCGACGCTATCCCGGCGCCGGCACGCGCGAGGTCGAGCAAGGGATCGATCACGCTGGCGGTAAGGCCGACCGGAACCTCATGGCCAGGCGCGGAGCGCAGCTGCCAGGGCATGATGCGGCCGGAGGAAAGCCGCTGCCGCAGGCAGACGTGCTGTGACAGGTCCTGATGCGTCGCCGGCCGGCCATGCCTGGCCAAATAGGACGGCGAGGCTACCAAGCGCCAGGCGAACCGGCCGAGCGTCTTGTGCAGCAACCGCGAGTCACCCGTGTCGCCACTGCGGATGACGACGTCGAACCCCTCGTCGATGACGTCGACGAGCCGGTCGCTGTAATCAAGATCGAGCTCGACCCGCGGGTAGGCCTCGGCGAATGTCGCGAACGCCTTGGTCAGGAGCGAGCCGGAAAGCGGCAGACCGACGCGCAGGCGCCCTCGGGGACTGCCCGATGCTTCCGCGAGTTCCGCCTCCGCCGCCGCCAGCTCGTCCAACATGCGGCGGGCGCGCACCAGGAACAGACTGCCAGGCTCTGTCAGCGCAATCGTGCGGGTGGTGCGGTGGAACAGCGTCGTCGAAAGCTGGGCTTCCAACTTCGCGATGGACTTGCCGATCGCCGACGACGAGACGCCCAAAGCCTGACCGGCGGCCTTGAAACTGCGCGCGTCGGCGGCGGCAATAAAGGCGCGCAGCGCGCCGAGGCTTTCGACGGGTTCCGACATTAGAGCGTTATAGGCCGCATTGTTTGGAATTGCAGCCTATAAATCTTCTCTGGCTTCATTCCCAGATAGCGCTCCTGACACTCGCCATCTCAAGGAACGCGCCCATGACTTTGATGCTGTCCGCCGATGCCCGCCCCCCTGGCCCGGCAATCGCAAGTCCCCCTTCCCTTTCCTCCCTCCAGGATCATTCCGGCTATAGCGGTGTGTTTCAGCCCGGCCGCTTGACCTTTGGGCTGGTCGCGCCGCTGGAATCCTACGCGACCGCACCATGGCCGACGCTCACCCGCCACGCGGATGCCGTGCGTCTGGTCGACGAGAGCGACTTCGCCGCCATCTGGCTGCGCGACGTCCCGTTCTACGATCCAGGCTTTGGGGATACGGGCCAGGTCGTCGATCCGATGGTCTATGCCGGCTGGCTGGCGGCACGCACGAACCGGATCGCCATTGGCACCGCCGGTATTGTGTCGCCCCTCCGCGACCCCTTGATCGTCGCCAAACAGGCAACGAGCCTCGATCGGCTGAGCGGCGGCCGCTTCATTCTCGGTCTCGCCAGCGGCGACCGTCCCTCCGAGTTCGCCGCCTTCGGCAGCGACATCCGCAACCGCGCCGACCGCTATCGGGACGCGATCGGGCTGATCCGCGCCGCGACCGAACAGTCCTTTCCCCAGCATCGCTCGCAGTTTTACGGCGTCCTGGACGGAGCGCTGGACATGCTGCCCAAGCCTATGGCGCCGCGCCTGCCCATTCTCGCCATCGGACGCGCCGGACAGGATTTCGACTGGCTTGCCGCGAATACGGACGGCTGGCTCTGGCATCTGAGCGACCCCCGACGGCTGGCGGCGGTCATTACCGAATGGCGGAACGCCGGCGACGGCCAATTCCGCCCCTATGGCTATGGCGCCATGTTCGACCTGCTGGCTGATCCGAACGCGCCGCTCGAGCTCAGGCACGTGACCCTGCGGGGCGGACGCGCGGCGCTGATCGAACACTGGAAGCGGCAGCGGGACGAAGGCGTAAACCATGTCGCGCTGCACATGAAGCCCTTGCAGCGCCCCTTCGCCGACGCGATCGCGGAGATGGCCGAACACGTCCTGCCCCAGTTCGCCGACTGACCCGTGCCAGCTCCGGTCAAGAAGGGTCCCGTGTGCATCGCGCCCCGATCCCTTGGCCGATGACCCCTTCATAATCCAACCTCTGTAAGGACATTCCATGCCTGCTGCACTTTGGGCGCTTGCGATCGCGGCGTTCGGGATCGGGACCACCGAATTCGTCATCGCCGGATTGCTGCCCAACGTCGCCATGGAGTTCGCGATCTCCATACCCATGGCTGGAAACATGGCGACCAGCTATGCGCTCGGCGTCTTCGTCGGCGCACCTGTCACCATCATCTTGGGGGCACGCCTTCCGCGGAAGGCCATGCTCGCCTGGCTGCTGGTCCTGTTCATCATCGGCAACCTCGTCACCGCGATGGCGCCGTCCTACCCGATCGCTCTCCTTGGGCGCGTGATCACCTCGCTGACCCATGGCGCGTTCTTCGGCATCGGCTCCATCATGGCCGCCGACCTCGTCGCGCCGAATCGGCGGACAAGCGCCATTGCCTTCATGTTCACCGGCCTGACCCTCGCCACGCTGGTCGGGGCGCCCGCCGGAACCTGGCTGGCGCAGGCGGTGTCGTGGCGGGCGACCTTCTTCGCGATAACGGCGATCGGCGTCGTTGCCCTGGCCGGCGTCCTGTGGCTGGTGCCCCACGTCGAACGCCATGAACGTCCGCATCTGCGCAAGGAGCTGGCGGCCTTCGCCGACATCCACGTGCTGCTCGCCATGGGCATCACCATCCTTGGCCCGGCGGCCTTCTTCACATCCATCACCTATGTCGCGCCGATGATGACGGAGATGGCCGGCTTCAGCGCGGGTGCGGTGACATGGCTGCTGGCGCTGTTCGGGCTAGGTCTGTTCGTTGGCAACATCCTCGGGGGACGGCTCGCGGACCTGGCGCTGATGCCGCTGCTCTACACCACGCTCGCCGCACAGGCGGCGGCCTTGCTGGCGTTCTACTTTCTCGTGGAAAGCCAGGTCGCGTCGGCCCTCTGCATTTTCCTCATGTCCGCCTTCGGCTTCGCCACGGTCGCGCCGATCCAGAAGCTGGTGACGGATAATGCCCGGGCGGCCGGCGCGCCCAATCTCGCCTCTTCCGTCAATATCGGCCTGTTCAACCTTGGCAACGCCATCGGGGCCTGGGCGGGCGGCGCGGTGATCGCCGTCGGCTTCGGCTATGCCGCTCCCAACTGGGCCGGCGCCCTGTTGTCCCTCGCCGCGCTCATCCTCGCCCTGCTGTCGGGCGGGCTGGCCCGCCGGGGCAGGCGATCGCCCGCGTCGACCCACCCGGCCGTCTGACGATGCCGGGTGGGAGGGCGCGAAAACCGATCCGCCCCGGCTTCGTCATCAGCGCCGGAGCAAGCGACGGGTGTGGGAGGCGAGCGGCCAGAAGGTATTAGCGACGCTCACACCGATCTGTTCGGCCCGCTCTCTCGGTATGGCGCTATCCCCGCCCGGGGCGGTGGCGGATGCGATCGTGGCGCTCGTCGGCATCGGCGGGTCGTGCCGGCACGTCCATGAGAATCGCGGACTGGGGAACACGTCAGCAGCGGGCCTGGCTTTGAAGGTAAAAGGATGGGGTGCGTTCATTCCCACTCGATCGTCCCCGGCGGCTTGCTTGTCACGTCATAGGTGACGCGGTTGATGCCGCGGACCTCGTTGATGATGCGGGTCGCGACGCGGCCGAGGAAGGGCATGTCGAAGGGGTAAAAGTCCGCCGTCATGCCGTCGACGGAGGTGACCGCGCGGAGCGCGCAGACGAACTCATAGGTGCGGTGGTCGCCCATGACGCCGACGGTCTGCACTGGCAGGAGCACGGCGAAGGCCTGCCAGATCGTGTCGTAGAGCCCGGCCTTGCGGATCTCATCCAGGTAGATCGCGTCAGCCTTGCGCAGGATGTCGAGCTTTTCGCGCGTCACTCCGCCCGGAAGGCGGATGGCAAGGCCCGGGCCCGGGAAGGGATGGCGCCCGATGAACTGTTCGGGCAGGCCGAGCTCGCGGCCGAGCGCGCGCACCTCGTCCTTGAAGAGTTCGCGCAGTGGCTCGACGAGTTGCATGTTCATGCGCTCGGGCAACCCGCCGACATTGTGGTGGGACTTGATGGTGACCGAGGGGCCGCCGGAGAAGGACACGCTCTCGATCACGTCCGGATAGAGCGTGCCCTGGGCCAGGAATTGCGGCGCCCCCTTGCCGTCGGCGGCGATCTTCTTGGCCTCATCCTCGAACACCTCGATGAACAGACGGCCAATGATCTTGCGCTTGGTCTCCGGATCGGCAACCCCTTCGAGCTCGCCGATGAAGCGCTCGGACGCATCCACATGCACGAGCGGCAGATTGTAGTGGTCGCGGAACATCGTGACGACTTCCGTCGCTTCATTGAGCCGCATCAGGCCATGGTCCACGAAGACGCAGGTGAGCTGGTCGCCGATCGCCTCGTGGATGAGGATCGCCGCCACCGAGGAATCGACCCCGCCCGACAGCGCGCAGAGCACCCGGCCGTCGCCGACCTGTTCGCGGATCTTGCGGATCATCTCGGCCCGGTAGGCAGACATGGTCCAGTCGGACTTCAGCCCGACGATGTTGTGGACGAAATTGGCGAGAAGCTTTGCCCCGTCCGGCGTGTGCACGACCTCGGGATGGAACATCGTGGTGTAGTAATGCCGGCTCTCGTCAGCCGCGATGGCGAAGGGCGCGTTTTCGGACGTCGCGATGACGCTGAACCCCTCGGGCAGGCGCGTGACGCGATCACCATGGCTCATCCAGACGGGATAGCGCTTGCCGACCTCCCATACCCCTTCGAAGAGAGGGCTCGTCGCCTTGATCTCGACATCAGCGCGGCCGAACTCCGCCGCGTGCCCTCCCTCGACCTCTCCGCCGAGCTGCAGGCAGAGCGTCTGCTGCCCATAGCAGATGCCAAGGATAGGCACGCCGGAATCAAATACGGCCTGGGGCGCGCGCGGGCTGCCATCGACGGTCACCGAGGCGGGACCACCGGAGAAGATAACGCCCTTTGGCTTCAGAGAAGCGAAAGCTTCTTCTGCTTTGCTAAAGGGAACGATTTCGGAGTAGACGCCAACCTCGCGCACACGGCGCGCGATGAGCTGGGTGACCTGGCTGCCGAAGTCGATGATGAGGATGCTGTCGTGCATGGCATTGAGCTACGGGATAGCTTCCGAAGATGCAAGGATCTCGAACGTGCCGGGGGCCATGGATCGCCAATATTCTCACACGGAGGACGCGCAGCCTCCCCTCGCGGGTACTGACATGGCCGATGCCTCTCTGACACAGCCCTCAGGTCCGGCGGTCAAGGCGGATGCTGCCGCCCAGGACGTGGCGGCCAATCCAGAGCCGGCGGAGACCCAGGCTGCACCTGCGCCCGAGGTGGAGCTCCTTAACGGCCACGCCCTGACGGCAGGCCCGACGGCGCACGACCGCGCCCTGGCGCTTGTCGATCTCGCTGCCCGCGCGGCCGAGCCCAATCCCTTTCTCCATCCCGCCTTCATCACGGCAGCAGCGGCGGAACATGGTGCGGAAGCCATCGTCGTCATTCTCGCCTGGCGTGGCGAAGATCGCGCGCCGGCGGCCCTTGTCGGTGCGTTCGTCCTGCAGCGGCAACGCCGTGCCACGCGGCTCTGGACCGCGAGCCTCGAGGGGCGCTTCCACGACTTCGCCTTCCTGTCGACCCCGTTGATCGACGCCGCCTGCATTGAGCCTGTCATCGAGACGGTCCTCGACGCGATCGTCGCGTCCGGTATGCCGACACGCCTTTCGTTCGCCATGATGGGCGACGAGTACTCCGTCATGTCGGGGCTGAAAGCCGTGCTTAATCGGCGACAGACCCCGCTTGCTGTTTCCGCCCGCCATCGACGCGCTCTGGCGCGGAGCGAAGACGCCGCCGCCTTCACACCATCCGCCTCGACCCGCAAGAAGCTGCGGCAATACCGCCGACGGCTCGGCGAGAAGGGCTCAGTCACGACAACCCGCCATGCTAGGCCCTCGGAAATCGCCGACGCGCTTGAAGAGTTCCTGGCACTGGAAGCCTCCGGCTGGAAGGGCCGGGCTGGTACGGCGGTGCTGAGCGATCCAAGCGATACGCAATTCACGCGGGCGGTCTTTCCCTCGATGGCCGAGACAGACGATGTCGTCATCGAGGTGCTTCGGCTCGATGGGAAAGCGGCCGCCATCCAGATCCTGGCACGATCGGGCCGTGGTTATTTCACCTGGAAGATTGCCTATGACGAGGCCTTGCGGGACTACTCGCCGGGGGTCCTCCTGGTGGAGGATTATACGCTACGCCTCATGAACGATGCCACGGTGGCCTTCATCGATTCCTGTTCCCATGACGACACCGGCTTCATGGCCTCGCTCTGGAAGGGTCGGCAGCCTATCGCCGATGTGGGCTTTGACGCCCGCCCCGGGGAGCACGCCGGCACGGTGCTGATATCAGCCGTCGAGCGCAATCTCCTCGCGCTGCGCGGCCGGCTCAAAAGCCTCTACCACCGTTACAAGAACGGTCGCAAGGCGGCCAAAAACACCGGGGGCGAGGCCTCGGAGCCCAAGACATGAACTGTCAGGCCTGGCGGCGCAGCATGGCGATATAGAAGGCGTCCGTGCCGGTGCGATGAGGCGAAAGCAGCAAACCACCGCGCGGCGGCGTCCATTGCGTCAATTCGGCGAAGCCCGCCGCCGCCGCGACCTCCGCCGTCGGTAGCAGCGCAAAGCCGCTGTGACGGCTCTGGAAGGCCGATATGGCATCGTCGTTCTCGTCCGGCAAAACCGAACAGGTGATATAGGCAATGCGCCCACCCGGCCGGGCGAGCGCCGCGGCGCGATCGAGCACCACTGCCTGGTCGCGGCAACGCTCGGCCAGTCCGCCCGGCCGCAGGCGCCACTTGGCATCCGGGTTCCGCCGCCACGTGCCGCTGCCGGTGCACGGCGCGTCGACCAGGACGAGATCGACCGTCCCCGCCAGATCCGCCAGCGGGTCCGGCCGTCGCTGGTCATAACGGCCCCGCGGCGTGCGCACCGTGACGTTGGTCGCGCCGGAGCGCTGGAGCCGGGCGTGGCTGGCGACGAGGCGCCTTGCATCGACGTCGGTCGCGATGATCTCGCCCGTGTTCTCCATGAGCGCGGCGAGGGCCAAAGTCTTGCCGCCCGCGCCGGCGCAGAGATCGACCACGCGTGATCCCTGAGCGGGGCCGCTCAGCAGGCTCACAAGCTGAGAGCCCTCGTCCTGGATCTCGAACATGCCGTCCAGAAACTCGGGCTCCGCCTGCAGCGCCGGGCCGCGACCGTCATCCCCCACGGGAAAGCGCAGCCCGAATGGCGAAAGGGGCGTATCCTCCGGGCCGAGATGGGCGAGCGCCTCACGCAGCGCCCGGCGGCCCGACTTCAGGCTATTCACCCTGACGTCGAGCGGTGCGCGCGCCGTCAGCGCCAGCATTTCATCCCGCAGCGCGGAACCGAAAGCCTTGGTCAGTGATGGCAATAGCCATTCCGGACAGTCGCAGGCAACGGCCGCAGGGGCCTCATCGAGTCGACCCGCGCGATCGAGGCGCGCCATCTCGTCCGCGGACAGCGCCTCGGGCGCGAAACGCTCGCCGCTGAAAAGCGCTGTGATCGCCGCGCTGTCCAGTCCGCGCTGCACGGCGAGCATGCCGATCGTCAGAGCGCGCGCCGTCTCCCCCTCCATGACCCAGGCGCTGGAGGCTCGCCGCCGCAAGGCATCGTAGACAAGGCTGGCAATGGCCGCGCGGTCCTTGGAACCAGCGAACCGCCGGGCCAGCCCCCAATCCTTCAGGGCATCGGGGGCGGGCCGGCGCCGTTCCAGAATGTCAGCCAGAACCTCGATGGCTCCGGCCACGCGCGCTGCGGGTGTCATGCGAAAAATCCTGCCATCACGCGCTCGCGAGAATCCGCACAGCGAAGATGATCCACATAACGGCCAGCACCAGCACGCCGAAACCGAAGGCCGGTCCACGCACACCGATATTATTGGATGTTACGTGGATGAAGGCATGAACCAGCCGGCTTGCGACGAAGACCCATGACAACGCCACAAAGAGAAAGTCCGTCTGGCGCGTGATCAGCGCGAGGGCGACCAGTGCGTAGAACAGCACCGGCACCTCGAACTGATTCTTGAAGGCATTGCCGAACTGCTGCGCCCGCCCATGCCACTGGCGATCGTCAAGCGCGACGGCCGCGACATCAACCTTGCCCGACCTGAGGGCGGCCGCGCGTATCGGCGCGAGCGACAGCAGGAGAACGAAAGCCAGCGCGACCAGCACGAAGACCGGCAACAACACCATTGGCACGGTCATCGATCAGTCCCGCGTGCGATAATTCGGGCTCTCGCGGGTGATCGTCACGTCATGGACGTGGCTCTCGCGCAGTCCCGCACCGCTGATGCGGACGAATTCCGCATTGGCGCGCAACTGTTCGAGATTGCGAGCGCCCACATAGCCCATCGCGGCGCGGAGCCCGCCGACGAGCTGATGAAGCACACTCGCCACGCTACCCTTGTAGGGCACCTGGCCCTCGATGCCTTCCGGGACGAGCTTCAACGTATCCTTGATGTCCTGCTGGAAGTAGCGATCCGCGGAACCGCGCGCCATCGCCCCGACCGAGCCCATACCGCGATAGGCCTTGTAGGAGCGGCCCTGCCACAGGAAGACCTCGCCGGGCGCCTCATCCGTGCCGGCGAGCAGCGAGCCCACCATGCAGCAGTGTGCCCCGGCGGCGAGAGCCTTGGCGAAGTCACCGGAAAACTTGATGCCGCCATCAGCGATGACCGGCACATTCTGCACCGATGCTGCGGAGACTGCATCCATGATGGCGGTGAGCTGGGGAACGCCGACACCGGCGACGATACGCGTGGTGCAGATGGAGCCCGGGCCGATGCCGACCTTGATGGCGTCCGCGCCGGCGTCGATGAGCGCCTTGGCGCCGCTCGCCGTCGCGATATTGCCGGCAATGACCTGCACGGAATTCGACAGCTTCTTGACCTTCGTCACCGCGTCCAGCACGCGCTGGGAATGCCCGTGGGCCGTATCCACGACGATGAGGTCGCAACCCGCATCAATCAGCAGCTCGGCCCGGCGGAAGCCGTCGTCACCCGTCGTGGTCGCGGCCGCGACGCGCAGGCGCCCCTGCTCGTCCTTCGCCGCATGGGGATAAGCGATCTGCTTCTCCATGTCCTTGACGGTGATCAGGCCGATGCAGCGATAGTGGTCGTCGACGACGAGCAGTTTCTCGATGCGGAACTGGTGCAGCAGGCGCTTGGCTTCGTCCTGGCTCACTCCCTCGCGGACGGTGATGAGCTTGTCCTTCGTCATCAGTTCGGCAACCGGCTGCTGCGGGTTGGTCGCGAAGCGCACGTCACGGTTCGTCAGGATGCCGACCAGCTTGCCGCGCTGCCCGCTGGGTCCTTCCTCCACCACAGGGATGCCTGAGATGCCGTGCTGTTTCATGAGCGCGAAGGCATCGGCCAGGGTCGCCTTCGGGTTGATCGTCACCGGATTGACGATCATGCCCGATTCGAATTTCTTCACGAGGCGGACTTCATCGGCCTGCTGCTCTGGGGTCAAATTGCGGTGAATGACCCCGAGCCCGCCGTTCTGCGCCATGGCGATCGCCATGCGCGCCTCGGTGACCGTATCCATGGCCGACGCCATGACCGGGAGATTGATGCTGATGGTGCGCGTCAGCTGCGTGCGGACGTCGACCTCGCCGGGCATGACCTCGGAATGACCGGGCTGCAGGAGCACGTCGTCGAACGTCAAAGCCTCACGGAACGGACTGTCATGGATGACCGGCATCGCCAACCCTTTCTTCAATCTTGTGAAGCAGTCCGCGGAGGCCGGATGCCTCGCGGTGATCGCTTCCCGGCCACGCCGGCCCGGAGGGGAGCCGTTGCGCAACCATGCTACGGGTAGAGCATGACACTGACGGGAAACCCGCCTGCCGGATCAGCTTCCGCTTCAATCTCATGCTGTTGAGTTGGCAGCGGTCTGTACCACGACCTTGAGGTTCCGTCGAGTAGACGGCCGCGACTTTGCCCTTGTTGTCTATGCATAGAGGGGCGACCAGCCCCGCGTTCCGTGCCGGTCACATCAATCGCAGCTATGGTATTGGGGCGAGTTGTGTCGCACGAACCAAAAATGAGGCCGTGATGGCCCGTCCGATGCTCGTCCCTCTCATCGTCGCCTGTGCGCTCTTCATGGAGAACACGGACTCGACGGTCATCGCCACGTCCCTGCCGGCGATCGCCCTTGATCTCGGCGAAGACCCCATCGCGCTCAAGCTCGCCCTCACCTCCTATCTCGTCAGCCTCGCCGTGTTCATTCCGATCAGCGGCTGGATGGCGGACCGTTTTGGCGCCAAGACGATCTTTCGCCTCGCCATGGCGGTCTTCATGCTGGGATCGATCGGCTGCGCCTTCTCTCATTCGCTGGAGACATTCGTTCTCGCCCGCTTCTTCCAGGGCATGGGCGGCGCGATGATGGTGCCGGTCGGCCGGCTCGTGCTGCTGCGCAGCGTGCCGCGCAACCAGATGGTTCAGGCTCTCGCCTACCTGTCGATCCCGGCCATGCTGGGGCCCGTTTTCGGGCCTCCGCTCGGCGGCTTCATCACCACCTATTTCCACTGGCAGTGGATCTTCTTCATCAACATCCCCATCGGGATTGCAGGTATCCTGCTCGCGACAGTTTTCTTCGAGAACATCCGCGAGGAGGATGTGCCTCCGCTCGATGTCACGGGTGCCCTGCTCTCCGCGGTCGGTCTCTCCCTCGTGATGTTCGGCCTCGCCACGGGCGGGCGTCATCTTGTGTCACCCTTCATCTCGGCGGGTGCCACGATCATCGGCGCGCTCTCCATCGCCAGCTATGTCTGGCATGCGAAGCGCACACCCCACCCGGTACTCGACTTCGCGCTTCTCAGCATTCCGACCTTCCGCATCGGAGTGATCGCCGGCTTCCTGTTCCGCATCGGCATTGGCGCCATTCCTTTTCTCCTGCCGCTGATGCTGCAGATTGGCTTCGGGCTGGACCCGCTTCATTCCGGCTTGATCACCTTCGCGTCGGCGGTCGGCGCTCTCTTCATGAAGACGCTCGCGGCCCAGATCCTCCGACGCTATGGCTTTCGCCGCGTCATGACCGTGAACGCGGTCGTCGGCTCGGCCTTTCTCATCATTCAAGGCTTTTTCACCGCAGACATGCCCTATTTGCTGATGCTGGGCTTGCTGCTCGTTGGCGGTTGTTTCCGGTCTCTGCAGTTCACCGGGCTTAACGCGCTGATGTTCGCGGATGTCTCCAAACGCAGCATGAGCCTCGCGACGAGCTTCTCCAGCGTCGCGCAGCAGCTCTCGCTCAGCTGCGGCGTGGCGATCGGCGCCTTCGTGCTGGAGATGGTCAGCAGCCGCCACCCCGCATCGGGTATCGTCGCGACCGATTTCTGGCCGGCCTTCCTGAGCGTCGCGCTGTTTTCGGCGAGTTCGGTCTTCGTCCTTCTCCGCCTCAGCCCCCATGCCGGAGCCGAGGTGTCGGGCCATGTGGATCCGCGCAAGGCGACCGCAAACAGCATCGAGGAACAACGTCAACCCGCTGAATGACGGTTGCCGGTGCCCCGCCCGCAGCGGTGCTAGACGTCTTCGTCCAGGGTCGCTCCGGCGTCGGAAGGGCCGCGGCCTCTGAATCCCATGGCGAGCACATAAAGCTCCGAGGAATCGGAGCGGCTCGCCGCCGGTTTGACGTGGCGCACGTCCCGGAAATCTCGCTTCAGGTCGGCGAGCAAGGCATTCTCGGTGCCGCCCTGCAGCACCTTCGCCACGAAGACGCCGCCCGGCGCCAGGATCTGTCGCGCGAAATCGGCCGCGGTTTCCGCTAGGCCCATGATCTTCAGGTGATCGGTCTTCTTATGGCCGGTGGCATTGGCGGCCATGTCGGACATAACGACATCCGCCGGTCCGCCGAGCAGGGCGATCAGACGGTCAGGCGCTTCATCGGCCAGGAAATCGAGCTGGATAAAGTCGATGCCCGGCAGCGGATCGATCGGCAGGAGATCGATACCGACGACACGCCCCGGCCCTTCCCCGTCTCCCTTGATCCCGACTTTCGCCGCCGCGACCTGGGACCAGCCACCGGGCGCGGCGCCGAGGTCAACGATGCGCTGGCCGCGCTTGAGGAAATGGAACTTGTCGTCCATCTCGATGAGCTTGAAGGCGGCGCGTGAGCGATAGCCCTCGCGCTTCGCGCGCGCGACATAGGGGTCGTTCAACTGACGAGCGAGCCACTTCTGGGAGGCAAGAGACCGCTTGCCCGCCGTCTTCACGCGCACCTTGAGCGCGCGGGGCGCATCGCCAGAACCCTTAGACTTCATCAGCCCCATCCACCACGCCAAACGCCATCCTCGCGCATAAGCGTCATGAGGATGCCCTCGCGCAAGCCCCTGTCGGCGATCCTGAGGCGCTCGCTCGGAAAGGCACGACGGATAGCCTCCAGTATCGCGCAGCCCGCCAGCACGAGATCAGCCCGTTCGCTGCCGATGCAAGGATTGGCCATCCGCTCCTCGTAACCGGTTTCGAGCAGGTGATCGATGACATCGGAGACTTCGCGGTCGGCCATCCACAATCCGTCCACGCGCCGGCGATCGTAACGCGGCAGAGCGAGATGAACTCCCGCGATGGTCGTCACGGTTCCTGATGTCCCAAGGAGATGAAAGCCGCGCTTTGACGACGCGATACCCGCGCGCTCCACGAAACCGGCGATGAGGCGCGACACGTGGGACACCATGGCCTCGAAGGATTCGCGCGTAACGTCCGCCCCGCCATGCTGCTCGGCGAGCGTCACGACGCCGGTGGGCATCGATTCCCAGGCGCGCACGCGCTCACCGGTTTCCCTCCGGCCGGACAGGCCCATGCCCTCGAGCCAGATGATCTCCGTGGAGCCACCACCGATATCGAAGACGATCACGGCATCGGCCTCGGGGTCGGCAAGATTGGCACAGCCCGTTACCGCGAGATAAGCCTCCGTCTGCCGATCGACCACCTCCAACGCGAGGCCGGTCTCGCGCTCGACCCGCTCAATGAACTGCCCTCCATTCACGGCCGCCCGGCAGGCCTCCGTGGCGATGAGGCGCGCGCGAACCACGCCATTGGCGTCGATCTTCGTGCGGCAAATCTTGAGCGCTTCAATGGCACGGGCGATCGCCGGCTCGCCGAGCTGGTTTTCGCGCGCCAAGCCCTCGCCCAGCCGCACGATGCGCGAGAACGCATCAACCACGCGAAAGCCCCTGTAGGTCGGCTCGGCGACCAGCAGGCGACAGTTGTTGGTTCCAAGATCAAGTGCGGCGTAGGTAGCCGTCCTCACCCCGCTGCGGCGCCAACGCCGACGGCGGCCGCGCCGACGCGGCTTCCTGACCTGCCGAGGAAGCTCCTCCACAGCGTCGCCCTGTGACACCAAAACAGCAATGCTGTCGGCGCCCGCATCATCCATGACCACCACGGCCGTAAATCCTTGCGCGGCATGCGGCAGAGGACCAACCGCCTCGCCACGCTCTCATTCACCGCCAGAGTAGCAGCGCAACGCATCCAATGCCAAGCGCTAACCCGTGGGATGCCACACGAGGGCGACCCGCAGAGGCAGGCGTCCCTAGTCGCGCTGAAACAATACCCGAGATTTACGCCTAGCAATCAGCTGACCAAATGCATTTTCATGACCTCGAAATTACAGTCACTTATAAACCATAAGACGAACAACAGGTAATAATACCTTCGCAGCGGCACAATATCCCCATATACGCGCATAAACTGCAATGATAACCATCATTGTGCGCTCGATAATTTGCATCGAGAGGATAGTTATTGTCATTCTGCGCTTCATTTTCCATTAATTATAATGAAATTGCGAGAAATATGATGCATATAGGTTATTTCACGGCGGGACTGGCCATTCTGGGCGCAATCGGAGTCTCTGCGCATGCGGCGGCGGCGGATTTTGCGAGACCCCGCCCATCACCACCGTCAGCCCCGATCCCGCCTGTTTTCACATGGACTGGCCCCTATGCTGGCGTGAACGCAGGCTATGCCATGGGACGCCTGCGTACGAAGATCGGCTGGGCCGGTCGGCAGGACGCCGTCGCCGCCGATCCCATATTCGTGACCGGGCTTGGGGCGGCCCGGCGAGAGCGCGACGGCTTCACGGGCGGCGCGCAAATCGGGTACAACTACCAAATGGGCTCGATCGTGCTCGGCATCGAGGCGGATTTCGACGCCCTCAAGCTGCGGCACGGGGCCTTGGCCTCGGGCCGCCTCGTCAATGGAGAAACGGGGGAGATAGTCGACGCTGCCATGCGCAGCAGCCAGTCCCTGCATTGGTTGGCGACGCTGCGCCCACGCATCGGCTGGACGGTCTTCGACCGGTTTATGGTCTATGGCACCGGCGGCCTCGCCGTTGCGCGCGCCAGCCAGCGCTCCCAGGGCCTTCTCTCCGTCACGGGTGCGAGCGTTGCGCCAATTGCCGATCCGACCCTCGATCCGGCTGCGACCGAGACCGCCGCCGCCCCCGCACCCGTTCCCGGCCTTTTCGGCACGGTGGGTAAAAGCGGGTCGGGATATCGTTACGGCTGGGCTCTCGGAGCCGGCGCCGAATACGCCGTCACGGACGAGATCTCAGTGAAGGGTGAGTTCCTTCACATACAGATGAAAGGACGCAACGTCGCCGCAGCCCCGCTTGACCCCGCCACCGCCGGTGTTGCTTTCGGGGCCCGCAATACGTCCAACGTCCAGATGATCCGCGCAGGCGTGAACTATCGGTTCTGACCAGCCTTCCCGCGAAAGCCCGGTTCAACCGCCCGCGCTTAACAAGCGCGGGCGGTCTGTCATAGGAACATGTGCTGGGAAAATGCGCTGGCGCAACGTGGAGTCGAACGTCCCACCATGCCGGCCATCATGAACTGCCTCGTCCCGCGAATGAAGTCCACCGTGCTCAGCATTCCGCGCGTTGGAGATCTTGCCGATTGACGATCTTGCCGATTGACGATCTTGCCGATTGGTGATCTTGCCGATTGCCGAGACGGCTTGCCTTCGCCATAGTGCTCCATGAAATCCTTACGGCGCCTGCCGTCATTTTTGTATGGAGACCTCATGGCCACCTCAGATCCCCATGGCTCGGTCGGCACGCCCGAAGAATCCGGTATGCCGGCAAGCCTTTTCATCACCACGATCGTGGTCTCTTTCGTGCTGATCGGCGTGTTTACGTTCAGCCATTTCTGATTATCTCCTAAAAGAACGGCGCGCCCCACGTGGGGCGCGCCGTTTTGATTCACGTCGACCGCTCGATGCCCTTGCCTGAGCGACAGGCGAAGGCTGCTCTCGCAGGTTAGAGGGTGATGATACGCAGGACCTGGCGGGTCAGCGGGTTCACGAAAACCATCTTCCGGTCAGGCGAGATGAAATAGGAATAGCTCGCCATGGCAGGCATGATCACGTGGCTGCTCCATCCACGCACTCCGAGGCGCATGAAACCTGTGCCCGTCGGCATCCATTCAAGTTGGCCGATACCGGGGGCGAAGGCCACGTAGCCAGTCGCGGGAATGGCGCTGACCGTATGGGTCAACGGGACATAAGCCGGCAGGATGCTGCCCGGTATCACCTTGATGCCACTGGCGACGGTGGGAAGAACGCCCTCGACAAGGGTCGTTCCGAAGCCTGTGACGGCAACAGCACGCGTAGTGGCCACGACCGGGGCCGCGGTGGCGTAGGTCTGGGCGGATGCCCCGGCGATGCCAGCCATGAGGCCAGCTGCAACACCCATAATAAGAAATGACTTCATAGCAACAACTCCTGTGCACAATTGCATCAGCAGAACAAACCGGGGAACCGGTTGTTCCGCCTCATAGATTGCAACCAACGAGGGAAGTCGGGCTATGAATGCATACAGACCCGCAAAGGCGCTTTCGCGCCTGATCATGGTTAGCGAAAAGCTAACGCATCCGGCGCGGAGCCACTCATTCAAGGTGCTGTAAGGCGTCGGTAGAGATGCCAGGTGGCATGGCCCAGGACCGGCATGACGACGATCAGTCCCACAAGAAGCGGCACTGAGCCGAGCACGAGCGCGCCAGCGACGATCGCGCCCCAAGCGAGCATCGGCCCTGGATTGATCACGAAGGCACGCACGGACGTCGCCACGGCAGCTACAATCCCGGCATGTCTGTCGATCAGAAGCGGGAAGGAGATGCTGGCGGTCATCAAGACCACGAGCGCAAAGGCGAATCCGACCCCGCCCCCGATCAGAATGAGCGCCCAGCCAGCCGGCGTGCCGAAGACATCGACAAGGAACTGGTCGATAGAGGTAGGATAGGCTGGCCCGAGCGTGAAGTGGTAGATGACCATCGCCACAAGCAGCCAAAGCAGGAAGAACAGGGTCATGACGAAGCCGAGCATAGCGACAGAGCCGAATGCCGGTGAGGAAAAAACCTTGAAGGCCTCGAACCAGCTGCTCTGCTGCCCCAGTTCGCGGCGCCGGCTGACCTCGTAGATTCCTGTCGCAGCGAACGGTCCGAGCAGCGCAAAGCCGGATGCGAGTGGGAAGATGAGATGAAGCATCGAGCGGCCGACCGCCAGCTGGCTCAACACGAGCCCGGCAATTGGATAGATCAGGACCACGAACAGCACATCCGAGCGATAGCTGATGAAGTCCTGCCATCCTCGGCGCAAAGCCTCGCGGAGATCACTGAAGCCGATACGGTTCACATGGAGCCGACGCGCACGGACGGCATCACCTGGGTGATAGATGGCATTGCCAAACCCGCCCGCGACCTGCGCGGTCTGGTTCAATTGAGACCACATCCACTCGACCGGATTACGTATCGTCATCTCGCCCACTCCCGAACGAACAGTCCGCAGGGCCGCTGGAGCGAAACGGTGGAATCGATCTCAGGCCTGATGGCCGGCTCAAAAATGGCCGTCGTGCCTGTCCGATCAGTGCGGCCTCGATCCGGCGAGCGGGCGCTCTTCCCTGAACGTCCGACGCCGGGGAGCGAGGCTCCGTCTCACCACAGCGACGATTGACGCGATGATACGCCTCCCCTTCGCCTGGATCAAATATCCCTCGGCGTCTCCACGTTCCTGGCAACGCGGGCTTTGCCGACCCGAGCGAACGATCTGATCCTGCGCGAGCCACACGTGCGCGGCCCTGGAACAAACTGCGAGAAGAAATGGCATTGACGGGTCGCGCAACGCTGGATGACATCCATCAGCGTGTTTCGTGGACGCCGTAGCGTTCAATCCATCTGCACGACAAGGCCGTCATGGATCGTGACCCGACGATCCATCCGTCGCGCGAGATCAAGATTGTGCGTTGCTATAACGGCGCCCACGCGCGACGCGCGCACCAGGGCGATCAATGTATGGAAGACATGGTCGGCGGTGCTGGGGTCGAGATTGCCCGTCGGCTCGTCGGCGAGGAGAACCCGCGGGCCATTGGCCACCGCGCGGGCAATGGCGACGCGTTGCTGCTCCCCGCCGGACAATTCGGCAGGGCGGTGCTTCAGGCGCTGCCCGATACCGAGAAAGGTGAGGAGATCCGTGGCGCGTTGCTCCGCGACCTTGCGGTCCAGCCCTCGGATGAGTTGCGGAAGCACCACGTTTTCGAGCGCCGAGAATTCTGGCAGAAGGTGGTGGAACTGGTAGACGAAGCCGATATCGACACGCCTGAGCCGCGTGCGCTCGCCGTCATCCAGTTCGACCGTGGGCCTCGCGCCGATATAGACCTCTCCGGCATCCGGCCGTTCCAGCAGGCCCGCCACATGGAGGAGCGTGGATTTGCCAGTCCCGGAAGGGGCGACGAGTGCCACGATCTCGCCCGGCCAGACCGCGAAATCGGCGCCGCGCAGGATATCGAGCGTCGCCGATCCCTGCATGTAACGCCGCTCCACGCGGGACAGAAACAGGGCGGGAGGCGGAGGCGCAGCAGTACTCATCCATTCACCCGTAACGCAAGGCTTCGACAGGATCGAGCCGCGCGGCCCGCCAGCTTGGATAGAGCGTGGCAATAAGCGACAGCACGATCGCCATCGTAACCACCGTCACGACCTCTCCCGGCTCGATCACCGCCGGCAGCCGGCTGAGGAAATAGAGCTCCGCCGGGAAGAGGTTGGTGTTGGTGAGCCAGGACATGAAGGCGCGGATCCGCTCCACGTTGAGCGTGATGAGCAGGCCGAGGAAAAAGCCCGCGATCGTGCCCACGATGCCGATCGAGGCGCCGGTGATCAGGAAGACCCGCATGACGGCGCCACGCGTCGCCCCCATCGTCCGCAGGATGGCGATATCCTCGCTCTTGTCCTTCACCAGCATGATGAGGCCGGAGATGATGTTGAGCGCCGCCACCAGAACGATCAGCGTGAGGATGAGGAACATCACATTCCGCTCGACCTCGAGGGCCGAGAAAAACGTGCGGTTACGCTGGCGCCAATCGCTCATCATGATCGGGCGCCCGGCCGCCGCGTCGATGCGGTCACGTGCTGCGTCGACATCGTCCGCGTTGCGCAGGAAGACCTCGATGAGGCTTACGTCGCCGTCGCGATTGAAGAAGGCCTGCGCCTCCTGCATCGGCATATAGACGAAGGATCCGTCGAACTCCGACATGCCGATCTCGAAGACCGCCACGACGGGATAGGCCTTGATGCGCGGTGCGACCCCCATGGGAGTCGCGGAACCACGCGGCGAGATGATGGTGACGGTGTCTCCTGTCCTGACGCCGAGGAACTCCGCAAGCCGCCGGCCGATGGCTATGCCGCCCTTCTCGTCGAAACCGGCAAGGGTGCCCTCTCGGATGGTATTGGCGATGAAGGGGATGCGCGTGATGTCCTGCTCACGCACGCCCCTTACGAGCGCGCCGCCATTGTTGCCACTCTGAGAGGCGGAAGCGAGCGCCTGGCCCTCGACGAGAGGCACCGCGAGCGTCACCCCCTCGACGCTGGCGATACGCTGCGCAACGGCGGCATAGTCGGTCAGCGGCTGCTCGATCGGCTGGACGAAGATATGCCCGTTCACGCCGACGATCTTGCTGAGGAGTTCCTCGCGAAAGCCGTTCATGACGGACATGACGACGATCAAGGTCGCCACGCCCAGCATGATGCCCAGAAAAGAGAAGCCGGCGATGACGGAGATGAATCCCTCACGCCGCCTTGCCCTGAGATAACGCGATGCAAGCATCCACTCGAAAGCAGCGAAGGGACGCGTCGAATCCGACCCGGGTTCTGCGCTCATTCTTTGCCCGTTTCCGGCTCCTCGGTTACGCACAAGGGATCAACCAGCGACTTTGTTGACAGCCTCCTCGACGGAAAGCAGCTCTCGCTCGTCGCTGCCGCGCCGCTTCACTTCCACCTTTCCGTCCGCGAGCCCCTTGGGCCCGACGATGACCTGCCAGGGCAAGCCGATCAGATCGGCCGTCGCGAATTTGGCGCCAGGCCGCCCATCGGTGTCATCGTAGAGCACCTCACGGCCGCGCAGGTTCAGCGCCTGATAGATCTTGAGCGAGGCCTCATCGGTCGCCGCGTCGCCAACCTTCAGGTTGAGAAGCGCGACATCGAAGGGGGCGACCGCGTCCGGCCAGATGATGCCCTTGTCGTCGTGGCTCGCCTCGATCAGGGCGGCGACGAGACGCGACGGCCCGATCCCGTAGGAACCCATGTGAACGGGCACTTCGCGGCCATCCGGTGAGGTCACGGTCGCGCCCATCGGCGCCGAGTATTTCGTCCCGAAGTAGAAAATGTGGCCCACCTCGATGCCGCGGGCTGAAAGCTTCTCCCCTTCGGCGATGGCCGCATAACGCGCCTCATCGTGCTTCTCGGAGGTCGCGGCATAGAGCGAAGTCCAGGAATCAACGATGCCCTGGAGGCCGGCGACATCGTCGAAATCCGTCTCAGCGCCGGGAATCGGAAAGTCGAGGAAGTCCTTGTGGCAGAAGACCTCGCTCTCGCCCGTGTCCGCCAGGATGATGAACTCGTGGCTCAGGTCACCACCGATCGGCCCTGTATCCGCCTGCATCGGAATGGCACGCAGGCCAAGCCTTGCAAAGGTCCTGAGATAGGCGACGAACATCTTGTTGTAGGAGTGGCGTGCGCCTTCCTTGTCCAGATCGAAGGAGTAAGCGTCCTTCATCAGGAACTCGCGCGAGCGCATCGTGCCAAAACGCGGCCGGATCTCGTCCCGGAACTTCCACTGGATGTGGTAGAGATTGAGCGGCAGGTCCTTGTAGGATTTCACCGAGGCACGGAAAATCTCGGTGATCATCTCCTCGTTGGTAGGTCCAAACAGCATCTCGCGTTCATGGCGATCGGTGATGCGCAGCATCTCCTTGCCATAGGCGTCGTAACGGCCGGATTCGCGCCACAACTCCGCTGACTGGATCGTCGGCATGAGAAGCTCGACCGCGCCGGCGCGATTTTGCTCCTCGCGGACGATGGCCGAGATCCGGTTCAGGACTCTGAGGCCAAGCGGCAGCCAGGCATAGATCCCAGCCGATTCCTGACGAACCATGCCGGCGCGCAGCATGAGGCGATGAGAAACGATTTCCGCTTCCTTGGGCGTTTCACGCAGGACGGGAAGGAAGTAGCGGCTGAGGCGCATCGGGACCTTGCATCAAGAGACTTTGGAGATCATTGAGATTCGAGAGGACCGACACAACACCTCTGTCGCCAAAAATACAAGCAGTCCCCCGGCATATTGCCATTCTCGGCCTATTCTTTGCGCATCCAGCCTTCCGTCCTTCCGATAGAGCCTTGTTCCGATGGCCTTCACTTCATTCCTTAACCCTGATGGCCCAATCGGTGGCCCCGCGATAACCCAAGCGATGGCATCCGGCTGCCAAGCCTTCGCTCCGCCCCTGCCGCCCAATGTGCAGGCATTTTGATCGCCGCTTCGCCTTTGCGCCTCAAGGCCTCTCGCAACGCGCTGCCGGCGATTGCAAAAAATGCAGGCATGCTATGCTCAAAAGGATGACAACACGTTTTAGATCGACTATGGATTGTGGCGGATGAATGTCCTGGCCGGGATTTGCTGGTATCAGGATACGGTCCAGGTCTCGGGAGGAAATATCGCCGTTCAGAGAAAAGGCGCGTAGGCGCTTAGTCGAAGGCGATAAAAGAAAATCCATTCTCGAAAGCAAGGCGAAAGCCTTGCTTTTTTTCTGTTCGGTGCGTCAGAGGCGCTCCATGGGACCTGACGCAGTGTCCGCCCGTCCTATAAAGCGATTCAGAAACGCGTTATAATGCATTGATTTTCTGGAGTTTTTAATGCCGTCGCATCCGCCACACTGCGATCCGAGAACGGGCATGGCGTGCGGGCAGATCACCGGAACATGGGGTGAATGATACGATCCCCCGGCTTGGCACCGATGCGCGCAGCCGTGCCGGCATTCAGCTCGAGAACCCCCAGTACAGGCTCGCCTGAAGGGATAAGTCGCTCCGAAAAGGGCTCGGTATGCTCTTCAATGCGCGCGATGGTGCCGTCCTTGCGGATGAACAGCATGTCGAGGGGCAAGTACGTATTGCTCATCCACATGGTGACCGGCTGCACTTCCTGGAAATCGAAGAGCATGCCGCGATCGGCGGGCAGGTAGCGCCGCTCCATCAGACCACGGCCACGCTGTGCCGCGGTGCGCATCACTTCCACCGAGAAGGCATGGCGGCCGCTTCCCGTGCTGATCGTCAGCTCCTCGAGCCCGGTCTGGACATTCACGAGCATGATGGCGTCGCCTGGATGCGGCTGGCCCTGCGCGGGTGGAATCCAGACGAGCGGCGCCAAAAGCGCCGAGATCAGCAAAAGCTTGAAGGCCGCAGCAACCCCGGTGAACACGACCATGAAACCCTCTTGAGCCAAAGCGCGGCGATGGTCGCTCCCGCTTCCATCGCTGACAAGATACGTCTTCTCGATCGCGCCTCACTATCACATCAGATCGGAAAAAAATGATCTGAGCTTCCGTTCATTATTGGAAATCGGCATGAAGGCGCAGCTTCGCCGATGAAACAACAGGCTTGATGAAACAACACGCGAGCGCCGTTCGCGCCTTTGTCGGCCGAACGGACGCTCCCCCGATTGGAAAGGCAATTGGCTGCCCGCGCCGATAGCAAGCCGCGACGACGCCAGACACGCGCCCCGACACGTTGACCACAAGCTACGATAATTCTGGAGAACAAAGCGGAAAATTGACTAAAATCAGTAATTTGGTCGTCAAATCAAATAAAATGATTCAAAAGGCGTCGCACACCGAAACTCAATGAGACGCTGGCGCCGTGCCACCATCCAAGGGACGAACCTCTGCAGCCATCAGCCCTTTTGGACCATTACCAAAGCGTACGAGTACCATTTGCCCCGGCTTCAACTCCATCAGGCCATAGCGACGCAGCGTTTCCATATGGACAAAGATGTCAGGCGTTCCCTCGCCGCGCGTGACGAAGCCAAAGCCGCGCAGGCGGTTGAACCATTTGACCTCGACCTGCTCGAGCCCACTCGTCGGAACAACCGTAACGCGGGTGCGCGCGGGAAGCTCCGAGGGATGAATCGCCGAAGTTTCGTCCATGGAGATGATGCGGAAGGCCTGAAGGCCCCGCGCGCGCTGCACTGCCTCGCAAACCACCCGCGCGCCTTCATTGGCCGTTTCGTATCCGTCGCGACGAAGGCAGGATACGTGGAGAAGCACGTCCGGCATGCCGTTGTCCGGTACGATGAAGCCAAAACCCTTGGAAACATCAAACCATTTGATACGCCCAACCACTTCAACGAGATCGAGCGCGGGTTCTCCTTCGGCAACGTCGGTTGAGGGGAGGCCAGAAACTGCCTCATCTGCTTTCTGTTGTCCGATTTTCGGACCAATTAAACTTGTTTCAAAATCGTTGGACATGGAACCACCAGCCGAATCACAAATGTCAATTTACAAGTGCGAGAATAACATCGCGTCCTAGGCGGCAAAGTCAGAAAGGCATGCGCTTGGCCCGCCCGCCATGGAGATATCTTAAGATCTTATTGCGCCGGGAAAAGAAAAAACGACAGTGGGAGCACAACTTTCCGTTGCGCTCCCGAATGTTAGACGGCGGGAAGCGTCATCACTCAGTTACCACGCAAGGCGTCCACGCGATCGCGCGCCTCCTGGGCGAGCGTGCGAATCTGTCCCCAATTGCGCTCCGTGACAGCCTTTAGCGGAACGAGCCATGAACCGCCGACGCAGACGACCTGTGGCAAGGTAAGATAATCTTTCAGATTGTCCGGATCGACCCCGCCTGTCGGACAGAAGGTGGCATCCGGGAAGGGGCCCGAGAGCGCCTTCAGCATCTTGACCCCTCCGGCAAGGCCCGCGGGAAAGAACTTCACCAATGAGCGGCCGAGCGCCATGGCGCTCATCAGCTCGGATGCCGTCGCCACGCCTGGCAGCCAGGGCAATTCCGCCGCGACGGCGGCATGGTGCAGCGCTTCGTTGAAACCCGGGCTGACCGCCACGGCGGCGCCTGCGTTCTTCACCGCCGCGAAATGCTCCGGCAACGTCAGAGTGCCGGCAATGACGAGCACATTGGGGCATTTACTGGCCACCGCCTCGACAGCCTTGAGGCCGGCCGCCGTGCGCAGCGTCAACTCGACGACATCGATGCCGCCATCGGCCAAAGCCTGCGTGAGAGGGACTGCGGCTTCAATATCGGGAACCGTGACGACAGGCACAACGCCGCACCGCCGGATACGCTCTACATAACCTTGCATCAGTCCATTCCCATTTACGCGTTCGAAACGGCCACGGCCGTGAGACCCATGGTAATCCATAGACCATAGCGACCGACTGCGACGTCAGTCACTATGCCTCATGCGACGGGGGCGTTCCAAGGATGATCCGCGACCTGTAATTGGTGACGCACCTGCGGTGCCCCCACGACCCGGGGACGTGCGGTGTCAGAATCATCCCGTATCTGTCACATGACTGATCTTGCCTGTACCTTTTGCTAACCAGCATTGATGAAGAGCCACACGTGGACTTCCCCCCGACTTCACCAGCACAGCCCGCAAGCCTCTCGCCTGGCTCCCTGTCACGTCCCCGCCTCCCGCTGGTCGATGTCGCGCGCGGCCTCGCCATCGTCGCAATGGTCATCTACCATTTCAGTTGGGACCTGAGCTTCTTCGGCCTCATCGGAACGGATATCGCCACAGCACCGGGATGGCGGCTTTTCGCGCAGATGATCGCCGGGTCGTTCCTCGGTCTCGTCGGCATCGGACTGGTCCTTGCCCATGGAGACGGGATCCGCTGGCGCCCCTTTCTGCGCCGCCTCGGCCTTCTCATCATGGCGGCAGCTGCGGTCACGCTGGGCTCCTACTTCCTTTTCCCAGACAGTTTCATCTTCTTTGGTATCCTCCACGCCATCGCCTTGACGAGCGTGCTGGGTCTTGCATTCGTGAGGCTGCCCTGGTTCGTGACGGCCGCCGCCGCGGCGATCGCTTTCGCGCTCCCCGGCATCGCGTCATCATCCTTCTTCAACGCTCCCGGCTGGCTCTGGCTTGGCCTTGCGACCCGCGTTCCCACGACCAACGACTATATCCCGCTCCTGCCGTGGTTCGGCTGCGTACTCGCTGGTATTGCGATCGCCAGGCTCCTCCTGCGACGCGCGACCCTGCCGGCCTGGTCCGGACAGAACGTCCCCGGCCCCATAGGCCGCGGGCTCGTCCTCGCGGGACGACACAGCCTCGCGATCTATCTCACCCATCAACTTGTCCTGCTTGGCATGCTTTGGGCCTTCGTGCAGGTGGTGCAGCCTGCCCGCATTACGCCATTCCAACGCAGCTGCGCCAAAGCCTGCATCGACAACGGCAGCGACGCAGCCACCTGCGCGCGCTATTGCAGCTGCGCCAGCGACGCCCTCGCCCGTCTCGACATGTGGGACAAGATGAGCTCCAACAGCCTCCTGCCGCAGGAGAGGCAACAACTGAGCGGCGCGTTCCGGCAATGCCGCGCCGGCGCGGAGCGGCCGACGCCATGAGGACGGGTGCCATGAGGACGGGCCCCACGACGACCAGCAAAGGGCCGAATGTTCCTCAAAAAGCATTCAGGCGGACATGAGCCGTTGAGTAGCCGCAATTGCGGGCTTATACGTCCCAGTCCGCGCTACACGCCCGCACGTCAAGCCTCTGCTTTTGTCTGAACAGGTCGATCCGATGAATCCGCTCCAGCGCGCCGTTGATGCCCTTCGGCGGGGCGACAGCCCGTTGCTCACCAGCGTTGCCGACGGTCAAGACGGCCTCGTCATCGCTGATCTCGCGCGGGCGCTGGCGAGTGAGGACAAGGCCGCCTCGCTCGTCTATGTACTGCGCGATGACAGACGGCTGGCGGCGACGGAGGCGGCGCTCAGCTTTATCGCACCCGAACTCGAGGTGCTGAGCCTGCCGGCCTGGGACTGCCAGCCCTATGACCGCGTTTCGCCAACCGCGGCGATCACCGCACGCCGCATGATGGCGCTCGCGCGGCTTGCCTCCTCGCGCTCGTCGGCCGAGAAGCCGCGGCTCCTGCTCACCACGGTCAATGCCCTGTTGCAGCGCGTCCCACCCGTCGCGCTGATGGCCCGCGACAGCCTCTCGGCCGCCCCGGGCAATACGGTCGACATGGACGCGCTGGTACAATGGCTGGAGGTCAACGGCTTCCAGCGCACCGCGACCGTACGCGATACCGGCGAATATGCGGTGCGCGGCGGTATTGTCGATCTCTATGCGCCGGGCCTGCCCGAGCCGCTGCGCCTCGATTTCTTCGGCGATACGCTCGAGTCGATCCGCGCCTTCGACGCGGAGACCCAGCGCACCACGCATCAGCTGCGCTCGCTCGATCTCGTGCCGATGAGCGAGGTGAAGATCACCACCGAAACCATCCGGCGTTTCAGACAGGGCTATGTCACGGCCTTCGGCGCCGCGACACGCGATGACACGCTCTATGAGGCGGTGAGTGAGGGACGTCGCCATCCTGGCCTCGAACACTGGTTGCCGCTGTTCTATGAGGGGCTGGACACGCTCTTCGACTATGTGCCGGGCGTACCGCTTGCCTTCGATCCCCTGGCGGAGGATGCCGCCGGCGAGCGCCTTGCCCAGATCAAGGATTACTATGAGGCTCGCCGCGCGAGCCCGGCCTCCGGCGCGACGGGCGGAGCGCCGCCCTACAAGCCGCTGCCGCCGGATGCGCTCTATCTCGGCGAGCGCGAATGGAGCGAGCGGCTCAAGGCAGGAGCGACCTTGCGCTTCTCGCCTTTCGCCCAGCCCGAGAGTGAGGCGCGCCTCATCATCGACGCCGCCGGCAAGACGGGCCGGAATTTCGCGCCGGAACGCGCCGACGGCACCATCAATATCTTCGAGGCGGCCGTTGCTCATATCCGCCATCTCCAGGGACAAGGCCGCAAGGTCATCGTCGCGGCCTGGTCGGAAGGCTCGCGCGAACGTCTCGGCTCGGTCCTCGCCGACCACGGGCTGAAAAAGGCGACGGCCGTCGGGCGCCTGTCCGTCGCGCTCGGCCTGCCGGCCGGCGAGGTCGGGCTCGCCGTATGGGGATTGGAGGCCGGCTTCGAGGCCGGCGACCTCGCGGTCATCGGTGAGCAGGACATCCTCGGCGACCGGCTCGTCCGTCAGACACGCAAGTCGCGCCGGGCGCAGGATTTCATCTCCGAAGTCTCGAGCCTCTCGGCGGGCGATCTCGTGGTGCATGTCGACCACGGCATCGGCCGCTTCGTCGGTCTGCAGACCATCGACGTCGCGGGCGCGCCGCACGATTGTCTTGAGCTGCATTATCTCGGCGGCGATAAGCTCTATCTGCCGGTCGAGAACATCGACCTGCTCTCGCGCTACGGCTCCGAGGACACCGAGGTTGCGCTCGACAAGCTCGGCGGAGCCGCCTGGCAGGCACGCAAGGCCAAGCTCAAGCAGCGCATCCGCGAGATGGCCAGCGCGCTCATCAAGGTCGCCGCCGCCCGCGCCCTGAAGGAAGCCCCGCGCATCGTCCCGCCGCATGGCCTCTATGACGAATTCGCGGCGCGCTTCCCCTACGACGAGACCGAGGACCAGCAGAACGCCATCGATGCGGTGCTGGAGGACTTGTCCTCGGGCCGCCCGATGGATCGCCTCGTCTGCGGCGACGTCGGCTTCGGCAAGACGGAAGTCGCCCTGCGTGCGGCCTTCACGGTCGCCCTCTCCGGCCGGCAGGTCGCGGTCGTCGTGCCGACGACGCTTCTGGCGCGCCAGCACTACCGCGCCTTCGAGGAACGGTTCCAGGGCCTGCCGATCAAGGTCGCGCAAGCCTCACGCTTCGTGCCGACGGCTGAGCTGAAAGCTGTAAAAGCCGGCCTCGCCGATGGCACCGTCGATATCGTGGTCGGCACCCACGCCCTTCTCGGAAAGGCCATCCGCTTCAAGGAACTCGGCCTCATCATCGTGGACGAGGAGCAGCATTTCGGTGTCAGCCACAAGGAGCGCCTGAAGGATCTGCGCGCCGAGGTGCACGTGCTGACGCTGACAGCGACACCCATCCCGCGCACGCTGCAACTGGCGCTGACTGGCGTGCGCGAGCTGTCACTGATCGCGACTCCGCCGGTCGATCGGCTGGCTGTCCGCACCTTCATTTCGCCCTTCGATCCGCTCTCGGTGCGCGAGGCGCTGCTGCGCGAGCGCTATCGCGGCGGCCAGTCGTTCTACGTCTGTCCCCGCATCGACGATCTGGCGGAAGTGAAGTCCTTCCTCGACCGCGAGGTGCCCGAGGTCAAGGTGGCCGTGGCGCACGGCCAGATGGCCGCGGGCCAGCTCGAGGATGTGATGACGGCCTTCTACGAGGGCAAGTTCGACCTCCTGTTGTCGACCACCATCGTCGAGTCAGGCCTCGACATTCCGCGCGCCAACACGCTGATCGTCCATCGCGCCGACATGTTCGGTCTCGCGCAGCTCTATCAGCTGCGCGGCCGTGTCGGTCGCGCGAAATTGCGCGCTTATGCGCTGCTGACGGTGCCTGCCAACCGGCGGCTGACCCAGAGTGCCGAGAGGCGCCTCAAGGTGCTGCAGTCGCTCGACACGCTCGGGGCGGGCTTCCAGCTTGCCAGCCACGATCTCGATATCCGCGGCGCCGGCAACCTCCTCGGTGAGGAGCAGTCGGGCCATATCAAGGAAGTCGGCTACGAGCTCTACCAGCAGATGCTGGAAGAGGCGGTCGCCCAGCTCAAGGCGGGTGTCGAGGAGGCGGAAGAGGAAGCCTGGTCGCCGACGATCACCATCGGCACGCCGGTGATGATCCCCGACAGCTTCGTGCCGGACCTCGACGTGCGGCTCGAACTCTATCGGCGGTTGTCGACGCTCGACACCGACGCCGAGATAGAGGGCTTCGGCGCCGAGCTCATCGACCGCTTCGGCAAGCTGCCGGAAGAAGTGGAGCAGCTTCTCAAGATCGTCTCGATCAAGGCCTTGTGCCGCCGGGCCAATGTGGAGAAGGTCGAGGCGGGGCCGAAGGGCGTCATCGTCTCGTTCCGCGACAACGCCTTCGCCAATCCCGAAGGGCTCGTCGCCTATGTCGCGGAACAAGGTTCGCTCGCCAAGGTACGGCCGGACATGCGCATCGTCTTCATCGACGATTTCGCGACACCGGCTCATCGCCTCAAGGGAACGACCGTCATCATGCGCGATCTGGCACGGATCGCCGAGCGCAAGAAGGCGGCGTGACCAAAGGGCATCTGCGATGCAATCTTGTGGGAACGAGCACGGCGCAGCCGCCGGAGTATGTGAGGAGAAAATGTCCGCATGGCCAGTCGCGTGATCCCGGTACCGCCATTCACACTCGTCATCTTCGGGGCGACGGGCGACCT
This sequence comes from Chelatococcus sp. HY11, assembly GCF_018398335.1. NCBI lineage: Bacteria > Pseudomonadati > Pseudomonadota > Alphaproteobacteria > Hyphomicrobiales > Chelatococcaceae > Chelatococcus > Chelatococcus sp. HY11. Next base: position 1,419,287 of record NZ_JAHBRX010000001.1, read on the forward strand.
CGCCCAGCGCAAGCTCCTGCCCGCCCTCTTCCATCGTGACCTCGCGGGACAGCTGCCCGACGACGCCGTTATCATCGGCACGTCCAGGCGCGACTTGAGTGACGCGGAATTCCAGGCCTTCGCCCGCAAGGCGATCGCCGACCACGTGCCCGCGCACGAGCTGCAGGAAGAACCCCTCGGCCGTTTCCTCCACCGCCTGTCCTATGTCAGCACGGAGGCGGGCTCTGATCGGGGCTGGGACAAACTCGGCGAGCGCCTGTCCGGCGACAGCGGCCATATCCGCGTGTTCTATCTCGCGACCGGACCGGATCTCTTCGGGCCGATCTGCGAACGCATCGGCAGCCATGGCTTCGTGGACGAGCATACCCGCGTGGTCGTGGAAAAGCCTATCGGCAAGGATCTGGCTTCGGCGCGGGCTGTCAACGACGCCGTCGGCAAAGTCTTCCCCGAGGAGAGCGTCTACCGCATCGACCATTACCTCGGTAAGGAGACGGTGCAGAACCTGATGGCGCTTCGCTTCGCCAATACGCTGTTCGAGCCGGTGTGGAACGCCGCCCATATCGATCATGTGCAGATCACGGTCGCCGAGTCGCTCGGGCTCGAGGGGCGGGCCGGCTATTACGAGACGGCCGGCGCGATGCGCGACATGGTGCAGAACCACATCCTGCAGCTTCTCTGCCTTGTGGCCATGGAGCCGCCCACTTCGATCGCCGCCGATTCCGTACGCGACGAGAAGCTCAAGGTGTTGAAGTCCCTCGTCCCCATTGATGCCACCAACGCCGCCGCTCTCACGGTGCGCGGCCAGTACCGGGCGGGCGCCTCCGCCGGCGGGGCCGTGCCGGGCTTTCTGGAGGAACTTGGCGCGCCATCGAGCCGCACCGCGACCTTTGTCGCGCTCAAGGCCGAGATCGCCAACTGGCGCTGGGCGGGCGTGCCCTTCTATCTGCGCACCGGCAAGCGGCTGGCGGGCCGCGTGTCCGAGATCGTCGTCACCTTCCGCAAGATCCCGCATTCGATGTTCGGCAATGATGCCGGGGACATCGAGAGCAACCGGCTCGTCATCCGCCTGCAGCCCGACGAGGGCGTGAAGCTGTGGCTGATGATCAAGGATCCCGGCCCCGGCGGCATGCGCCTCCAGCACGTGCCGCTCGACATGACCTTCGCGGAAGCCTTTGGCGCGCGCAATCCGGACGCCTATGAGCGGCTGATCCTTGATGTGGTACGCGGCAACCAGACCCTGTTCATGCGCCGCGACGAGGTGGAGGCCGCCTGGACCTGGGTCGACCCGATCATCGACGCCTGGCGCAACACGACCGAGGGGCCGAAGCCCTACACAGCCGGCACCTGGGGCCCCTCAGCCGCCATCGCCTTGATCGAACGCGACGGCCGCACCTGGTACGAGGACGGGGTTTAACTTTTTTGCCTTCGCCGAAGGCGTCCCCTCACCCGTGCCTGCGGCACGACCTCTCCCCGCCGGGGAGAGGTAACAAGCGCCCCATATAGGCTGCGGGGCGAATCGCTGGCGTTCCCTCTCCCGATTGGGAGAGGGACAGGGTGAGGGTCCACAACCGGCGCCGGCACGCTTCCCCTCACCCGGACGCTACGCGTCCGACCTCTCCCCGACGGGGAGAGGTGAGAAGCGGCGGCCGCAGCACTTCACCTCATCGGGATAGACGGGACGAGCCCGGCCATGACGGAAGGATGCTCCCCGACCCTATTCCTGCGCCGGCGTGAAGGTCGCCGACATGTAGTAGAGGCTGCCGGGGAAAACCTGGCGGGCGTGGGTGATCGATTCGCCACCGCGCCAGGTGCGGCGCTCGACGACGAGGCAGGCCGTCTCCGGCGATATTTCGAGCGGCTCCGCATAGGCTTCGCCGGCATTGAGCGAGCGGATGCGGTGCTCGGCCTGCGTCCAGGGCACGTGGCCGAGCAGCCATGTGCCGGGCGGCTCCTGCGCAAAGTCGACCTCGGCGGCCAGGGGCACGGCGGCGAGATTGAGGCGCCGTTCCTCGAAGGCGAAGGGCACGCCTGCCGCCACGTGGCGGCAGGTCAGGACGAGAACGTCCGTCCCTGCCTCGACGACCAGGAGTTCCCGATCCTCTCGCGTGGCGCGCCGGCGGCGGCTCGAAAGGAGCTCGTAGCGATAGCTCTGGCCGCGCCTGATGATCTCGGCCTTGATATCGGGGATTTCCAGCACGGCTGACTGGACTTGCGGCCGTGCCACGAAGGACCCGGCGCGCCGCCGCCGCTCGATCAGGCCGATTTCCGCCAGCCGCGACATCACCTTGTTCACGGTCATGCGCGAGCAGCCATATTCCTGCATCAGCTCATGTTCGAAAGGGATGCGGTAGCCCGGCGGCCAGACGCCTGACACGATGTTGCCCTCGATATCGGCCCTGATCCGCTGGTGAATGGAGTCGGGCTGCCCGCGCTTCAGCGGCGTAGTGACATCAGGAGCGGCACCGTCATTCATTCAGCCAGCACCTTGGCGAGCGTCGCCTGGTAGCGCGCCGCGATGGCATCACGCGCCATATGGCGCCCAGCCTTGACTACCGGCCGACCATGGCGCCAGACGCAGTCCACAATGGGACGGCGCGCGGCAAAGATCCAGCTGTCGATGAAACGGTCCTCACGCTGCCCGTCCGCGAAGGCTGACGCCTCGAGGGAGACGATGTCGGCCGGCGCCCCGACCGCGAGATCCGCCTGCGCCACGCCGAGCGCCCGCGCGCCCCCCCGGCGTGCCGCGTTGAACAGGCTCGCCCCGGTCGATCGGTTAGCACCGGCCGCCATCACATTGCGGCTGCGCAGCGCCAGTCGCTGGCTGTATTCGAGCATGGCGAGCTCCCCGGGCACATCGATCAGAATGTTGGAATCAGTGCCGACACCATAATAACCGCCCGCGCCGACAAAACGATCGGCCGGAAAAATTCCGTCGCCCAGATTGGCCTCGGTCAAGGGACAGAGCCCTGCGGTCGCGCCGCTCGCGGCGAGCGCCATCGTCTCGACCTCGGTCATATGGGTGGCGTGGATCAGGCACCAGCGCCGGTCGATCGGCGCGCCGTTCGCGGCCATCGCCTCGATCAGCCATTCCACCGGCCGCTTGCCGCTGAAGGCGACGCTGTCCTCGACCTCCTTCACCTGCTCGGCAACGTGGATGTGGAGCGGCCCTTCCGGCGCGAGCTGCAGGACCTCCACCAGTTCGTCCGCCGTGACGGCTCGAAGGCTGTGGGGGGCCAGACCCATGTTGGCGGCGGGCAGATCCTTGATGCTCGCCCGCGCGCGCTCCATCAACAGTCCGAATTGATCGAGCGAATTGATGAAGCGGCGCTGGCCCTCCGTCGGCGCCTGCCCGCCGAAACCGGCATGGGCATAGAACACGGGCAGCAAGGTCAGACCGATGCCGGTGGCTTCGGCGGCGGCGGCGATCCGCGCGCTCAGCTCGCCGATATCGGCATAAGCCGCGCCGTCACAGCCGTGGTGCAGATAGTGGAATTCGCCGACGCGGGTGAAGCCCGCCTCCAGCATCTCGGCATAGGCGAGCGCCGCGATGGCCTCCACGTCCTCGGGCGTCAGCCGGTCGAGGAAGCGGTACATCACCTGCCGCCAGCTCCAGAAGCTGTCGCGACTGTCGCCGCGCACCTCGGCAAGACCCGCCATGCCGCGCTGGAAGGCGTGGCTGTGGAGGTTCGGCATGCCGGGCAAGCCGATGGCATGGCGCTCATCACCGGGCTCGGCGAAGACGCCCTTCTCCAGCGCGGCGATCTGACCGGCCTCGATATGGAGGCGAACGCCGTCCTGCCAGCCGTCCGCCGTCAGGGCCGATTGAAACCACAGAACCATGTCACTCTCCCATCGACTGCGCTTGACAGCATCTTATATGTCTATACAAAGAATATGTATAGGCATTATAGCCCAACTTCCGCCAGACCAGCAGAGGGTGAAAACCATGGCAGGCGAAACAACGGCCAATGACGCAACTCGCGCCATATCCCAGACGGCCCCCCGCATCTGGCTGAACGCGCGCATCGCAACAATGGCTCCCGACCGCGAGGGTCTCGGCATCATCGAGGGCGCGGCGATCGCTGCCGAGGGCGGGCGGATCGTCCATGTCGGCGATGCCGCTGATCTGCCGGCGCTTCCCGACGCGGAGCGCATCGACTGCGAAGGCCGCTGGATCACGCCGGGCTTGATCGATTGCCACACCCATCTCGTTTTCGGCGGCGACCGCAGCCATGAGTTCGAGCTGCGCCTTGCCGGCGTGAGCTACGAGGAAATCTCGCGGGCGGGCGGTGGCATCAACTCCACCGTGACGGCGACCCGAACCGCGAGTGAGGACGCTCTGGTGACCGCGAGCCTCGCGCGGCTCGACCGGCTGATGGCGGATGGCGTCACGACCGTGGAGGTCAAATCCGGCTATGGCCTCTCGGCGGACGCGGAGCTGAAGCAGCTGCGGGCCGCGCGCCGTCTCGGCGGCTTGCGGCACGCTAACATCGTGACGACATTCCTTGGCGCGCATGCGCTTCCGCGCGAGTTTGACGACAAGGACCGCTTCATCAATGTGCTGGTCCAGGACATCCTCCCGCGCGTCGCTGATGAGAAGCTGGCGGACGCGGTGGACGCCTTCTGCGAGGGCATCGCCTTCTCGCCCGCCCAGTGCGAGCGCTTCTTCAAGGCGGCCGCAGCGCTCGGCCTGCCTGTAAAGATCCACGCCGACCAATTGTCGGATCTCGGCGGCGCAGCGCTTGCCGCGCGCCTCGGTGCGCTGTCCGCCGATCATCTCGAATATACGAGCGACGAGGGTGCGGCCGCCATGGCGGCCGCAGGCACGGTCGCGGTCATCCTGCCCGGCGCCTTTTACTTCCTTCGGGAAACGCACAAGCCGCCGATCGATTCTTTCCGCCGGCACGGCACGCCGATGGCCGTCGCGACCGACTGCAATCCCGGCACCTCACCGCTGACCTCGTTGCTGCTCGCCATGAACATGGCCGCGACCCTGATGCGCATGACCGTCGACGAATGCCTGCTCGGCGTGACGCGCGAGGCCGCGCGCGCCCTCGGCCGGCTCGACCGCGTCGGCACCATCGAGGTCGGCAAGCAGTGCGATCTCGCCATCTGGGACATCGAGCGTCCCGCAGAACTCGTTTATCGCATGGGGTTCAGCCCACTCCATGCGCGCGTATGGAGAGCACAATGACTGCGATTACTCTTGAGCCCGGCCGGATCCCGCTGGACGCCTGGCGCGCCATCTATCGCGGCGCGCGCGTTGCGCTCGACCCGGGCGTGCGCCCCGCCATCGCCCGTTCCGCCGAGGCCGTTGCCACCATCGTCGCCAAGGGCGAGCCGATCTACGGCATCAATACCGGCTTCGGGAAGCTCGCCTCGATCCAGATCGGCCTCGACGAACTGGAGACCTTGCAGCGCAACATCGTGCTCTCCCACGCCGCCGGCGTCGGCGAGCCGATGCCGGTGCCCGTCGCGCGGCTGATGATGGCGCTGAAGCTCGCAAGCCTGGCGCGCGGCGCCTCCGGCGTGAAGCTGGAGACCATCGACCTGCTGCTCGCCTTCCTCGACAAGGGCATCACCCCGGTCGTGCCGGCGCAGGGCTCGGTCGGCGCCTCGGGCGACCTCGCCCCCCTCGCCCATATGACGACGGTCATGATCGGCGTCGGCGAGGCCTTTGTCGACGGCGTGCGGATGCCGGCCACCAAGGCGCTGGAACAGGCTGGCCTCAAGCCGCTGACGCTCGGCGCCAAGGAAGGGCTCGCCCTTCTCAACGGCACCCAGTTCTCGACCGCCAACGCGCTTGCCGGCCTCTTTGAGGCCGAGCGCCTGTTCCAGACGGCGCTGATCACCGGAGCCCTGTCGACCGACGCGGCCCGTGGCTCGGATGCCCCCTTCGATCGGCGCATCCATGACCTGCGTGGCCACGCCGGCCAGCGCGAGGTGGGTGCCGTTCTGCTCTCCCTGATGGAGGGGAGCGCCATCCGTCAGTCGCACCTCACAGGCGATGACCGGGTGCAGGACCCCTATTGCCTGCGCTGCCAGCCTCAGGTGATGGGCGCATGCCTCGACCTCCTGCGCCAGGCCGCCACCACGCTGACCATCGAGGCGAACGGCGTCTCGGACAATCCGCTCGTCTTCGCCGAGGACGGCGAGGTGATCTCCGGCGGCAACTTCCACGCCGAGCCCGTGGCCTTCGCGGCGGACATGATCGCCATGGCCATCTGCGAGATCGGTTCCTTGTCGGAGCGTCGCATCACGCTCCTGACCGACCCCGCGCTGTCGCGCCTGCCGGCCTTCCTCACGCCAAAGCCCGGCCTCAACTCCGGCTTCATGATCCCGCAGGTGACGGCGGCCGCCCTCGTCTCCGAGAACAAGCAGAGCGCCTTCCCGGCGAGCGTCGATTCCATCCCGACATCGGCCAACCAGGAAGACCATGTTTCCATGGCGGCCCATGGGGCGCGCCGCCTCATCCGCATGGCCGAGAACCTCACGGGCGTGCTCGGCATCGAGCTGCTGGCGGCCGCCCAGGGCTGCGACTTTCATAAGCCGCTCGCCTCGAGCGCGGCCCTCGAAGCCGTGCGCGCGCGGCTGCGCCGTGACGTGCCGACGCTCGAAGACGACCGCTATTTCCACCCGGACATGGCAGCGGCCAACGCGCTCATCACCGCCGGCGAGGTCATCAAGGCGGCCAATCACACCCTGCCCGGCCTGGAGGGCTGAGCATGGCGGAGACCTCACCCCCCTGGCTCAGCATAAGGCGGGGCAACGCTCCGCTTATCGTCAGCCTGCCTCATACAGGCACGGAAATACCGGCCGAGATCGAGAGCAAGCTTGTTTCGCCGTGGCTCGCCCGCAAGGATGCCGACTGGTGGATCGACAAGCTCTATGACTTCGCCGTCGATCTCGACGCAACGATCATCCACACGGCGATCTCGCGCACGGTGATCGACGTCAACCGCGACCCGAGCGGCGCGTCACTCTATCCCGGGCAGGCGACGACCGAGCTCTGCCCGACGACGAGCTTCGACGGCGAGCCGCTGTACAAGGCCGGCGCCGCGCCTTCCGAGGCTGATGTCGCCGCACGCCGCGCGGCTTATTTCGAGCCCTATCACGCGGCTCTCGCCGCGGAGCTCCAGCGTCTGCGCGCGGCCCACCCCAAGGTCGTGCTCTATGATTGCCACTCGATCCGCTCGACCATTCCCCGGCTGTTCGATGGCGAGCTGCCGCAGTTCAACATCGGTACCAACAGCGGCAAGAGCTGCGCCCCAGCACTCGAGAAGCTCGTTGCCGAGGCCTGCGCAGCATCTGGCCAGACCAGCGTCCTCAACGGACGCTTCAAGGGCGGCTGGATCACGCGTCATCACAGTCGGCCAGAGGCTGGAATTCACGCCGTCCAGATGGAGCTCGGCTGCCGGGGTTACATGCACGAGCCCGCCGCCGTGGACGAGGCCAACTGGCCCTCTCCTTACGACCCCGCCTATGCGGCGCCCATGCGCGCCTTCCTCAACCCATTGCTGACATCCGTACTCGCCTTCGCGCGTTCGTGAGAGGACCGCTCCCATGACGACACAGACCCGCATCGACAATGCCCGCGTGATCCGCGCCCCGCGCGGCCCCGAGATCAGCGCCAAGAGCTGGCTGACCGAGGCCCCTTTGCGCATGCTGATGAACAACCTCGATCCCGATGTCGCCGAGAAGCCGCAGGAGCTCGTCGTCTATGGCGGCATCGGCCGCGCCGCGCGCGACTGGGAGAGCTTCGACCGCATCGTCGCCGCGCTGCGCCGGCTCGAGGACGACCAGACCCTGCTTGTCCAGTCCGGCAAACCGGTCGGCGTGTTCCGCACTCACAAGGATGCGCCGCGCGTCCTCATCGCCAACTCCAACCTCGTGCCGCACTGGGCGAACTGGGACCATTTCAACGAGCTCGACAAGAAGGGCCTGGCCATGTACGGCCAGATGACCGCGGGCTCCTGGATCTATATCGGTGCCCAAGGGATCGTGCAGGGCACCTACGAGACCTTCGTCGAGATGGGCCGCCAGCATTTCGGTGGCGACCTCTCCGGCAAGTGGATCCTGACCGCCGGTCTCGGCGGCATGGGTGGCGCGCAGCCGCTTGCCGCGACCATGGCCGGCGCCTCGTGCCTCGCCATTGAATGCCAGCCGAGCCGCATCGATTTCCGCCTGCGCACGGGCTATGTTGACGTGAAGGCCGATACGCTGGACGAAGCTCTGGCGATCATCGAGAAGTCCTGCGCGGACAAGAAGCCAATCTCGGTGGCCCTCCTCGGCAATGCGGCCGAAATCCTGCCCGAGATGGTCAAGCGCGGCATCAAGCCCGACGCGGTCACCGACCAAACGTCCGCCCATGACCCGGTCAACGGCTATCTCCCGGCCGGCTGGACGCTGGCCGAGTGGGAAGAGCGCCGCCAGTCCGACCCCAAGGGCGTCGCCAAAGCCGCCAAGGCCTCAATGGCCGTGCATGTGAAGGCGATGCTCGACTTTTTCCACGCCGGCATCCCGACCGTCGACTACGGCAACAACATCCGCCAGATGGCGCTGGAGGAAGGCGTCGCGAACGCGTTCGACTTCCCCGGCTTCGTGCCGGCCTATATCCGGCCGCTGTTCTGCCGCGGCATCGGTCCCTTCCGCTGGGCGGCTCTCTCGGGCGATCCCGAGGATATCGCCCGGACGGACGCCAAGGTGAAGGAGCTCATCCCGGACAACGCCCATCTCCACAACTGGCTCGACATGGCCGGCGAGCGCATCAAGTTCCAGGGCCTGCCGGCACGCATCTGCTGGGTCGGCCTCGGCGACCGCCACCGGCTCGGCCTTGCCTTCAACGAAATGGTGCGTAACGGCGAGCTGAAGGCGCCCATCGTCATCGGTCGCGATCACCTCGATTCCGGCTCCGTCGCCTCGCCGAACCGCGAGACCGAAGCCATGCGTGATGGCTCGGACGCCGTGTCCGACTGGCCGCTGCTGAACGCGCTCCTCAACACCGCCTCCGGCGCGACCTGGGTGTCGCTGCACCATGGCGGCGGCGTCGGCATGGGCTTCTCCCAGCATGCCGGTATGGTCATCGTCTGCGACGGCTCGCCCGAGGCGGATGCGCGGCTGGCGCGCGTGCTGTGGAACGATCCGGCCACCGGTGTGATGCGCCACGCGGATGCGGGCTACGACATCGCCATCGATTGCGCCCGCGAGAACGGGCTCGATCTACCATCCCTGTAACGCCCTCACTCCGAGGCCACACGCCATGCGTCTTCTGAAACAGCGCGACCACAGGAAGATGCCGTGGAAGAACGGCGGCGGCGTCACCTACGAGGTGGCTGCCGCCCCGGAGGGCGCGGCGCTTGATGCCTTCGACTGGCGGGTCAGCATGGCCCGCGTCGAGGCGTCGGGGCCGTTCTCGGCCTTCCCTGGCTGTGACCGCATCCTGACCGTGCTGTCAGGGGGGCCCATGACACTGCGGACAGGTGATGCTCCCGCCCGCACCCTCGACGACACAAGCACGCCGTTCGCCTTCGCCGCTGATGTGCCGACGATCGCCGAGGCTGTGGAAACCGCCCTGCTCGATCTCAATGTCATGGTGCGGCGCGGCCGCGCCACCGCCACCGTCACCCGCCATCGCGGCGTTAACCTGCGGATCAACCCGCGAGAGTCCTCTGCAACGCTTGTGCTGGCCAAGGGCGGCGACGCCGCGATCAATAGTCTTCATACGCTGATGACGGACGGAGATGTTCTTGTGATAGCTGCCTCCGACAGGCCTCTCACTATAAGCCCCTCCACGCAGGCCGTGCTCTACGAGATCCGCATCACAACCGCCGATCAGCATTGATCGGTGCGGACATCTCTGGCCTGATCGCTTCGTTTCATTCCCGAGGAAGGCCGCAAGAGCGCGGTGAGTGCAAGCCGTGCCGATCAAGCAGGGATTTCAGGGTGATGATTTCCCTTCCCGCTGTTACGCGATACCGGAAATCACACGCGATCGTCCCAACGGATCGTTCATCTCTCCGACGTCGAGAGAATACGCGCAGGCGTCCTCACATCCGATGGACAGGAAAGGCGCGCAACTTGGCGAAGAACGGCGTGTCGTAGTGCAGCGGAAGGGGTACCTCGCCGCAGTACCAGGAGAAGATGTCCTTGTCCTGCTCGTCGAGCAGGCTCTCGAAAGCGGCCAGATCGGCCTCATCGAGTTCTGGAAGCTTAGCATCGGCGAAACGGCCAAAGATAAGGTCCATCTCCCGCATGCCGCGATGCCAGGCGCGAAACTTCAGCCGGCGTAGCCGGACCGCATGCACATCGCTTTCGGTGTCCATAAACCACTCCTCTGATGCGATCTCACGCAGCCTATACGCCCTATCGCGATCAATGTCAGTCCGTGCGAACGGTTACGCGCGCCTGCAGATCTGCGGATGCCATGCGATAAATGCGCAGCACTAAAATTCAGAATAAATTGAACTATAATCCAATATTGGAATAGATATTTTCAGAAAAAAAATGATATCATATATGGATGAAATCCCATAAAGAAATTGGCCTCCAGAATGGCAGAAAGACTATCGATTCAGCAACACGATAACGGAAGAATTAATTCTGTAAGCCGCAAAGAAGTATCACTTCATTAGAAGAGCTTTACAGACAGAGACATTGATCGTCAATGCTGGCCCTCATGTCAAAGCCGGGCTGGATCGCGGCGGCGACGCGCGGCCTCACATTTCCGTCCGCATAGACGGGGAGGCCCATCACCTCATCCTGAAAAGAAATTTGTCGAAGAACTGTTGTCAGTTCTTCGAGGTGGCCCGCCTCAGTCCCGAAACCGAATTTCTCCAACCATGGGCCATACAGCAGCGCAGAGTTCTGGCATGCCCGGCCACAGAACGACGCAGGCAATAAGGAACCGTCGCAGGGAGGTTTACACCGACGGAACTTTCCGACATGGAAACCTCCATGCGTCCCAACGTCCTCGATCCCCTCTTCGCCCCATTGTCGGCCCTGAGCGGCGTCGGCCCGCGTATGGCGCAGCTGTTCTCGCGGCTGCTCGATACAGCGCCTGGTGACGCACGGGTCATCGACCTGCTCTTCCATCTGCCTCACAACGGCATCGACCGGCGCGCGCGCCCGACCATCGCGGAAGCGGTGCCAGGCGAAGTCGTGACGCTGGAGGTCACGGTAACCGAGCATCGCCCGCCACCGCCCGGGCGCAGCCGCGCGCCCTTCCGCGTCGTGGTGGAGGACGACACCGGCGATGTGACGCTTGCCTTCTTCAACATGACGCAGGCGCGGCTCGACAAGATGCTGCCGCTCGGCGCCAAGCGCCTCGTGTCCGGCAAGATCGAGCTGTGGGACGGGCACCGGCAGATGGTGCATCCGGACCGGGTCCTCGATGCTGACGAGGCTGACAAACTCCCCCCCGTTGAGCCCGTCTATGGTCTCACCGAGGGCCTGTCGGCCCGCTATGTCGCGCGCATCGCCGGCGGCGCGCTGGAGCGCGTTCCCTCTCTGCCTGAATGGCAGGACAGCGCCTGGATCCAGGCGCGGGGGTTTCCGGCCTTCGACACCGCCTTGCGGACCCTGCACCATCCGATCGATATGGCGCCCTTCGCACCCGAGGCGCCGGCACGCCGGCGTCTGGCCTATGACGAACTGCTTGCCACCCAGCTTGCACTCGCGCTGATGCGCGCGCAGGGACGGCGGCGGACCGGGCGCAGCCTCGCCATCGACGGGCATATGGCCGACGCGATCCGGTCGCATCTGCCCTTCGCGCTGACGGCGTCGCAGGAGAAGGCTGTCGCCGATATCCGCGCCGATCTCACCTCCCCTCACCGCATGGTGCGCCTGCTTCAGGGCGACGTCGGCTCCGGCAAAACCGTGGTGGCGTTGCTTGCCATGGCGAGCGCCGCCGAGGCGGGCCGCCAGGCGGCGCTGATGGCGCCCACGGAGATCCTCGCCCGGCAGCATCACGCGCGTCTCGCGCCGCTCGCCGCGGCCGCCGGCATCGAAGTCGGGCTCCTGACGGGGCGGGACAAAGGGGCCGAGCGCGCGAAGACCATCGCCAAGCTCGCCAGCGGCGAGTTGAACCTCGTCGTCGGCACGCATGCCCTGTTTCAGGAGGGCGTGACTTTCCAGGACCTCGGCTTTGCCGTTATCGACGAGCAGCATCGCTTCGGCGTCCACCAGCGCTTCGCGCTCGGCGCCAAGGGCGAGGCCGTCGACCTTCTCGTCATGACCGCGACGCCGATCCCGCGTTCTCTCGTGCTGAGCTATTTCGGCGACATGGATATCTCGATCCTCAGCGAAAAGCCGGCCGGCCGAAAGCCGATCGATACCCGCGCGCTGCCGCTCGACCGTCTCGATGAGGTCGTGGCCGGCATCGGGCGCGCGCTCAAGCAGGGCGCCCGGGTCTACTGGGTCTGTCCGCTCGTCGCCGAATCCGAGACACTCGACGTGGCCGCGGTCGAGGAGCGGCATGCCATGCTCCGGCAGTTCTTCGGCGATCAGGTCGGGCTTCTGCACGGCAAGATGGCCGGCCGCGACAAGGACGCCGCCATGGGGGCCTTCCAGCGCGGCGAGACGCGCATCCTCGTCGCGACCACCGTGATCGAGGTCGGCGTCGACGTGCCGGAAGCAACCATCATGGTGATCGAGCATGCCGAGCGCTTCGGCCTCGCCCAGCTTCACCAGCTCAGGGGGCGCGTCGGGCGCGGCGCCGAGCGGTCAAGCTGCCTCCTTCTCTACAAGGCGCCGCTCGGTGAGGTCGCCAAGGCGCGCCTCGGCGTCATCCGCGAGACGGAGGATGGCTTCCGCATCGCGGAGGAAGACCTGAAGCTGCGCGGGGAAGGGGAAATCCTCGGCACGCGCCAGTCAGGGGCGCCTGATTTCAAGCTCGCCCGGGTCGACCAGGACGCCGACCTCATTGCGGCCGCGCGCGACGACGCGCGGCTCATCCTGGAGAAGGACCCGAAACTCATCGGGCCGCGCGGCGAGGCCCTGCGCTTCCTGTTGTACCTGTTCGAGCGCGACGAGGCGATCCGGCTGCTGCGAGGCGCGGGCTGAACGCCCCCTCGCCTATTCGACCTTCTCGGCGATGCGTGTTGATGGCACCGGATCGGCGGTGAGGCGCGCGGTTTCCGCGAGTTGCGCGAGCTTGGCCTGGGCATTCGCGACGGGCTGGATCATGCCTGCCGACATGATCAGCTTGGCGGCATCCTCGACGCTGATCGAAACCTCGATCAGGTCCTTGCGCGGCACGAAGAAGAAGAAGCCGGTGGTGGGATTGGGCGTGCAGGGCATGAAGGCGCTGACATAGTCGCCCGCTTCCGGCATGTGCGAGGCCATCTCCTCAGAGGGCGGCGCCGAGAGGAAGACGATGGACCACATGCCCGGCGCCGGGAACTGCACCAGCCCGACCTTCCGAAAGGAACTCCCGGACTGGGAGAAGATGGTCTCGAAGACCTGCTTCACGCCCTTGTAGAGCCCACGCACCACCGGCATGCGCGCCAGAATGCGCTCGCCGAAATTCAGGAGCGTGCGGCCGACGAGACCCGCTGTGAGGAAGCCGAGCAGCGTCAGCCCCACGAAGGCCACGATCAGGCCGAAGCCCGGAATAGCGAAGGGCAGATAGGTTTCCGGCAGATAGGACAAGGGGATCAGAGGCTTGACCCAGCCATCCACCAAAGTGACCAGCCACCAGATGATATAGGCGGTGATGGCGAGCGGCCCCGCCACGATGAGGCCCGTGAAAAAATAGGTCTTCAGCCGTGCGCCCACGGTCGTGGGTCCACTCAGTGTCGTCATGTCACGTACGACATCATGGGCACTCGGCAGGAGCGCGCCATCGGTCACCCCACCCGGCTGCCTCTCGTCACGATTGCCGTCGGTCAAAGCCGAGCCTTCTCTGCGGTACCAGCCCCCATTGGGCCGTGCCAATGCACGGCCCTGTCCGCAGGTTAGCACGCTTTTGCGCTTTGTTGCAGCGCGGCAGGATCACGCCGGCGTTATATCGGAAAACCTCGAATGCCTATTCGACGGTGACCGATTTGGCAAGGTTCCGGGGCTGGTCGACGTCCTTACCCATCACCACGGCGGTGTGATAGGCGAGGAGTTGCACCGGCACTGCATAGACGATCGGCGCGATGACCGGATCGAGCGGTGGCATGCCTATGGCGGCGAAGGCTGTTACGCCCGTCTCCTCGACTGCCCGTTCCTCGCCGATCAGAATGATCTTGCCGCCACGCGCGGCCACTTCCTGCACGTTGGAGACGGTCTTGTCGAAAACGCCATCGTGCGGCGCAAGCACGATGACGGGCATGCTCTCGTCAATGAGGGCGATCGGGCCGTGCTTCAACTCGCCAGCCGCGTAGCCCTCGGCGTGGATGTAGGAAATCTCCTTGAGCTTGAGCGCGCCCTCGAGCGCCAGCGGAAATGCCGGTCCCCGGCCGAGATAGAGGACATCACGGGCTTTCGCGAGTTCACGGGCGAGCTGCTCGATCTCTCGTTCATGAACGAGGCTGTCCGCCATGGCGCCCGGCACGGCAACGAGTGACGCCACCAAGCGCTGCTCCTCGGCCTCCGACAACGTGCCGCGCGCGCGCCCGGCCGCGATGGCGAGCGCCAGGAGCACCGCGAGCTGGCAGGTGAAGGCCTTGGTCGAGGCAACGCCGATCTCCGGCCCCGCCAGAGTCGGCATCACCACGTCGCTTTCGCGCGCGATGGTGGAGGTCGGCACATTGACGATGGACAGGATATGCTGCTTCTCGCCCTTGGCGTAGCGCAGGGAGGCGAGCGTATCGGCCGTCTCGCCGGATTGGGAGATGAACAGCGCGAGTTCACCTTCGTCGAGGGGCATCTCGCGATAGCGGAACTCGGAGGCGACATCGATATCGACGGGAAGCCGCGCCAGACGCTCGAACCAGTATTTGGCGACGAGACCGGCGTAGTAAGCCGTCCCGCAGGATGAAATGACGAGACGCCTCAGCTTTGCGAAATCGAACGGCAAGGCGCCGGGCAGTTTCACCCGGCCGCTCGCCAGATCGACGTAATGGGCGATGGTGCGGCCCACGACCTCCGGCTGCTCGTGAATCTCCTTGGCCATGAAATGGCGATGGTTGCCCTTGTCGGCGATGAAAGCGCTCTGCGCGATCTGCTGACGCGGCCGCCTGACAACCTTTCCCGCATGATCGTGGATCGTGGCGCCGGCACGCTTCAGCACCGCCCAATCGCCATCGTCGAGATAGGTGATGCTGTCGGTGAAGGGCGCGAGCGCCAGTGCATCCGACCCCAAATACATCTCGCCCTGGCCATAGCCGACGGCAAGCGGCGCGCCATGCCGGGCTCCGATCATCAGGTCGTCCTCGCCGGTGAAGAGAAAGGCCAGCGCGAAGGCCCCCTTCAGCCGAGGCAGCACCGCGGCGACCGCATCGACCGGGGAACGGCCGCGTTCGAGCTCGCGTGAGACGAGCTGCGCCACCACCTCCGTATCGGTCTCGCTCTCGAAGACCAGCCCCTCGGCAGCGAGCTCCGCTTTCAATTCGCGGAAATTCTCGATGATGCCGTTATGGACGACGGCTATACGGGCCGTTGCATGGGGATGGGCATTGCTTTCGTTGGGGCGGCCATGGGTCGCCCAGCGCGTGTGGCCGATGCCGCTGGCACCCGGCAGCGGCGCGATGGCGAGCTTCTCCTCAAGATTGCGCAGCTTGCCCTCGGCGCGCCGTCGGTCGAGCCGGCCGCCGTCGAGCGTGGCGACGCCGGCCGAATCATAGCCGCGGTATTCAAGCCGCTTCAGCGCATCGACAACCTGCGCCGCCACCGGCCCACGGCCGAGAATTCCAACGATGCCGCACATCAGCCGACCACCTCGCTGCACAACTTGATCCAAGCCCGTGAGGGCTAGCAGAAGCGCGGCAGTCTGACCAAATCAAGTTGCATAAACGTTTGTGTCCTGCCTCAAAACGCGATCAATGATCCTCCTTTGGGCCAAACTTCTCCTTAAAAAGGGGTACCCACCCCTCCTTCAAGGCCTGACGTCCGCGCCCGAGCGCCAGCGCGTCCGGGGGCACGTCGGCGGTGATGACGGACCCTGAGCCGACGAAGGCCCCGTCGCCGATCGTCACGGGAGCGACGAGCGAGGAATTCGAGCCGATGAAGGCATTGGCGCCTATCGTGGTGCGGTGCTTGCGGAAGCCGTCGTAATTGCAGGTGATGGTACCCGCGCCGATGTTTGTCGCGGCGCCTATGGATGCATCGCCGATATAGGTCAGGTGGTTGACCTTGGCGCCGGCGCCCAGGGTCGCCGCCTTGATCTCCACGAAATTGCCGACGCGGGCTCCTTCGCCGAGCTCGGCACCGGGCCTCAGCCGGGCAAACGGCCCGACAGAGACCCCCGCGCCGATCGTCGCACCCTCGATATGCGAAAAAGCATGGATGACGGCGCCATCGCCGACCGTGACGCCCGGTCCGAAGACGACGTTTGGCTCAACGACGACATCCATGCCAAAGGCGGTATCGGCCGCGAGAAAAACCGTCTCCGGCGCGACCAATGTGACGCCCATGGCGAGCGCCGCGCCGCGCAGACGTTTTTGAAAAGATGCTTCCGCCTGAGCGAGTTGCGCGCGATCGTTCACACCTTGAATCTCATCCTCGCTCACGGTGAGCGCGCGGGTCGCGAGGCCCCGGCCATGGGCGATCGCCACCACGTCGGTGAGGTAATATTCGCCCTTGGCATTGCTGTTTCCCACAGCCTCGAGGAGTTCGACAGCCGTGGCGCCGGCAAGCGCCATGACACCGCCGTTGCAGAGCGTAATCGCCCGCTCGCCCTCGCTCGCATCCTTATGCTCACGGATCGCCACGAGGCTGTCGCCCTCGCGCACCAGCCGTCCGTAGCCCGTCGGGTCGGCGGCCTCGAAGCCCAGCACGACCACCGCGGCGCCATCGGCCAGCGCGTCGCGTAGCCGGCGAAATGTGTCTGCTGTCACAAGCGGCGTGTCGCCGAAGGCAATGATGACGTCGTCCGCCCCGCGCGTGATCGCCGCGCGGGCGGCCAAAACCGCATGGGCCGTGCCGAGGCGCTCGCGCTGCTCGACGATCTCGGCAGCCGGCCAGGCCTTGCGCGCGGCCGCGGCCACGTCGGCGCGGTCCGGTCCGACCACAACAGTGATTTCGCCCGCGCCCGCGGCCGTGGTTGTCGCCAGCACATGGCCGAGGAGCGAACGACCGGCGACTTCATGCAGCACCTTGGGACGCCGGGAACGCATGCGTGTGCCTTCGCCCGCGGCCAGCACCACCGCCAGACAGCGGCGTTCATCGCTTTTACTGGCAGTCGGCGCGGAGGCGCGCTCACCGGATGTCGTCATTGTTCAACCGTCCTTCCAGGGTGGGGCTACCCACAGCCGATGACCATTTCTAAAGTGTCTGTCAAAGCTTTGCCGATATTTGGTGTCTAACTTCATTCGCGGCACTCATGAATCCACCTCGCGGCCCGATGGGTAGCCATGTTAAATGTCAGCCGCCCCGGCTGGAAGTCCCGCTCCCTCCAAGCGCCTTCCTCACTCTAAGAAGCAGTGGACCATCGTGTCAGAGATAAAGCCGTGCCCAAACACTCCTGATCGCCTTGCGCTCGATCGCCGCGAAATGCTCGGCCTCGGGGCCGTGGTATCGGCCGCGAGCCTTCTCGGCACGAGCGCGGCGAGCGCACAGAATCAAAATGTGGTCGACGCCGCTCTGGAGATTCTGGGTGACGGCAAGACATTCGACGCCGCGCGTATGGGGGAAGTCGCGAAGTTTCTCGCGACGCGCCCCTTTGTGCCACTGCCGAACGATCTGCCGGACACCTTCGCGAAGCTCCCCTTCGACCAGTATGCAGCGATTCGCATCAAGCCCGAATCGTCCATATGGAATCGCGAGAGCCGCGGCTTCACCGTCGAGCCGTTGCATCGCGGCTTCGTCTACGGCAACCGGGTGCAGATCTTCGCGGTCGAGGACGGGGTCATTCGGCGTATCGGCTATAGCAAAAACGCCTTCGACTTCGGGAAGGTCCCGCCCCCGGCGGACGATCAGGACCTCGGCTTCTCCGGCTTTCGCGTTCTGGCCGATGGCGGCAATGGCAGCAGCTGGGAGGCGGCGATCTTCCAGGGTGCCACCTTCTTCAGGGCAAGGGCGCGCAACCAGGAGTTCGGTGTCTTCGCCCGCACGTTGATCCTCAAGCCGGCCGATACGCGCGGCGAGGAAGTGCCTTTCTTCCGGGCCTTCTGGATCGACCGGCCGACGGCCGGCTCCGGCGCGATGGTGATCAACGCGCTTCTTGATTCCGAGAATCTGACCGGCACGGCGCGTTTCACCCTCAGGCCCGGCGAGATGACGATCACCGACCTCGAGGTCAGCCTGTATCCGCGCGCCGTGATCGACCATGTAGGCTACGGCGCGATGACCGGCGCCTTTCTCTTCGGGCCGAATGATCAGGCGACAACGCCGGACGTACGCGTCGCCGTGTATGAGGTGAAGGGCCTGCAGATTCATAACGGGCGCGGCGAATGGATCTGGCGGCCGGTCAGCAATCCGAGCAACCTGGAAATTTCGGCCTTCGTGGATACAAATCCCGTCGGCTTTGGGCTATTGCAGCGTGACCGCGACTACGCCTCCTTCCAGGACGATCGGCAGCGCTTCGACCGCCGGCCGAGCCTGTGGCTCGAACCGTTGGGGGAATGGGGCGCGGGACAGGTGCAGCTCATCGAAATCCCGACCGATTCGGAGCTCAACGACAACATCATCGCCTATTGGCGTCCAAAGGAGCCACTGGCGGCGGGTGGCGAAGCGAGTTTCGCCTGCCGTCTCTACTGGTGCTGGTCGCCGCCCGAGCGTCCGGCGCTGGCTGTCGTGACCGGCACACGTGTCGGCCAGACAGGTTCGGGACGTATTACACGCTTCGCGGTCGACTTCCGCGCGGAGGCGTTCTCCGACGCCAATCTGCTGCGCGAGGCGAAGGCAACCGTGACCGCCACGCCTGGCAAGATTTCCAAACTCCAACTTTGGCCTTATCCCGAGCGCAAAACTTTGCGAGCAACCTTTGAGCTGGACCCAGGGAGTGACCCCGCTTCCGAACTACGCCTCGTCATCGAGAACGCAGGGAAACCATTGGGCGAGACATGGCTTTATCGGTGGACGGCTTGAACGAGTTGACGATGACCGATTCTCCCTTGACCAAGGACCTGGAAGCAGCGACCAGATCCTCCGGAAAGCAAGCCAGCTCCGCGCAGGAGATCATGGTGGTGGACGCAGCGCGCGCCCATGAGGCCCCGGGCGCCCTGCCTTCCGATCCTCTGCCCGCTGAAAAGCGGCTCGCCATGCCGACGCAGTCTCTGCGGTCCTGGTCACCGGGAGACCGCAGGGGTTTCGTCGCGCCTCACAAGATTCGCGCGCCCTGGCTCGCGCGCATCCTCGTCTTCGGCGGAGCCGCAGCCCTCACCGGCTACGGCGCCTGGGAAATGTACCAGGTCGTGTCGGTGAGCCGTACCACCGTGCTGCAGTGGGTGCTGCTCGTCCTCTTCACCATCAATTTTTCCTGGATCGCGCTTGCCTTCACCAGCGCCCTGCTGGGTTTCGCGACATTGCTCTTCGCCCGGCGGGATCGCGACACATTGCCCAAGGCGCTGACGAGGCGCACCGCGGTGGTGATGCCGATCTATAACGAGTCGACGGCGCGCGTGTTCAGCGCCTTCGCCGCCATCCGGGAGTCCGTGGAGGATACGGGCCTCGGGCAGCATTTCGACTATTTCATCCTCTCGGACACCACGCAGCCCGATATCTGGCTGGCGGAGGAACGGGCGTTTCTCGACCTCCGCCGTCGCTACGGCAACGACTGCCGCATCTATTATCGCCACCGCGTGAAGAACACGCACCGGAAGGCTGGCAATATCGCCGACTTCGTAACGCGCTGGGGTGGTGCCTACGACCACATGCTGGTCCTGGACGCAGACAGTCTGATGACCGGCGCCTGCATCGTCCGTCTCGCCCATGCCATGGAGAATGATCCGGACGCCGGCATCATCCAGAGTCTGCCGATGATCATCAACCGCAACACGCTGTTCGCGCGCGTCCAGCAGTTTGCGGCCCGTGTCTATGGCCCGTTGATCGCCAAGGGCCTCGCGGTCTGGATGGGCAAGGACGGCAACTACTGGGGTCATAACGCCATCATCCGCACGGCGGCCTTCGCTGCCCATTGCGGCTTGCCTGACCTTCCGGGCAAGCCCCCCTTCGGCGGCCATATCCTCAGCCATGATTTCGTCGAGGCCGGGCTGATCCGCCGTGCCGGCTGGACGGTTTACATGATTCCGGAAATGGCGGGCAGCTACGAGGAGAGCCCGCCTTCGCTGATCGACGTGGCAGCGCGCGACCGCCGCTGGTGCCAGGGCAATCTGCAGCATTCGCGCGTCATCGGCGCGCGTGGCTTCAAACTGGCCACGCGGCAGCATTTCGCCACCGGCATTTTCTCCTATCTCGCCTCGCCGCTGTGGCTGCTGCAGCTCATGGTCGGTATCGTGCTGGTCTGGCAGACGCACTACGTGCGGCCGGAATATTTCACGCGCGAGTTCTCGCTCTTTCCCGTCTGGCCGCGCTTCGACCCCGAGCGCGCCCTGTTCCTGTTCGCGGTGACCATGGGCATTCTGCTGGCGCCGAAGCTTTTCGGCCTCCTCCTGATGCTCCTGACCAGGCAGGAAAGGCGCGCGAGCGGCGGCGGCATCCGCCTCATCATCTCGTCGCTGCTCGAGATCATCCTGTCGGCGCTGCTGGCGCCGATCATGATGCTCATCCAGTCGGGCGCGGTGTTCCAGATCATCGCCGGGCGTGACACCGGCTGGCAACCTCAGCGTCGCGATGACGGCTCGATCCCGTTCCGCGATATTGTGCGCAGGCATCGCATGCACACGATCCTCGGGCTGATCACCGGCATTTCCGCCTTCATGATCGCGCCATCGCTGTTCGGCTGGATGTCCCCCACCATCGTCGGCCTGGTGCTCGCCATCCCGATATCCTGGGCGGCCGGCACCCTAGCCCTCGGCCTGGCGCTCAAGCGCGCGGGACTGCTGCTGACGCCGGAGGAGACCGTGCGTCCGCCCATCGCCGAGCGCGCGGGCGAGCTCAACGCCGAGTTCCAGCGCGACGGCTTCGATGACGCGGATGCGCTGGATGTGATCCATCGCGACGCGGATGTGCGCACCTGGCATGAAATGCTCCTGCCAAGCGGGCTCAAGCGTCATCGCGGCCAGATCGAGGCCGACCATGCGCTGGCTCTCGCCAAGCTGATCGACGCCGAGACGATCGAGGATGCCCGCGCTTGGCTCAAGCCGAAGGAGCGCATGGTCATCCTTCAGGACCGCGGCATGCTCTCCATGCTCGCGAAACTGCCCACTCAGCGCCAGCTTTCGGCGGAGGCCGCATGACACTGGGGGCAAGCCTCGGCGAGGCCAAGAACGGGCCGTTGTCCGAGCAACGTTCGTCTTTTCGCCGAGGCTCTCCACACAGGAACGTTTCAAGACGGTTGACCCGGAGCCGTCTAGACCGTATCTCAAGGCACCTTCTTGAGGGAGCGCGTAGCTCAGCCGGTAGAGCAACTGACTTTTAATCAGTAGGTCCTGGGTTCGAGCCCCAGCGCGCTCACCAAAATTAGCTTAAAAATCAATAACTTATCCTAATTCGGATCGAGCAACCAAGGAACCACCCTGCTCATGGAACCGCCGTGGAACCACGGCGAATTTCGATGGACAGGGCACCATGACTGCAATCCAACTGCTGACCGATGCGAACGAGCCTCTGGGGTTCCTGCTCTTCGCAAATCCCGCTGGCGGTCAGCTGGTTGCAGGCGAGTATGGTTGCATTCTCGCATCCTTTCCCGTTTCGGTAACGCTTTGGGACGATCCGCGAGGTCGATTTATCCTGGACCATAAGCAGCGTGAGTTCCGCGCGGTGGTAACAAGCGACGCGGGAGAGATCACAATTCGCATTGATATGGATACGGGCTGGAGCCTCGAGCTCAAGGGCAAAGGTGACGGCATGCGGTGGGTCGCGCAGCGTGGTGCGGAACGTGTCGCAGGCAAGGCAATAGCCGGGCGATAGAACAGGTAGCTCCGGCGATCTTCTACAGGGTCTCGGCGCGTGGTATCTCACTGCGGGTCACATGCCGCTGGACTGTGCGCTCGGACTTGCCGATCGCTTCGGCGGTGGCTTTCGCAAACGTTGGCGCCAGATTGGCGTCAACGTCACCTCGACCAAGAGATCGGTTCATTCCAGCAGCCCTTATGTTAGCCGCTGCGGTATTTGGATATATCTCCTCATAGATCTGCTTCCGCCGCGCCATGGCGGATGCGATCTCCGCGTCCGACAGTTCTTCGCGGATGAGGTTCTCGTCTGCGTCCGCTTAAGGTGGCTCAGCTGATGACGGTCCCCTCGCCCACGAAGCGCGTTTCAAACAAATAGAACCGACCGGCTCGCCTGATCGCGTCGGCTCCCTCTGGCGTCAGAAAGACGAAACCGACCCGTCGCTGGGTCCCCGGCTCGAACGGCTCATCGCCAAGCTGTAGGCGTGCGTCCCAGCCGCCTCTCGCAAGATCCTTCGACGTGAAGCAAGGACAGCCATATCCTAAAAGAGCCGCTGAAGTTCTGCCGCCCTCCTGCGTGGTGTAGAGGCGGACGTCGGCGACAAGGTCGGGCGCCCGGGTCTGCCAAGGAGCATTTATCATGACGGAAAGTGGCCCTTAGTCGCCAATGCGAGCAATGGCTCGTCACAAAATAAAGCGCTGCGGTCTCTCGACTTCAAGCCCCATTGGCGGCGCTGCCGCAAGCCGCTCCTCGGTACCGCGGCGGATCGCCGCCACCTGGAGCTCCGGCGTCACTGCTTTCGCCGCCTCTAGAAGGACCGTCTGGTTGCCGGCGACGCCCGCCTTGCGGGCTGCCTCTTTGGCTTCGGTCGATAGAGCGGCTACCGACAAAGCCCTTCGGACAGACCGCTCTGGCATGCCCAAGTCGCGAGCGGCCTGACGAACGCCTCCCTTTGCACCGCGGCCTCGACCCGGCTCCTTTAGTGCGGCAGGTTGCCGCGCTTTATCCGCCAGCGTCCGCTTCCGCTCCTGCCGGAGTTCCATCCACGCCGCGATCAGCTCCCCGCGTTCGATGTCATCGATCTGACGGAAGGTTCTCGGCGATCCAGACGAGCCTGCCGGCTTCCATCTACAACCCGGGAGTGTCTCCACGAGCTGGCAACGGTGACTTGGTTAAGCTTACTGAGGATAAGTGCCTTCGACTGTACATTCGGCGCAGCAAGCCTCCCTATCCCGGGATGCGCTCAACGTCACGGACGCTTACCATCTTTCCAAAATTGAGGGCCACCCGAAGGAAAGAGGCAAATGCCCACCCAAAAAGGGCAAACCAGAATACTACAATATAATATTGGACGGTTTGGTTTACATCGAACTTCCATATCATTAAAGGGATCGAATAAAGCGTTAGAAGAAAGCCGACTACCATCGCTCTCCATGTATATCTATGAAATATACGCATGGCATGGGTGCGCGAAATCTCACCTATAAAGCCGGTCGTTTTTGTGGCAACGAAACCAAAAACGCTGAATACAAAGCCAGTCTGGATGGCAGACCAGCCAAAGACGGCCGAGAACAAGCCATCAAGACTTATCCGACCTCCATTTATTTGCTGCGTCACCCATTCACGCTCGGCGATGGCGATCACGATGCAGGCCACCGCGATAAATAGTGGCGAGAACCGCTCTACAACCATCACAAAGTAAGAGTTCTTAGGAACGCTTGGCATCGCGCTTAAGCCCATCTTTGATCGCGCTAACGCGAAGGTTGTAACTTGCATCAGGATCGTTTTTTGGCAGCTTTAAGTGCACGACGTCATTCAGTATTTCGTCAAGTAAATTTATCTCGTCTGCCTGATCGATGCCGCCGCGCTCAGTCTTTGCCCGTATTTTTCTGATATCCAATTCACCGTCGCTACTTTTCTTCATTAAATCTCTTGCAATATCCATGATATTATCAAGATGCCCTCTTGTCTGCCCCATAGACATTGTAATTTCGATCAGATGGGGTCCGTATGCCTTGCTCAAGCTCCCCAAGCTTTCATACAGCGAGTTGGCCTGCCTGTCCGAAGCGTCAATTTCCTCTGGTCGGGCTATAGATATCTGAAATTTCGTTTTAGGGCTTGCCTGAAACCGATCCCAAGCATCCTCTCTCAGCCTAGGAGTAAGTATGTACATAATGTTGGGTGGAAACTTAGAGAAGTATGTATTTATTCGTGAAAGCGCAAGAGCCTTATTATCATGCTCTATGGCTAGCACTTTTCTTCCATTATCATAAACAAACGCGACATGATGACCTAAGGGCTTGTCGGTCTTCAGCGGCTCGACCTTGCCCGGATGAACTTCCGACGGATATCCCTCTTCCTGGAGGCGAACAAACTCCCCCTCGAATGATCCATCCGTACCGTATGGCGATAGCTTTTCCAGCCGAACCCGCATCTCGCCCACATCACGCTCTCGCGTATCAGGATCACCAAGATCGTGGATCGCCTTGAGCGCCTTTGCTAGCGGCGGGTGCGACCTGTCTGCGCGACCAACATCATAGTAGCGTATCGATATCCGAGCCATGCCTAATCGCGCCCCCCAACGTGCCATTGCTGCCATTCATCAGCTCTCAGCGCAATATGCGATACGCTCTCATCGCACAACTGACTACTAATGCTGCCCGGCAGTTCGCGCGTCTGAGCTGCAACCACTCTCTGGATGTTGCGCACCGCGTCGCTTCTTGATGATATCAGTCCGAGTTAGTTCTCTTTCATTCAAGGGCTTGATCATAATCCGCTTCATCCCCGCCAGCATGGACGCGTCCACCGTCGCGCTGATCGACGCGCGCCTCGCGGCGATCCGGCGCGATCACGCTGTGACCGTCCCGCTCGCCATCGAGAGCGGCAGCCGGGCCTGGGGCTTTCCGTCGCCGGACAGCGACTATGATTGCCGCTTCGTCTTCATCCGGCCGATCGACCGCTATCTGACGCCCTGGCCCGATCGCGATGTCATCGAGACGCCGATCGAGGGCGACCTCGACGTCAACGGCTGGGATCTCGGCAAGGCGCTGACGCTCATGCTCAAGGGCAACGCCGTCATCAGCGAATGGCTGACGTCGCCGATCGTCTACGGCGCCGATCCGTGGTTCCGAGATACGTTCCTCGCCTTGGCCCGGCGCCTGGCGCGGCGCGAGCTGATCGGCCGGCACTATCTGCACCTGGGCGAGCGCCAGCGCCGCACCTATTTCGGTGATGGCAAGGAGGTCGCGCTCAAGAAGATCTTCTATGCCCTGCGGCCCGCCATCGCGCTGCGCTGGCTCCAGCGCCACCCCGGGGCCGCGGTACCCCCGATGCACTTTCCGACCCTAATCGCCGAGGGCGAGCCGCCGGCGGAGCTTGCCGCGCTGGTCGGGGATCTCCTGGCCCGTAAGGCGATCACCCGTGAGCTGGGCGTCGGGCCGGTGCCCGAGCCCATCGCCGCCTTTATCGACAGGGAGTTTGAGGCAGCGCGCGAGGTCTTCGAGACCGGGCCGATCCCGATCGATGAGCGCGCGAAGCATGAGGCGGAAGCGTTCTTTCGAGCGGCTGTCGAGAGGTTCGGGCGATGATCACACGAGCCGACATGATACCGTTGCTGATTGCAGCAGACCCCAGCCTCGAGCCGCAATGGCGCCTGTTCCAGGAGGAATGGGCCAATGATCCCGAGCCTCCTCTGTATATAGCGCTTGGCGAATTGGCGCATCATGTGTCTGGCAAGCTTGAACGACAGGACACAGACCTGATGCCGGCTATCTTTGCCGTCGTCGAGCGCTGGCTTGCGGACGGCGATCCCTATGTTCAGAACGCTGCGGCTGCGGGGTTTCTGGAAGACTTGCAAAACAGCGCTCTCAATTCCGCCGTCGAGCTTTCAGCCTTTCGCCAATGGCTCGGGCCTCTGAGCCTGCGCGCGTGGAACTCCCTTGATACGGCATGAGGAGAATGCCTCGACAAGCCGTCAGATTGTCGAGCAGAAGCCAAGTTAGTCTTCGACCTGGATATAATCTCCGGTCTCACAGTCGCGCATGAACCGTGACCCGCTATAATGTCGTGGCATTTGCATCGTGGCTGTAGAGGGAAGCAATGGTAAATCTGCCGATCACCGATAGGCTCCAGATCAATGCAATTCTGGATAGGATGCTCGGTGAAGCAGATGTGTTTGCTTTAGAGGATGGGCGGCAGTTGGCGCGCCTCGTTCCATTCACAAGCCGGTCCTCGATTATCTTGAACGCCACCACCACCGAAACGGGCTCGGGCATCACGGGTCACGCGCCAGGGATCGGCAACGTGACCGACGATCGAAAAGAGGAAAAAACTGTGACATGGGGAGACCGCCGTCTTAGGGTCGGTGGTTACAAGCTCACGCACAAGGCGGGGGAGATCCTGATCGGGCGCATGTGGGATCACACGGAAGAGGATCCCCGCGAAGCTCTATTTCGTTACAACCCCTTATCCGGGGAGCCGATTGCTCTGGACATCTCATACCAAGCGAGCATTGGGCTAGGCCCATTGAAAGTTGGCTTTACGCGCTTCACGCTCTGGAAGAAGCCCTCGGCCGATTGATCCACCGATCGCGGCGGCGATCGTTGATCGCCAACCGGCTGCGCGAGAAGCCGGAGCGGTCGAATAGGCAGGTCGCAGCGGAGCTGGGCGTGAGCCATACAACCGTGGCGGTGACCAGGGCCTCGCTAGAGGAGATTGGCCAGATTGGCCAATCGATCCGTGTCGAGCGCAAGGGCGGGGGCACATACCCCGCTCGCAAGCCCAAGCCTCCGGCTCCCCCGACCAACATCACCGCATTCCCGGAGCGCAGCGCGGCCGAGCGCCCGATAAAGGGCGCTGCGCCGCAGGACGCTGTCGTCACGGATATCGTGCCGATGCTGCCGCCAGCGGCGGCGAGCCCCGCACGACGTCGCGGCGCAAACGAAGCCTGCTCTCGCCTTACTGTTGCGGATTTTTGCATGGTCTGTAATTTGATGACGCGCGAGCAGGCATTACGCCTCAATCACAGCGCACTTTATCATGACACAGAAAATCGGCTTCGATGCACTCATGCAGCAAATCTGTGGCGCGTGGGGCCACTGCGGGAGCTTGCAGGCGGGAGAATATGTGCACGTGACGGATTTCATTCCCGCCTGGGGTACAGTGACCGCGACCCAGTTTGCTGAATGGGTTCTCTTAGCTGAAGGCGAGGCCGACGCCCCGGTATCCTACAGAGAGAGATGGCTGCCACGCTTGAGAGCCTCGTTCGTTGAGCACATGGGAGCAGATTGCGTGGATGCGCGGCGATTGCGGTGGCACTCGGACGAGTGAAACCGCCTTCCCCTCCTAATATGTCTCGCGCGCTGGGTGCGAACCAGGAACACAAAAAAGGCCCGGCCGCCGTAGCGGACCGGGCTATTGCTGAGTGCGGGCCGCGCCTTGAGCCGCGCCTCCGATTATCGTGGAATGCGCTGGTAGCGTCGATCGGATGGATGGGGCGGATCCACCGCCAGGATCGAGATCCGGGGCAGCGTCACCCTGACATGCCACCTCAGATCACTCGATGTGCCCAGATTGAGCAGGCGATGGGTCGAGGTGACGGTGATCTCACAGACGGCATGAACGTGGAGCGAGATCGGGGTGGAGAGCGATGTCGCGGGCATCTCACAGCCTCCTGGGGGCGGGCGCCTAATTCCCCTGCGCCAGGATCTTCCTGTCTTCGGCGATGAGTTCGCGCTCGTAGGACGGGCAATACGACATCCGCATATCAGCAACCGACGGCGCGTTGTGCTTCATGCGCCGCTCTTGCCATTCCTCGTCGGTCAGGCCGATCTCCCGGGCGTTCTTGGCGGCGATCTCGGCGTACCGCTTCCTGTCCGCGTCGCTGAGGCGTGAATACACGACCGGCACCGACGCGGCCTTGGACCGCACTGCGGGGGCCGGCGCCGCCGGAGGCTCGGCCGACCCGAAGGCAGCCGGGCTCGATCCCGCCCGCCTCATCGCCGTCGCTGCCCCGCGATAGATGGTCGCGAGATCCGCCGCGAGGCTGGTCCGGAATTGCTTGCGCCGCGCCGGCCATTGCCCGGCCGGGATGCCGGTGGCCTCGGCCGCCTGGCAGGCCGCCGCGGCAAGCTGGGAGCGGGCCTGCGCCGCGAGCTTGATCGGGAAGCCCGCGCTGCCGAACACGACGTTCGGCCCGGCCAACGCCGCGAAGTCGCGACCAAGGCTATCGATCAAATCCAGAAGCTCCGCGCCGAAGCCGCCGTCGGCGGCCATCTCGGCAACCAGTGTCAGCCTTGTCCCGATCTCCGAGGCGTCGGCGGCGGGTCGCGCCGACAGCACCGACAGCACATCGTCACGCTCGGCGATGAGAAAGCGGATATAGCGCAGAACGAGATCATCGTCGGCGCTGCCGTGGATCTCGTCATGGGCGATGCGCCGCTCCAGCTCATGCCAGACCGCGACGAGATCGGCGATCGAGCAGGCGTCACGGTCACGGGGCGACGGGCGGGCGGTTTGGCTATTGTCCTGGGTCATCATCATGTCCTCGCTCGTAAAGGCAAGCCGCGGGCGTTTGCCGACGATGGGGGTCGCGGCATTGCGGAGGCTTTAGGTCAATGGAAAAGATTGACGGCGACACGTTGCCATGAGTGCTCGATACGTCAACTGAAAAATATGACGTTGCTCGTTTATCGCGATCACGCTAACGCTTGGATATGATCACACCCGACCAATGCCGCGCCGGCAGGGCGCTTCTAGACTGGACCCAGCCCCAGCTCGCTGAGAAGGCGAATATCGGCGTCTCGACGCTGCGCGACTTCGAGATCAGCAAGCGCGTTCCGGTCAAAAACAACCTTCTTGCGATCCGGGCCGCCCTTGAGGCGGCCGGGATCGTCTTCCTGGAAGACGGCCAGCCCGCAATCGGCAGCGGCGTCAGTCGGCGCCATCCTGCTGATGAGGGGATTAAGCCTGAACAGTTGACGAGCGCAAACGATGGATGAGGACCTCCAGGCGCATTGGGATGAGCTTGAAGTGCTGCTCGCTTGTGCCTTGGATGGTTGCAATGCGGAACGGTGTGAACTCGAAGTCAATCATGCACGCGAGTTTCTCGCGCATCGGGAATATGGCCTAGCCGCTGAAACGCTGAGAGATCTGTCAGCCAGCGGCGATGTCGCGCTATCGTCAGAAGCAGCTCAAGCCCTGAAGCGCGCTTTGCTCTTGATGGACATGGAGCGAGAATAGCGGTCAGGCGGCGCCTCGCGCCGTCTGCTCGGCCTCGCGATCAACGAAGCTTTCCAGCGCCCTGACAATCAGGCGATCGATGGTGAGATCGCGCCGGTCGGCGATCACCACGACGTCGTCATAGAGATCGCGCGGCAGCCGCAGCGGGACATGCCGATCATTTTCGGATCCGGCGCAGGACAGCCCGGCAGCGCGCAGGGTGCGGCGCACATGCCAAATCGAGAGGGCGCGCTGCTCTGCGATTTCGGTTCCGCTGAGACCCTGCCCGGCGTCATGGGCGATATGGGCCATCTGCCTCATGGTCGCGATACGATGCTCCGCCGCGACCCGGCTGGTTCCCAGTGCGGGCTTTTTTCCGGTCATGGCGCGTTCCCCTCGTCGAGGACGTTATCGATCAAGACCGGCTCAGTAACGCAGGCGCACAGCACAGATGCGGCCAGCGCCTGGGGCGTCATATCGCGGCGATCGGCCTGGGCCGCGAGCTTTTCGGCGTCGCGCCGGGGCAGCGTCAGCGGAAAGACCCGATGGCAGCTGGTGCCGGGCATCTCAATGCCGGCCTTGCGCAGCATCTTACACACCGCCGTGCCCGTCGTCCCGCCGAGGATCTGCGCAATCTCCGTTCCGCTCTTGCCGCTGCCGGCAAGGAAGGCAGCCCGGAGCTTCTCAGGGCCGAAATAGACGCGGCGTGGTACGGGCCGTTTGCGCTTACGCTTGGGCTTCGGCTGCGCGGCCATTAGAGCGCCGACCTGCCGCGATTGGCGCGATCGGCGCGGGCCTGAGCCAGTCGCACCAGAGGCGAGGTCGAGCCGGTCTGGGACGGGGCCTGAGCATGGGCACCGCCATCGGTCTGTGCGGAGGAGCGGGCCCGGGCCTCCTCGGCGCGCTGGCGAGCGATCTGGACGATGGGCGAGACTTTTGGCGCAGGTGTAGGTGCGGTCATCGGGGAGGCTCCTGGTGCTGCGATTGCTGTGGTAGCTGGGGTGATGAGGCTGGCGATCGCCTGGCTAGATCTGGCGCCGCGTGAGGTCATGCTGTCGAGGACGCCATTGATATCGCCGAGTTCGTCGGCAAGGCCGGCCTTGATCGCCTCCCGGCCCAGAAAGATTTCGGCCTCCGTTGAGCGGACGGCGGCGGCCGAGAGGCCCTTACGGCCGGCAGCGACGCACTGCACAAACATGGAATAGAAGGCGTCAATGTCTTTCTGGAACCTCGCCCGAACCGCTTCAGGCAATGGCTCGTACGGGTTGCCGTCAGCTTTGTGACCGCCGGCGAAAATGAGGGTGGGCTTGACACCTTCGGCCGCGAGATATTCCGAGATATCGAGATGGAGCATCACGACGCCGATCGAGCCACTCAGGCCGCTCGGAATACTGATGATCCGGGAAGCCCCCGACGCGATGGCGTAGGCGGCCGATGCCGCCATGCCATTTACCATCGCGATGACCGGCTTTTCCTCGCGCACCTTGCGGACAAGCATGGAAATCTCGAAAGCCCCGACAGCTTCACCACCCGGGCTTTCCAGATCGAGCAAGATCGCATTGATCTGCGGATCGGCCGCTGCCGAGCGCAGCGAATGCGCCAGCCCCTCATAGCTGACGAGGCCAGAGCTTGCCCCGACCCAGGCACCGCGGTTCACCAACTCACCGATGACCGAGATGATGGCTGTGCCGTTCTCGGTGACCCGGTACGGCGTCGGCCGACCATCCGGCCCGGTCCGGTACTCGCCGATGAAGCGGCTCGCGCGGGGCGATGCGAACTCATAGGACCCGTCCGGTTTCTGCTGGCCCGCCCATGCCTGCGTCGTCGTGCCCGCATCATGGTCACCGCCGGCGCCGCTTCGCGCGTCGAAGCGCGACAACAGGAATGACGAGATCGTCCGCGCAGATGTCTCGGTCAGCAAGAGAGGGCGATTGAAAAACTGCGACGCGATGCGATGGGGCAAGATCATCGGTTGCCTCGTTTGCGTTCAGCTTCAGCCGCGCGCTCGCGGGCGATGTCCAAGAGGGGAGATCCACCGGCGACGGCTGGGCCGGCAGACAGCTTCGGCGGCGGGGCGGCGGACACGATGGCGGTGGCGTCGTCTCGCGCCGCGGCTGCGGCTAGCACTGCGGCGCCGAGCGTGCCGGGGTCGACCGCTAGCTCCAGCGCCCGCTTGGTGTCAACCACGATGCCCTGGCGCCTAGCGATGGCCGCAATTTCTACGATCTCGGTCGCGCGCTGCCGCTCAATGAGCGCATTGGCCGCTGCCGCCGTCCTCGGCACGGCCGCGAGGTCAATCTCGCCGAAGCCGATGGCCTGCTCGATCGCAGCCGCTTCTTCGCTTTCGTCGTCGTTGTTGTCGACCATCGATGTGTCTCTTCTCCTTGGGGCGCTAGGGTTCAGCGGCGACCAATTTGTATGTCTGCGTGGAGCCCTTCCATCGTCCGACGATAGTTTGCTTGGCTAAACCGGACAGCCTCGCTGGACAGGCTGTTCACGCGCCCGATCTCGGCCGCCAGCGCGCGTACCTTGGCTGTAGCCGCATCAATAGACGACGTGTCGACGACAGGCGTCGCGCGGATGCTAAGGGATGATTGCATCTCGGTACCGGTCTGCTCGGCTTTCGCCTTCGCCGCATCCATCGACGTCTCGTCGACCTTCGGCTGGACCGTCACCGTGACTTCGGCCGGGGTCGCGGCGCGGACCGCCTCGGCCGCGGCCTCGCTTTGCATGCCGACGCGCGGCGCCGGCGCCTCGCTATGGGGCCCATCCGACGTAGGTCGGCTGGGCCTTGGCCGGAAGATTGGTTCGATGGTCGATCGTGGTGGAGCAGAACTTGTCCTGGGCGAAGCGGATGGACCCGGGGTCGCCAAGGCCGGCTCGGGCTCGCCGCCAAGCCACGACGGCCAGGTCGGCCATTTGATGATGCTGCTGAGATCGATATTGCCGATCGCCTCGGCGAGCCGGCCGGGAATGCCCCTGACCCAGGAAATCAGCTCCGCAAACTTCGACGTCATGCCGTCAATCAGTCCGGTGATTGCCTCGGATCCGGCGGCCGTCATTTGTCCGGGAAGGTCTGCCAGCGCGGCGACGATCTGTCCGGGAAGCTCACCGAAGCGCTTGGCGGCGGCGGTCAGGTCGATGCTCGTCATCCACGTCGCGAAGTCGGCAGCCTTCGATTTCAAGCCGTCGATCATGCTGGATACGGCGTTGACGCCCGCGTCGTAGAGCATGCTCGGCAGGTTGGCGACGGCCTCCCGGATGCCCGCCGACGTGTTGTCCCACCAACGTTCAAAATCGGACCATCCGGCCTTGGCACCATCGACGATCTTGCTGGTGAGATCCAAATCCCACTGTCGGAAGGCCTCGAGCTTGTCCCCGATCGTCGTGAACAACCCGACCACATCGCGGATGGCGTTGGCGACTGAGACAAAAGCCCCCGCGACGGTGCGGCCCGCGCTGGCGCCGGCGGCGGCAAAGGCGGCCGGATCGCCCTCCGTCGTCAGCCCGCGCATGGCCGTGATCACGTCGCCGATGCTCCTGACAACCAGCCCGAACATGTCGTCCTTACGAAGCGGCTCGATGCCTTTGGTGAATTCGTCGCTGAAAGCGGCAAAGGCCTTTTTCAGGTTGTCGACATTGTTCATCGCCCATTTGGCCGCGAGGCCAACGCCAACGATCACGGCGCCGATGCCGGTTCCGATCAGTAGCCCTCGGATCGCCATTTTGAGGCCGGCCAGCGCAATCGTCACCAGCCGGATCGGGTTGAGCAGCCCCAGCAGCGATCGACCGATCATGCCGATCGTTGCGCCCCGACCTGCGAGCCCGCCCGCGACCGTCACTGCGATCAAGGCACTTCGGAGACCCGCGAGCGCCGCCGTCGCGGCGCGGATGGCCGGGCCGATCAATAGCGCCTTGGCAACGGTGCCAATCCCGGCCGCAGCGACCAGCGCACCTTTCGCGATCCGGAGCAATCCGCCCAAAGCAAAAAGCCCGGCCCATCTCGCGGCGATGGCCGCCACCCGGAATGCGACAAGGCCGGACGTCGCAAGCGTCAGGTTCTTGATCAGTGCAGGATTGGCATCCGCGAAGTCGGCGAACCGCTTCACAAGGGGCCCGAGCTTGTCGAGCAGCCCGTTCATCGCCGGTAGGAGCGCGGTGCCAATCGTTATGGCGAGGTTTTCCATGCGCGCCTGAAACAGTGCCGTCTGCGCCGCGCTCGTCTTGATCCGGCGCTGATAGTCCTCCTCGACGACGCCGTTTGCCTTCAGAGCTTCCTCGCGGATCTTGCGGTACTCTTCCAGGTTCTGCATCAGAGCCAGCAAGCCAAGCTGCACCTGCTGATCCTGGAATAGATCGGAGACCTTGGCGCCCTTCTTCATCGCCTTCTGCGTCGCCTCGACGAGCGCCTCAAGTGGCGATTTGCCCGTCTTGGCGGCGTTGGCAAGTTCGCGTTGCATGTTCACGCCGAACTTAGAGAACGCCTTTCTGGTAGCCGGGCTCTCGATCTTCTGCATGACATTGCGCAGGTTTGTAGCCGCCTCGGCGCTATCGCCTGCGCCCTTTCGCACGACCTGCAGAGCCGCAGCCAAGTCGGCAACGCCCTTCACGCCGACGATGCCAAGGTTTTGCGCCTGCGAGGCGAGCGCCGGCAGGTACTGCGCCATGTCCCCTAGTTCGAAGGCGCCCATCTTGCCCGATTGAGCCATAGCGTCGAGCGCTCGGGAAAACTCGCTGGCCGGGACTTTGAGATTATCGAGGGCGGCGTATCCTGCCTTTGCCAAGTCCTCGATCTGGGCCTGATAGGCCACCGCCGTCTTCGAGATGTCTGGCATGATGGCCAGGGCGCGATCATTATCGAGGCCCATGCCAAGTAGAAAATCGACGCCCCTCGCGAAGCTTGAGGCCGATGTATTGAATTGGCCGGCCATCGCGCGGATCTGGTCACCCAACGCCTTCATGGCGTCATCGCTAAGCTCGGCCTTTTGCGCAATGTCGAGCAGCGCGGTTTCGAAGTTCTGCGCCGCAGCGAGCGGCGCCTGAAGAGCCCGGTAGAGAGCGAAGCCGACGGCAGTCGCATCGACCATCCTGCCCCGCATCGCATCGAGTTGGCGAGAATTCCTCGCGATCGCGGCGTCGAGACCGGCCGTCAGTCCTTGCATTGATTTGCCGTTGAAGCCGCCGACCGCGCCGGCGATCCCGCGGAGACTATCCGAGACCTGCCGCGCGGGGGCCGAAACACGATCGACGAGGCTGACGATCAATTCGCTGATACGTGTCGCCATCACCGCGCCTCCGCGATGCGCCGGGCTTCATCGTGCCACGCAAGGGCCGCTGACCAGCGCTCACGACGAAGATCGGCAAGGCTGAGCCCTAGAATGTGCATCAGGTCCGCCGCTACGGTTCGCCAGAGACGCCAGTCGCCGGCGTGTTGACGAAAGGGCTCAGGGCCTCTGAGATCGCGACCAGGTCGCCAGAGCGAAGCTTGCGCAGGGCGCCCTCGGGCCACCCGGTTTCAACCGCGAGCATCGCGATCGTGGCGGAAAGCTCAGCTTTGCCCTCTGCTTTCGCGGCCTCGAAGGCCTCGATGCCTCCGACTGTCGGCTCGTCAATCTCGATGCTGTCGAAGCGCCGGCCCTCAAAATCGAAGGGCCGCTTAAGAGAAACGATGGTCATCGCGTTCTAATCCTATGGGCTTGAATGTCGGCCGATACAGCGCGTTGCTGCCGGCGGTGGTCTTCCGCGATCCGAGCTAGCAACGACTGCCGGCGTGCACGCTCGGATAGATGCCGTTGCACGGCATCCGCCACGGTAGCGCGGCGGCGCTTGGCCTCGGCGATATGTCGCCGGATCAATTCGGCCTGAGTTTCAGTAAGCATTCGGAATATCCCTGTTGTTGCGGGGCCGGATCCCCTCGGATCCGGCCCCAGGACGAACTGGGCGACATGGCGGAGCCGCAGCTCGTCAATGGAGGGTCGCCCCGAGGTGAGCGGCCACGCGCTCCAGTGAACGCTTCAAATACTGGCTGATGCTCTCGTTCGGCTCCCGGGGGAGGTCTAACCCAATCCGCCGCAGGAGATCGGCAACCTCTTCGGTGGTCGGATCGTTCGGGCCCGTAATGCAATCCGCGGCTTCGCTCATTCGGCGGCCTCAGCGAACCGCTGATCGGCATCGGTCGTATCCGAGACCGGTTCGAAGTGGACGAGTACCCGCCCAGAGCGTTCGTTCTTGAGAGGAACGGCCGCACGGCGCTCAGCTTCGAGCTCTGCTAGACGACGCAGGACATCTGCCGGCTCGACGTAGCCGCGGCCCTCGAACAACCAAGCGTCCGGCAATCCAGGGCGAAGGCCAGGCACACGGATGGCTTCCGCAAGGGGCGTCGGAACGATCGGCAAGACGCTGTCTATGGTCTCGACGCGCCGCAGGTGGCGCCTCACGCACCTTCGGCGTGTCCCCGGATACGGTGGACGGCCGCGCCACTGAGCCTCGGCCTGCCCAACCACCGTCGTCGGGTCGATCCACCACCCGGCGTCAGGATTAGTTGAGTCCGCCTCGATCGCACTGGCGATATGCTCGGGCAGCGGATCGACGGCGTCCTCGAAAGTCCATGCAATCAGCCGGCTCTCTGTCTGAATTTTTGGAAGGCCAGCGGTCCACCGTGACCGCTGCTCGACTGTGTCAATTGGATCGGCGCCATCAGGCAAGTTCAAGTTAGCAGCCACAACCTCGGCATCAGCCTCCGCGATGTCACGAACCAGTCCGACAGCGAGCTTGCCCAGTTCAGCAAGCCGCGCGGGAACGTCCGCGGCCACCTTCGCAGCATGAGCTTCGGCAGCGTCGTAGAGTCGCCGCCGCTTGATATCTGCCTCAGCCTGCTGCGCAGATCCATGCTGCTCCTGCAGCTTCGAAATAACGAGGTCCAGCCGCGCGATCTCGCGCTCGGCGTCGGCAAGCTCCTGCCCGTTTTTCGCCCAACGATCGTCGTCGAGTACAACCTCAGCGTCGCTTTTGCGGAGCCGGTCAAGTCGCTGACGCGCGGCATCTCGTTCCGCTGCCGCCCGCGACAAAAGTTTGGCCAGATCTGATGCGGAGCTCGGCTTCTTGCCCATCATCGTCCGCCTGATCGTGTCCAGTAGATGTGTCATTTCGCCCTTCACAAAAAGAGGGCGGGCCGCCGCGTGCCTCTACGGCGGCCCGCCGCATCCGCCTGACTGGCGAGGTCGGGCCGACGAAACAAAAACATTCGGGGAGATTTCGCCGAGCGACATGATAACACATGGCCTTGGATACACAATAATTCTCAAAGACTTACCGATATTATGTACGTGATTGTCTGCGATTGCCCGACGATGTACGCAGACGTTTGGCATTTCATCGATCGAATACAGTTGCTCTTATTCGACGGTCATGGCCAGACACTAGTGTCAAAACCGGAGACATGCCCATGGCATCCCGCAAGCCCCACCCGTCCGACATCTGGTCGGAGAACGTTATCGCCGAGGCCGTCGAGTTCACGGCCTTCTGCCAGGGTGGCGGGCGCATCACGCAGCGCTTCGACAATCGCACCGACGCCGAAGCGGCGGCGCAGCGCCTAGCCGATCAGTACCGCCGGACCGCCCTAGTCTATGGGATCAGTGCCGAAGGCCGCTCAGCGCTCGCGGCCACCATTCACCCCTCGAAGGAGACACCCATGGTCACCATCAAAACCAATTTGGCCCCCATTCAGATCGCACGGCTGACCGCCATCATTGACGGCGGAAAAGTGCAGCGAAGCTTGACGAAGGAGGCCGCGGTTAATCGCTTCCTGAAGACGGCTGCGGACCACAATGTTGCCAATGCCGTCGACGTCCTGGCCATGGGCATCGATGCCGCTAAGTCCGCCCTTGGCTTCGATCACAATCAGCATGTCGATCCCGCCGGCGAGGCGCGGAAGCCAAAGCCGGTCAAGGCTAAGACCGCCGAGGCATCATCGGAAATTCCGAAGATGACCGGTCCGGTAAGCGCCGACGGCGCAGTTGCCGTGGCAAAACCGAAGGCTACGTCGACGGGCAAGCGCGCCGCGGCCATTGAGGCCGCCCAGCGCGGCGAGATCCCGCAGGCGCCGGATTTCTCGGCAGCGACGCATAAGCCCCACCGCGCCAAGCTGGCGAAGATCATAGAGATGGTCGAGGCCGGCGACGTCGATGGCCTTAGAGCGATGGAGATCAAGCCGACGTCGAGCAGCCCGAAGGCCATGCTGAAATTTCGCGACCTCGCAGTGATAGCGCTTGAGGCCAAAGCGAACGCTGCCTAGCCGGCAGCCGCCGTCTTCAGGGCCGGCGGTCGGATCCGCCGCCGGCCGATCCGCGCGGTGTCCATAGCCACCGGCCGTCCGGTTTTGTGGTGGATGAATGTTCGATGGCTATACTCAAAATCGTTTTGTGTATGGGACCGGCGAAGTGAGCTGACGAATGGTTGCGACACACCGCACCTACGCGCCACCTCGCCATCGCTCCACCCCGACCATACGCTATCCTCAAGCAGGCGCATCACGGCCCGGCGCTTATCCTCGTTGGAACGCCTAAGCCCATGAAGCGAATTGGCGCCGTAGAGCCTCGTGCTCGTGATATCGACATCGCGGAGCGGCTCGGGTTTGAGCGTCCACGCGCCATCCGCGAGTTGATCGCAAGGCATATGGAGGCGCTGCTGACCTTCGGAGGAATTTCGCCGTACCGTACGGCGAAAATCGGAAGGGGCCGTCCGGAGGAGGGATACTGTCTAAATGAAGAGCAGGCCCTCTACATCGCATCGGTATCCCAAGCGCCCAAGGCCAGCGAAGTTCGCATCATGCTGATCAGCCTTCGGAAAGATCCACCTCGGATCCCATAGTGCAGACGGTCGATGGCGTCGCGATGGCGGATAGCCGCCATGTCGCCGTGTTTTTCGGTAAACGGCACGACGATGGCCTGCGGGCGATCCGCAATTTGATTGCCCAGGAGCCGAATTTGGGTATCCGCGATTTTGCGGATACCCCCTGCGTCAATAATCAGAACGGAAAAACCTACCCCACGTTCCTAATGACCCGCGACGGCTTTACTCTCCTGGCTATGGGCTTCACTGGCGAGAAGGCTGCGCGATCTATAGCACGCCCTCGCAGCCCCTGACCTGCCCCGCTCCTGAAGCTCACAGGGCCGCAGCGCGGCCCGGTCTGGGAGCTGGCCGCAGCCGGCGGGGGAAGGGAAACGCGAAAACGAAAAATCGAAACATAGCCGAAAATGGCGCTGCCGCCGCCGCGCGGTAGGGGGGAACGCCTCCGGTGGAACCAAGCCCCCGGGGGGTAGCCGCCCGCCCTTGCGCTAGATGGGGCGCAGGATGGCCAGCGCGGCCCGCTGGCGGGCATCGCTGCCTCGCCGAGTCCCGTTGCGCCTACGACGCCCATGGCCGCCCTCGGGCTACCTCCGGCCATATTCGACCAATGGGGAATGTGGCATGGGCGATGATAATGGTGCCCATCGACTCTGCGCCCGGACCGCCGCGTGGCCGGGGCGGCTATAATCGAGGTCGATGGCTGCGCCTAGTCGACAACGCGGATCTGGACCTGCGTCCCATCTGGAAGATCCCGTATCTGGCGCCACATGTCTGCGGTCGCGCTCAACCATTCGCGTCGCGTGCAGAGCCAGATGTTTTCGACCTCGTACCGCCCACCGAATACCGGCATCGTCGTGAACGCAAGACATTGTTCGGGGCTTGGATGTAATCCCGCTGTCCGACATCGGTCGACCAATGGCCGCAAGAGCCAGCCCTCTGGGTCAGTCACCAGCGCTTTCCAGAACTCACCCTCCGAAGCCGCGATACGCGTGATGTTCATCGCGGCAGGCTCCAACATGAGCACGGCGCCATGCTCATCAGCGATGAACGTATCTGCGAAAAGGTTTGCCCCGAGGATGCGCGCGCCGGGAGGCAGGAGTTCCGCCCACTCCGCAATTTCTTCGAGTGTCGGGGGGATGGGAGAGAGGTAATTCATGGCCCAAGCATGATCTAGATCCTTATGCTTGCCAAGGCCGGCGCGCCGTGCGCGCGGCCGGCCAGTAGAGTACAGATCATTAAGCGTGAGAAGCAGCGACAAGGACGCGATCGAGGAGAGCGCGAGCTGCGAGAAGGTTCTCTAAGCACCGACTCTTCGAGTCCGGGTCAACCATGCGCCAGAAAAGATTGGTATCTATCCCGCAAGTTGCGATGTACTCCAGACTGCCTAACTTGTTGTAGAGGAAGCGCGCGCGATCCTCGTCCTTGTCGATGTCGAGCAAACGACCTGTGATGGCCGCTTCATAGATTTCCCGCGCCTCATCCATGCCTTCGAGGTGACGATCGCTACGGGCGTTGAATTCCGCGAGTTCACGACTGTCAAGGGTCAGCTCTCCGCGGTTGTATGCGGCAAACCTTTCCTCCCGATCCTGCGCGGCCTTCGATTTGGCCGAACTCTTCCAAACCTTGTTTAAAGCGTCCTCCAATGTGCGCGACACGGACCACCAAGCATCAAACAGGTCATCGCTATGCGCGTCCAATTCCTCGCTATCCATGACTGTCGTCGGATAGATCTCGGCATAATACTGATCATAGGCATCGTCGGATGGTCTGATCCGGCGAGGGAAGGTCACCACGTTTGATGACTGGACCTGATTACTCGTCATGTTGGTTCCTTGTCCTTATAGCGGCCGGTCGCGCTCGCGCGCCGGCCTCTGACGCCGGATCGATCGATCTCGATCCGGGTTGACTGCATGCTGGTGAAATCGATGTATGTGGGCGGGCGCGCGCACGGCGCGCCGCCCCCTTAGCCGTCGTCGAATATCGAAACAGGATTGCCGGAGGCCTTTCGCTCTCTCCTCTCAGCCTCCATCCTCGCGGCCCTTGATGTGAAGCTTTCGGAGGGGCGCCTACCTTCTTTATTATTCTGGTCCCCCGTGACGGGGTATGGTTTTTGACCGTGACGGGGTAGTGGGGGATACCCCGTCACGGGGTATTGGGGCGCCTCTCCGATGATCGCCCAGGACAGAAATATCCGGCGTTCGAACGCACCATGCTTTCCCGTAGGGACGGTCACGCGGACGATGGCGCCGGCGCGCTCAAGCTCGAGAAGGCCGCCATTGACCTTGGACAGTGGGATGCCTGTTTCTTTTGCGAGGTGGGCGTCGCCGGCAAATGAGAAGCCGGAGGTGCCGGCGAGGTATTCCAACGCCCAGGCAAGCTTGATTGGGCGAGCCTCACGAGGAAACTTGGCCATCAGAGCAACGCGCCATCGTCTAATAAGATGCGCCCTTTCCCTTGGGCTTGCCCATCTGAGCGCCGTCTCCGGAACATAGTCGCGAGGGACGGCACAGCGAAATCGAGATGGGGGGCTATCGGGTGGGTCGTCGGCTTCCATTGGCGCTGCGTGCGTGGACACCTCCATCACCCTGACCGCCCGAGCAGCACGAATTTCCAGACCGCCGCCCTGATCGCACCATCAAGCTCACGCCGGGCTGCGTCGATCCGCTCCTCGGTGATGCCCTTTCTGCGCCAGGCCTTCACCTGAATATCAAGCTGGACTTGAACGTGCTTCCCTCCGGCTGCAGCCGATAAGCCGGCGACGATCTCGGCATGGCGCGTCACGAAATCGAGCCGGCGGGCTGGTGGGAAGATTACGAGCGTGGCGCTGGTCGTGGGTGCATTCAGAAGCGGCTTACGCCGGTTGGCCGTCATCCCGATCTCCTTCGATCAAACTCATAAGGTGAAGCCACGCGTCGGCGCCTGGCGCGCATCGGTGCCGTGCATCGGCACTGATAGCCGCGATGACAATCGCAGCCTCGGCATCGCTCACGCCTGGGAACTTTCGGCGGATGGCCTGCACTTGAGAGATAGAAGGAGGCCGGCCGAGCCGGTCCTCCTCCAGAGCGAGGGCAACCATGAGGGCATCGCCATCGGGGCTGATGCCTACCTTCATTGGCGCCCGCCGTCGTCCGATGTCGATCTGCGGATGTTCTCGCTGATCCAACTGTCGAGGTCAGCGACCCTATACACAACGCGGGAACTGAGTTTCACAAACCGCGGACCGGCGCCTGTGACGCGCATCTTTGTCAGGGTTGAGGTCGAAAGCCCCAAGTATTTTGAGGCACCCGACGTGTTCATTACGGGACTGTTGCTTTGGCCTTGTGACGGCATGTCGCGCGCATCCTTTGCATTTGGCGGCATGCGCATAGATTTAGCCAAGCTTAGGCCGAATAAAACCCTGTCGATAAATATTCGTTGGTAGGTTTATTTTTGCGCAGGTTTTTTGGGTGCCCCTCCAACCTCCCAAGACCTATGAAATTCCTTGTGTTTTTTGACACGAGCCCATGCCCTATTCCAATCGGCAGGATCAATCGTTCCAAATTTCTCTTGGGCAATTTCCAGTAGGTTTTTCTTCGTCCACCCTTCGGGCTTCGGCTTGCAAACGTGCTCTTGAATAAGAAAACCGACGACTGGCTTGACCAGTGGATGTGAGCTCTGCGGACGTCCCGGTTTACGCTTCGGCACGACGCCGGGCACGACGCCCGGCGCGAACATCACCGAGTACAAGACCGCCCCGCCGGGGCCGTCTGCCTCACTCTCGACATCAGACTCATCGTCGTAAAAGGAAATGTCCTCGTATAGGTCTTGGACGATCGGGCGCATTTTGAAGTGGCGCCATTGGTCGGGCAGTATGCGTTCGTAGGGCGCGAGCGGAGAGCCGATGCGCGCCATGACATGCAAAGTGCCGATGATAGCGGCATCTTTGATCCTTCCCTTGAAGAGCTCGGACAGATACCTGGCCAGAGCTTTTGCTTCCTCGAGATCATCTCGATGACGTTCTCGATCCGCGGGAGCAACGAACGCATCTTCGAACTTATCCGGGTAGCCGGAGCACAGGGGATTATCCCACCCGCCCTGGCTGTCGCGGCCCCACGCGCTCACGGTCCCGTCGCGGATATCTACGCTGAAGCGGATCTTGCCGATGAGGACGTGGACCGCGCTGGTGGTGGCGCTGATCGCTGACGGATGGACACGGAATTGCTGAAGCTGCGCGGAGATGTCGGCCAGGACTTCCTCCTCGCTCGACAGCGGTTCGGGCGAGAACCAAAACGGCGCGATGCGACAATTGCGCCAGCCAGCCTGAGGCGTCGACGCCGGCGCAGGCGTCGCCTTGGCCGTCGCGGCGTTCATGATCGCCCCCCGCGCAATTTCGTGACATTGCCGGCCGGCGGCCCGTCGCCCATTGCCGCGGCTATCGTCGAGCCGATTGTCTCCGACGCACGCTTAAGTGGGTCGGAGTCGAGATGTGCGTACCGACTTGTAGTTGCAGCCTGGGTATGGCCTAAAAGCTTCCCGATAATAGGGAGGCCGAGCCCCGCGCCGGCGCCATATGAGGCATGCGTGTGCCGAAGGTCATGGAGACGACAGTCTATCCCGGCGCGTTTGCTAATCGCCCTCCATGGTTTTTTCAAATCGGCCCGGGGCCTACCGGGGTCGACACCCGGGATGACGAAGGGTCCGAGCCGCTCCAGGCTGTTCAGAACCGCCAGCGCAGGCGCATTCAATATGATGGCCTTCCGCCCCGTTTTGCTCGTCGGGAGCAGAAGCAATCCACGCTGTAGGTCAACGTGCGCCCATTCGAGCGTTAGGATCTCGGACAGCCGGGCGCCGGTGAAGATAAGGAGGCGGATAGCAGCGATGGCGAAGGGATCGAGTTTCGTGCGCCGGTTTTCAGGCTTTGCCGCGTGCTTGGCACGTGGGCCTGCCTCGTTCACCTCATAGGGGATGCCATCGGTCTCGGCTTCGCGCAGGGCCGCGCCAAGGGCTGCTAACTCCTCGGTCGAGAGGAAGCGCTCCCGGCGATCTTCGGGGTATCGCTCGATGCCTTTGGCCGGGTTGAGCTCGCGCGGAACCCGGCGAAGCCTACCTGCCCACGAATATAACGAGCTGACTGCGGCCAGGACCCTATTTGCTTGATAGGGCGTCCTTTTCATTTTCAGATGAAGCCGGGCGATATCCGCCTCCGTAACGTCGATCGCCCGCCGGGTTCCAAGCTCTTTGATGACGTGCTTCGCAAGCAGGGCGCGATACTCCTCAGCGGTTCGAGCAGCGCGCTTCGCTGCCACATGATCCGTGAGGAA
Source organism: Chelatococcus sp. HY11 (assembly GCF_018398335.1). NCBI lineage: Bacteria > Pseudomonadati > Pseudomonadota > Alphaproteobacteria > Hyphomicrobiales > Chelatococcaceae > Chelatococcus > Chelatococcus sp. HY11. The sequence continues at coordinate 1,462,747 of NZ_JAHBRX010000001.1, forward strand.
GTCGTCAGCCAATGCCTTGACAGTTACCGCGCGGCGTTCTTCTGCCTTCTCGCCTGCCGGATCGCGGCCGTGGGCGACAGCGCCCAAGATTTTTTTCGCAAGCCCCCTCGCCTCGTCAGGCGTCAGCCGACCAACGAGCCCGATCGTTGTCCGTTTGGCAGCGGCGCTTCGGCCGGAACCGTTCCTGTATTTCACCACGTAAGCTTTGGATCCTGCCGGCGTGACCCGAACGCCAAGGCCTTTGAGTTCGGCGTCCCATACGAAGTATTCTGCGCCGGTCGTTTCGAGCCCATCGACCAGACGCTTTGTGATCCGTTGCCCCGCCATCGCACTCCCCCTGTCCGTGGTTCCATGGGCCTCCCGTGGAACCACCACGAAAGAAATCCGTGGAACCGCGGGGAACAGAGGTAAGATAAAATCCACGTCAATTCAATGACTTATGAAAGGCAAGGCAATTGACGGCAATCGCTTGGAGGTCGGAAAATCAAACTTTTAATCAGTAGGTCCTGGGTTCGAGCCCCAGCGCGCTCACCACCTAAAATGCCGATATATCAATAACTTACGACTGAATCTTAATAACGTCAACAGCCGAGCCAAGCCCGGTTTTTTCTTCGGGGCACGTATGGAGCACACGGGCCCCGGACACTGGACGCGCCAGAATCAGCCATGGGCTCGCATGGCGCACAGCGCACCGCGGGGACGTGGGCTGCTTTGGCCGAGCCTTGACCGGTTTCTTCGGCGCGAGCTTCTTCTCGGACGCGATGGTGCGGTCCGGCGCGCCGGTCACCAGGATGCTAGGCGGGTTCGATGTGGGTACACCCAGCGGACAACCCGAGCACTTGAGGGCCTAAAATCGGCGTTAGGTATGGGGAAAGATGAACATCATGACTGTCTCCGCGAACTGCGCGGTATCGTCCGGGCCGTTGAAGAGACAGGCGGCGGCCTCCCGATGCTGCGGCTTGACTGCTCTGGTCTCAAGTGACCTTAAGGCCAACCGCGTCTGATCGCAGCGCATTGAGGAACAATTCGTCGATGCCTAAATCCAAACCGTTATTGACAAAAATCAAGTACAATAGCAGTGCATGCGAAAAGCACGCTCTAGATCTGTAGAAAATTCGAAATGGAAATTTTTGAAAACTCTGAACAGGCCGTCGACAAACTCCGCGCAACGTTAGCTGGCAAGATACCTGAAAAAGCCATACAAGAATCACAATACTATTCCGATCATGACGAATATGCACTTTCCCTCGAATTGTTGTTATGGGGCGCGCATAATTGCGACTTCATCATGGACGACGAACAAAATAGTATCCTCAAATATTTACGAGACGTTATCGAGATAGAGAGCCATATAGATACTGAATTTCATTATTACTTTAAATTATTTATATGAATCTTCTTCGAGAAAGCCGATCCACCCACAGTGGCTCATCACGCAAACGCGTAAACTTCTTTTCCGCCGACGCCAGCAACTTATTTTGCCTCTAACTGGGTGGGCTCGCTTTCCCACTTTCAAGCCTGAGATGCAAGACATAGGTCTGGCTCGCAGGTCAATTGAGGCTAAGACTGTTCCAATTGAAGCGCAAAAAAGAACGAGTGCGGGTTCATTTCCAGCGCTCGCGATTGTACGGGAATTGCTCTAAGACTGGAAAAGACGGCTGTACTGGGTTTCATGCCACGCGCTTGCCATCGCCAGAGCCGGGGACAGGTTGCCGACGTCACGATCGTCGATCAGCCGCGCGCGGTCCGCGGCCTGCCCTATGGCTCCAACCGCTTCGACAAGAATGCGCTGGCCCGCCGTATGGCCGAGCGGAACGAGGCGGATCGCCGCCGTCACCTGCCCCTCCACATAGACCCACAGCAGCCCGCTCAGCGCCTGAAGCGGGGCAATGCGCCAATGATGGGCCGCGAGCGCGAAGGCGGCGGGATAGGTCAGTCCCTGCCCCTGGAGGTCGGTGGCGGCCGGAACGTCGAGATCGGCGAGAAGACGCAGGAGCGCTTCCCCCAATCGTCGATCCTCGCGCTGGAATTCAAGGCTCTCGCGCCCTGCCGCCAGCCAGGCATCCGCCGCCCGGAAACCCTCGGCATCGCCTGCCCCCAGAGCCGTGGCCATACGCCAGAACAGAGCACCATCCAGTTGCGCGACATTGGCCTGAAGTGTGCCAAGAATCCAGTCACGCGCCGTCGCCTCGTCGGATACCCACCCGGCCTGCACAGCGGCCTCAAGTCCACGGGAATAGGAGAACCCGCCGACGGGCAGCCCCTGGCTGACCAGCCGCAGCAAATGCAGGGGTATCGTTTGTTGCTCGGCAGGCAGGCGCGAAGCAGCTTCCATGAATCACGTCCCGGCCGGATCAGTTTGTTCCAAGGTCAGTTTGTTCCGAGGCTAGCCTGGTTGAGGATCAGCTTGCCTGCAAGTCGGCCTGCTTGCGCCGGTTTTCCGACAGCCCGCCGTATTCGACGATGAAGTCGATGATGCGCTCGAGGCCCTTGCCCCGCGAGAGATCGGTGAAACCGAAAGGCCGCTTGCCGCGCATCCGCGCCGCATCCGCCTGCATGATATCGAGATCCACATTCACATAAGGCGCGAGGTCGCTCTTGTTGATGATGAGGAAATCAGAGCGGGTAATCCCGGGCCCGCCTTTGCGGGGGATTTCCTCGCCCTGGCAAACTGAGATCACGTACAACGTCAGATCGGCGAGATCAGGCGAAAAGGTCGCCGCCAGATTGTCCCCGCCGGATTCGACGAAGATGACATCGAGATCGGGAATACGCCGATTGAGTTCGGCGATGGCCTGCAAATTGATCGAGGCGTCCTCACGGATCGCGGTATGCGGGCAGCCACCCGTTTCGACGCCAACGATACGATCCTCGGAAAGCGCCTGCCGGCGCACCAGGATCATCGCGTCCTCCTTGGTGTAGATGTCGTTGGTGACAACGGCGATGGAGAACTCTTCCCGCATCGCCTTGCACAATTTCTCCGTGAGCGTAGTCTTCCCCGAACCGACGGGTCCGCCGATGCCGACGCGGAGAGGGCCATTCTTTGATGCCATGGGTGAAAGCCCTCAGGTTAATCAAGGAAACGATAAGTGGGCAGCTCTCGCCCGGCGACTATCAATCGTCCCGGGGATCGCGCTCAGCGTGAGCGTTTGAATGCGGATGATGATCCCCATGAGCGTGACCATGGTGATGATGGTGATCCGAATGACCATGATCATGACTGTGGCTATGACCATTGTCGCGCCCATGGCTGTGGCCGGAATAGGCACCGCGCACCGGATTGAAATCCGCCACGATCTCCTCGACCTCGGCGCCGAGCCCTTCAAGCATCGCCTTGATGACGTGGTCTCGCAAGATCAGGATACGGTCAGGCTCGATAGCGGCGGCCAGGTGACGATTGCCGATATGCCAAGCGAGTTCCGTAACGTGGATGGGATCATGCCCACGGATTGCATAGAGCTCTTCAGGCGCGGCCGCGATCTCGACGGTCCCGCCACCCTCGATCACCAGCGCGTCGCCAGCCGACAGCACGACCGCTTCCGGCAGATCAACCAGAAGCCTCCGGCCATCGGTCAACGCGATCACGCGCCGTCGCAGATGGCGCTCGTCATGCGGGAGGATCGCCCGGCCGTGGCTCGCCCCATGATTTGTGCCTGTTTCCGATGCCCGCCTGAGGGCTATTGCTCTCAGCATTGTACCACCTTCGCTCACGTCACCTTCACTCGACACCACATTCGTGTCCATCCACAAGCAAGCTGGACATGCGCCACTCGAGCCATGAGATTAGGGAAGGCCGTTGTTTAGCGCAAATGCCGGTGCCGCACTAGTATATGGGCAGTCGTCATTTCTATATCGGATACAACAGCCGAGATTGCATACTACGGACAAAGACGAGCAGAATCTGAGATGAAATGTATAGCGGTGGGACGTATGGCACAGGCACCGGCTGTGCAGCGCCGCAATCGGCGAATCTGTTTGCCGCAATAGTGGACATATGCGATATATCGACCCCGAAACTAACGCTATCTCCGCGCAACTACTTGGAATGATTTGTTTAATGAGCCGCACATGAATGCATTCATGTCTATTCCTCCCGCGGAGGCTGCGCGGCTGTCAGCCTCCCAGATTGCGCGTGCACGCTATGAAGCCCAGCCCAGCCACTGGCTCGCGGAACTCGAACTCTGGTTCGCGCCGAGCGCGGGTAAGACCCGGCTTATACGCCGGCGCCATTGTGGCCCACTCGTCGTTCAGCGTCCGTTTCACCCGGAAAAAGACGGCACCTGCCATGTCTATCTGCTGCATCCTCCCGGCGGTGTTGCTGGTGGCGACCAACTCAATCTCAGTTTCCATCTGGCCGCCGAAGCGCGCGCGCTGATGACGACACCCGGCGCCACGAAATTCTATCGTAGCGAGCACGGTGCCAGCACGCAGTCGACACGGATCGACATCGGACCCGGAGCGGTCTGCGAGTATCTACCCCAGGAAACGATCGTCTTTGACGGCGCCGACGCCGAGATTGAGGTCAAGGTCTCGCTCGCGTCCAACGCGACCTATGTGGGATGGGATTTCGTGTGCCTCGGCAGGCCCGCAGCCCATGAGCGCTTCGAGACGGGCCGGATCAGCCAGCGCATCGAGATCGCGCGCGAAGGCAAGCCGATCTGGTTCGAGCGGATGGCGCTCGCCGGCGGATCCCCTCTTGCTCAAGCCGCTTTCGCGCTCGCCGGACAACCGACATGGGGCACGATGGTCTATGCCGGTGCCATCGCCGAGGACGCGGCTGAGCGTGTACGCGCCGCCATCGGCGACAGTGGCGAAGGGGCCTTCTCCGTCAGCCAGCTCGAACAGGCCGTCGTGTGCCGCTATCTCGGGCCGCGGGTCGCGGACGGCAAGTCCCTCTTTGCCCGGGCCTGGGATACGCTGCGAACGTCGTGCCAGGGCAAGGCCGCCAGCGCGCCACGCATCTGGGCAACTTGAACGGAATTAACGGCTGAAGCGAGGGAAGGCCATGGAACTTCTTCCACGTGAAAAGGACAAGCTTCTCATCTTTACCGCCGCGCTCCTGGCGGAAAGAAGGAAAGCACGCGGGCTCAAGCTGAACTATCCCGAAGCGGTCGCCTATATTTCGGCGGCGCTCCTCGAAGGGGCGCGGGATGGCCGCACCGTCGCCGAACTGATGTCATTCGGCGCGACCTTGTTGACCCGCGACGATGTCATGGAAGGCGTCCCGGAGATGATCCACGACGTTCAGGTCGAGGCCACCTTTCCCGACGGAACCAAACTCGTCACCGTCCACAGCCCTATTCCGTGAGGTTTCACCATGATCCCGGGCGAATTCTTCATCGAGGATGGCGACATCGAACTCAACGCCGACCGTGAGACGCGGTCCATCGACGTCGCGAACTCGGGCGATCGACCCATTCAGGTCGGCTCGCACTACCATTTCTACGAGACGAACACGGCACTGCACTTCGACCGCGAGAAGGCGCGCGGCTTTCGTCTGAATATCCCAGCCGGAACGGCAGTTCGATTCGAGCCGGGGCAGGCGCGCACGGTCGAATTGGTGGCACTCGCCGGCGATCAGGTCGTCTACGGCTTCAATGCCAAGGTTATGGGAAAGCTGGGGGGTTGAGATGGCGCGTATCACCCGCGAGAACTACGCATCACTTTACGGCCCGACCAAGGGCGACCGGATCCGCCTCGCCGACACCGAGCTTGTGATCGAGATTGAAGAGGACCACACGGTCTATGGCGACGAGGTCACCTTCGGCGGCGGCAAGGTTATCCGCGACGGCATGGGGCAAAGCCAGCGGAATGCGGCCGAGGTCGCCGATCTCGTCATTACCAATGTGATCATCCTCGACCACTGGGGCATCGTGAAGGCCGATGTCGGCGTGAAGGACGGCCGCATCATCGGCATTGGCAAGGCTGGCAATCCCGACATTCAGCCGGGCATCACCATCATCATCGGTCCGGGTACGGATGTGATTGCTGGCGAGGGCAAGATCCTGACCCCGGGCGGCATCGACACCCACATCCACTTCATCGCACCGCAGCAGGCCGAGGAAGCGCTGACGAGTGGCACCACCACGCTGGTCGGCGGCGGCACCGGTCCCTCTGTCGGCACGCTCGCGACCACGGTGACGCCCGGCCCCTGGTACATTCACCGGATGCTCGAGGCGGTCGAGGAATTGCCGATCAACGTCGGCCTGCTTGGTAAAGGTAACGCTAGTCTGCCGGAGCCGTTGCGCGAGCAGGTACGCGCCGGCGCCATCGGGCTGAAGCTCCACGAGGACTGGGGCACGACGCCGGCGGCGATCGACAATTGCTTGGCGGTCGCCGACGAGATGGACGTCCAGGTGGCACTGCATTCGGACACGCTGAACGAGAGCGGTTTCGTCGCCGACACCTTCGCCGCCATGAAAGGACGCGCCATCCACTCGTTCCACACGGAAGGCGCTGGCGGCGGGCACGCCCCGGATATCATCACGGCGGCCGGTGAGGAGAACATCCTGCCGTCCTCGACCAATCCGACGCGGCCCTACACGATCAACACCATCGATGAGCATCTCGACATGCTGATGGTGTGCCACCACCTGAGCCCGCAAATCCCGGAGGACGTTGCCTTCGCGGAATCGCGCATTCGCAAGGAGACAATCGCGGCGGAGGACATCCTCCACGACCTAGGCGCCTTCTCGATGATGTCGTCGGATTCGCAGGCCATGGGCCGCATCGGCGAGACCACGCTCCGCTGCTGGCAGACCGCCCACAAGATGAAGGTGCAGCGCGGCCCCCTGCCCGAGGACAGCGAGCGCAACGACAATTTCCGCTGCAAGCGCTACGTCGCCAAATACACGATCAACCCGGCCATCACCCATGGCTTCGCCCATGAGATCGGCTCGATCGAGGTCGGCAAACGCGCTGATCTCGTGCTCTGGAAGTCGGCCTTCTTCGGCGTCAAGCCGCATCTGGTGCTGATGGGCGGCATGATCGCCACAGCCCCTATGGGCGATCCGAATGCCTCGATCTCGACGCCGCAGCCGGTGCACTACCGTCCGATGTACGGTGTGCTCGGCCGCGCACGCGGCAAGACGGGCGTGACCTTCGTCTCGCAGGCGGCGCTCGACGACAATATCGGTGACAAGCTTCAGCTGCAGAAACAGCTCGTAGCCGTCAAGGGCACGCGCGGCATCCGCAAGAAGGATATGATCCACAACGCGCTGACACCGAAGATCGAGGTCGATCCGCAGAACTATCAGGTCCGTATCGACGGCGAGCTGATCACCTGCGAACCGGCGGAGCAGCTCCCCATGGCGCAACGGTACTTCTTGTTCTGACTGACGGGATTGCGCGGCATGGCGCTGGCGCCATGCCGACGGAACGCAATTTGCTCGCGCTGGTCATCGGAAGGGGGCTTTGATGGACACGAAGCGGGTTCAGAACAATCCGATCACCGCCTTCGGTGACCATGTTCTACGCGGCGTCGGGCAGGTTGTTTTTCAGAACAACCCGATCACCGGCCTGATCATCCTTGGTGCGCTTTTCTTCAATTCCTGGATCTATGGTGCGATTTGCCTTCTGGGGGCGATCGTCGCGACTTTGACCGCCAGGGCGTTGAGAGCGGATGACGGGCTCATCGCCGATGGCCTGTTCGGCTTCAATGGCGCGCTCGTCGGTCTGGCTCTGGTCGCCTTCACGAGTGCCGACTTCCGCACCGGCAGTGTGCCCTCGGTGCATATGTTCATCTACATCGTTTTCGCGGCGGCCATGACGAGCATCGCCTTCGCGACGATCGGCGCCTTGCTCCAGCCCTATAAGGTCGCCGCGCTGACGATGCCGTTCGTGCTGGTGGGCTGGCTTTTCCTCTTCGGGGTCCTAAAATTCGCCAATATCGAAGCTGGCTCGCTCGCCAAGCCGGTATCACCGGACCAGTACGCCCCTGTCGTCACTTATGTCCTGCCCACCTGGTACATGGGCATAGGCAACGCGATCGGTCAGATCTTCTTTCAGGACAACTGGATTTCCGGATATCTCATTGTCCTGGGCATTGCCGTGAATTCCCGCATCAGCGCCGGCATGGCCCTTCTGGGGGCGGCTCTGGCGGCGGCGGTGGCCGCCGTGTTCGGCGGACCGGAAGGCGCGATCCGCGACGGTCTGTTCGGCTACAACGCGGCCCTCACGGCGATTGCCCTCGGCGGGTTCTTCCTGGTGCTCACCTGGCAAAGCGCTCTCTACACGCTTTTCGGCATCGTGGTAACGACGTGGCTCTGGGCTTCGGTTGCGATCTTCCTCAAACCCATCGGCATGCCGGTGCTGACGTCCACCTTCGTTCTCGTGACCTGGCTGATGCTGATCGGAGCCAATGGCTTCAAGGCGCTGATCCCGGTGCTGCCCTCAGCCGCGACAACGCCGGAGGATAACAGGAGACGGCTTCTGCCGCCGATCGCGAATCGCGGCATCGCCCGTTCGACAACAGGCTGATGACCGGCTGCGAGAACCCGAACCCCTTGAACACGCGTTTATCGTGCCAATCGCACGGCACTGGATAGTCTTCCGAAGGAGTGGTGACCGTGGGACTGATTGGGATCCTTGTCGCATTAGCCTTGCTGATATGGCTTGCCTATCGTGGGTGGAGCGTCCTGATGGTTGCTCCGTTAGCAGGGCTAGCTGCGGCGTTGATCGCCGGCGAGCCGCTCCTTCCCCATTGGACGCAGACGTTCATGCCGGGAGCCGCGCGTTTTGTCGCCCAGTGGTTCCCGATATTTCTGTTGGGGGGGCTTTTCGGCAAGCTCATGGACGACAGTGGCTCGATTGCCTCGATCGCCAATTTTCTCACCGAGCGTCTGGGAACAAAGAGGACGATCCTGTCCGTGGTGCTTGCGTCGGCCATCGTCACATACGGTGGTGTCAGCGTTTTCGTCGCGTTCTTCGTTCTCGTTCCGATGGCGCAGCGCATGTTCGAGGCAGCCGATATTCCCCGGCGGCTCATGCCCGCCACCATCGGTCTGGGCGCGTTTACCTTCACAATGACGGCACTGCCGGGAACGCCTTCGGTCAACAACGCGATCCCGATGCCCTATTTCGGGACGACGACCTTCGCAGCTCCTGGTATTGGCATTATCGCGTCGGCGATCACTCTGGCTTTCGGACTATGGTGGCTTGCCCGCCAGGAGACTGCGGCGAGGCTCGCCGGCGAAGGTTTCGGGGCGAAGGCCGAGGTTCCCTCGCCGATCGACCAGAAACTTCGCGATCAGGCCACGGCGACAGGCGATTTCGACACGGCCGAACTCGAGCACGGCGAGCGCGCTGAAAGCTACCCGCCTTTCGCACTGGCCGCGCTGCCGCTCGTCGTCGTCATCGTCGTGAATTTTCTGATGGCACTGGTCGTGCTCCCTCGGCTTGATTTCTCGTTTCTTTCAGAACCAGCTTGGGGAGGGACGACCTTCAACGCAGTTGGCGGTGTCTGGTCGGTGATGCTCGCTCTCGCCGCGGCAAATCTGACCGTCATTCTCGTGAACTTCCGGCGGATGCCCAATCTCATGGCAAGCCTCGATGCCGGGGCGAATTCCGCGGCCCTGCCGATGCTCATGATCGCCAGCCTGGTCGGTTTCGGGGCGATCATCGCGGCGCTTCCGGCCTTCGCCCAGGTTCGGGATGCCGTTCTCTCGATCCCAGGCGGCCCGCTGATCTCGCTCACGGTCGCGATGAATACGCTCGCGGCCTTGACGGGGACGGCTTCCGGAGGCTCGGCGATCGCGCTGAACGCGCTTGGCGCTCATTTCCTCAGCCTGGCGAACACCTATGGCATCGATCCCGCGCTGATGCACCGCATCACAGTCATCAGCGCCGGAACATTGGATGCGCTCCCTCACAACGGCACCGTGCTGATGCTCCTGCAAATCAGCAAGTTGACGCACGCTGAAAGCTATAAAGACATGATCATGACCGTGATAGTCGGCGTGGTCATCTCGCTCATTGCCATCCTCTTTCTGGGAACGTTTGTCGGCTCCTTCTAGAAAGCCGGCCGGGACCAGATACCGGACAATTCACCGCCAGCCTCGGTTTTATTTCTCGGCCAAGGCTGGCTGAGCACTTGCTGCCAGACTGTCGCGGCCCTGCCTCTTCGCATGGTGGAGCGCCCGATCGGCCGCGCCACGGACTTGTCGCGCGCCCTCACGCCGCCGGAAGCCCCTCGTGAGGAACGGCCGTTTTCCGTTGTGGCGCAACAGGCGGTCCCTGTCGTCCCCTCCGAAGACGCCGGGCCTTCGGTTGCGCAATGACGCTAATGCGGTGCGGGAAGAGGTCACCGGGCATCCGCGACCATTAACGGGCTACTGGAGCGCTACCGACGCGGTCATATTCTGTCAGCAATCACTTTACCGGCTTTCATAACAAAAATGACTTCACGAAAGGCCTCGCTGTCATCGAGGGGATTGGTCTCGAGAGCTATCAAATCGGCGGACAGGGAGGCTTCGAGCTGTCCGACCTCCTGATCGATCAGAAGCGTTTTCGCGGCCTGTGAGGTCGCGGCCCGAATGGACTGGACAGCCGAGAGCCCGCCGCGCTGGAGCCAGGAGATCTCCATCCAGGTATCCTCGAAAGGCGTGTCACGGACACCGGCATCGTTGCCGCAGACCATTGGCACGCCAAGCGTGACGAACCTGCCAAAATTCTCCACCATCACATCGAACTGGCGTAACGCGTGGGCTTCCTGCACCGTGGCCGCGCCGCGCGAACGAACGGCATCGAGTGAGCGGGTGGCGGTGGAGAGATTGGCCATCATCGCGGAGCCGCTGTCACGCACAACGGCGGCGACATCGGAATCATAACGGCGAACCATCATGCCGTCGGCGTCGCGTTCATAGAACGCACAATGTTCGAGGCTATCCATATGCGCCTGAGCTGAACGCTTGATACTCTCTGTCGACAGCACATGCGAGACGCTCGGCAGCTTGCGGCGCCGCGCCTCGCTCGCAATGAGGTCGAGCTTGTCTTGCGAAAAGACCGTCTGCACGGGATCAGACCCGGGTGTCATAGCGCCACCACTCGCCATCACCTTCACGCTGCGCCCGCCATCGGCCTCGATGCGGTCGATATGCGCGAGGATTTCGGCGTCGCTTTCGACGATCCCGTGCATGAAATGCAGATGACCCGCGGGAACCGTCATGGGCGGGCCGGAGCACAGGATCGTTGGCAGCGGCACGGGCGCGAGATCGGGCCGGCGCGCCAGGGCGAGCATCGACCAGCTGGAGCCGCAGTCACGGATGGTCGTCACCCCACTCAGGAGCATGCGATGGGCATTGCCCATGGCCCGCATCAGCCGCTCCTCATCGTTTTCAGCGTAGAATTCGTCGAGCGGCTTTGCGGACGCGCTGAATTCGAGATGCACATGGGTGTTGATCAGACCGGGCAGCACATAGCGCCGTCCCATATCGATCACGCGGGCGCCTGCTGGCGGTGTATCCGGCGCTTCTGCGCGCGCGGTGATACGGCCGCCTTCGATGCGCAGCAGGCCGGGCGTGAACCGGCCCTCGTGGTCGCTCCAGAGATGGTCGGCGCGGATCCAGAAACTGTCAGTCATTGTCGATCATGGGGTTGAGGAGCCGGTAGACGACATCGACCAGCATATTAACGATGAGCACGAAGGACGAAGCGACGAGGAGCAGGCCCTGGATCACGGGATAGTCGCGCCGCAGCACGGCCTGCACACCCAGGCTGCCGATGCCGGGGAGCTGGAACAGCGTCTCGGTGATGAAGGCGCCACTCAGCAGCAGTGCCAGGGACAAGCCGATGATGGTGATTATGGTAATGATCGCGTTACGGAAGGCATGCTTGCCGATCACCACCCGTTCCGGAAGGCCCTTGGCGCGGGCCGTGCGGATGAAGTCAGCCTCCAGAACCTGCAACAGGCTGGCGCGTGTCATGCGGGCGAGAAGCGCCGATTGCGACAGTCCGAGCGCGAGCGCCGGCAGGGCCAGGTGATGGAGCCACGGCAGCAGCCCGTCACTCAGCGGCTCATAACGACCGATTGGGAAGAGGCGCCATTCGACGCCGAGCAGATAAATCAGCAGCATGCCGACGACGAATTCCGGGACGCTCAGGAATGTCAGCGACACGCCGATGGTCGAGGCATCCTTCCAGCTGTTCGGCGACAAGGCGGCGATGACGCCTAAGGGAACACCGACGACGATCGCGACCAGAAGGGCAAGGAGACCGAGACTGAAGGTGACGGGCAACCGCTCGATGATGGCATCGGCCACGGAGCGGCCAAGGAAGTACGAATTGCCGAGATCGCCGGTCAAAGAACCGGCGACCCACAGGCTGAGCTGTTCAACATAAGGGCGATCGAGGCCAAGCCTCGCGCGCGCGATGGCCAACCCCTCCGCGCCCGTATCCTGCCCGACGAACCCGGCGGCGGGATCGCCGGGGGTGGCATGCACGATCACGAAGGAGAGGACGCTGACGGCGATCCACATCGGGATGAAGAGGATCAGTCGGCGCACGATCATGTTGAACATGGCAGGTACCGCCGGCCCGGTTATTTCTTGGTCTGGGATACATCCCAGAAGCGCGGCGTGACGTAGAAGGGAACGTATCCCTTTAAGGTGGCGCGGGTGCCTTCCGGCTCGAAATAATCGCCAATGCGGATGATGGGCAGATCATCCCAGACGATCCGCTGCACGTCCTCCCAGGCTTTTTTGCGCTGGTCATCAGCCAAGCCCGAATTGACCTTGGAGAGCGCGCCTTCCATTTCCTGGTTACAATAGCCGAAGGCGGACACCGTGCCGCATTGCAGCGATGACAGAGTCTGGAACGGATCGAGCCGTGGTGACCAGCCGGTCTGGTTGATCGCCCAATCCGCCTTCTCCTGCGCTCGCTTGATCTGAGAGGGCCAGTCCATGAGCTCAAGTTTCACGTTGATGCCCGCCTTTTGCCATTGCGCCGCGAGCGCTTGGCTCGCCTTGAACATCCAGCTGTAGTTCTGGTTTGTAATAAAAACGATCGGCTCGCCGTTATATCCGGCCTCTGCGAGAAGTTTCTTCACCGCATCAGCGTTCGGAGCGTTATAGGTCTGCGCTCCGGCTTGCGAATACCATTGCTTCTGTTCCGGGAAGAAGATGCTCGGCTGGACGCGGTAGTAGTCCTTGCGACCGAAAGAGGCGGCCTGCAGGATCTGCTCCGGGTTGACCGCCGCTTCAAGCGCCTTGCGGAAAGGCTTCTTGGCGATCCATGGGTCCTTGTGATCGAGTTCAAGGAGGATCGCCCAGCGTGGCTTGACGATTTCCACCTTAACTGCCTTGTCACCCTCAAGCTGGGGAACAGCGGTAATGGAGATCGCCTCGGCGAAGTCGAAATCGCCGGTCTGCAGTCCAGCCACGCGCGCTGCTTCCTCCGGCACCGGCAGGAAGTTCACCTCATCCGCGCAAGCGGTCCGCGCACCGCCGAACCCTGTCGGCCCCTTGAAGCGTGGGTCCGTGATGTAATCGGTGAATTTGGTCATGCTGATGCTGACGTCAGGTTGCCAGCGATTGAGCTTGTAGGGACCGGTGCCGATGATATCGGCCCCCGTCACTTCCTTGTCGCCATATTTGGCAACGATTTCCGAAGGGTAGATCGCCACCGTCGGCGACGGAATGGCGAGGTTGCTCAGGAATGGGAAATCCGCTTTCAGGGTGAATTTGACCGTCTTCGGATCGACGGTCTCAACGGATTGCAGGTTCTTGAAGCGCCCCGCGCCAGGCGAGATCTTGAGGAACCGCTGAATGGACGCCGTCACGTCGTCGGCGGTCATCGTCTTTCCATTGTGGAATTTGATTCCATCGCGCAGCGTGAAAGTATAGGTCAGACCGTCATCACTGCGAACCCACTTCTCGGCGAGCTGCGGGATGACCTGATAGTTATCGTCGTAGGTAACAAGAGATTCAAATAAGTAGATCGCCACCTGGCGGCTGGCGTTAGTCGTCGAAAGAATGGCATCCATGGTCGACGCGTTTGTCGTCATCGCGGCCTGAATCTTTCCGCCCTGAACCTCGCAGGCCGCATAGGCGACAGGCGAAGCACCGGCGAGCAGCAGACAGCCAAGCAATGCTGAGACAGGCATGTTCTTCATGTGAGTTCCCCTCTCTTGTTTCATGAGCCGTGGCAGCTCAAATCGTCAGATCGTCCAATCCTGTGGCCCTGATGGGCGCTCGCTGGGGCGCAAATTCGGCAAAGCGCCTTGCTGCGCCCATGTCCTTGAGGCCAATTCCGGTAATGACGCAGGTGATGGTCGCCTCGGGATCGATCTCGCCCCGACGAGCCGCCGCTATCAACGCCGCCGCCGCATAGGCGCCCTGCGGCTCGGCGAAGACGCCTTCCTTTGTCGCGAGCCAGGTCTGCGCCTCGGCGATCGCGTCGGCACCCAAAGGCGTCAGCGTGCCGCCGGTCGCCCGGATCGCTCCGTCGGCCCAGTCGCCATCAAGCGGCAGATAGTAGTCGCCCAAGGCATACGGCTCCTGATGCAACTTGTCGATCGGCGCGAAATTGCGATCGATCCGTTGCCCGCCATGGATGACCGGAATGGACTTTGCCTGCGAAAGGCCGACGAGCTCCTGGAAACCCTTATAGACCCCACCGAGCAGCCCGCCGCCTCCGACGCAACAGTACATCACATCAGGCACCTGGCCGAGGCTCGCCGCGATCTCGAATGCAATGGTCTTCGTGCCCTCGACCATGAACGGATTGACCGGTCGCGCCGAGATCATGGGGACGATGTCACGGGCTGCGCAAAAGGCGCCGAGATCGGCATAGAGCTGCCAGTAGCGGCGGACATGGCCTGGCGTTGGCGCGGGGACAAGATAGAGCTGGGCACCATAGACGCTGATCTGGTCGCGCTTCCCGTCCGCCGTGTCCTCGGCCACCAGAACGATGGCGTCATAGCCCGCCTTGGCACAATAGGCAGACAGCGCGTTGCCGACATTGCCCGAGGATACCGTGGCGTAGCGGTGCCGCCCCCAGGAGCGGCCCATGCTGATCGCGACCGACATCTGGCGGTCCTTGAACGAACCGGTCGGGTTCGATCCTTCCAGCTTGAAGAACAAGTTCTTCAGCCCCAGCTCGCGGGCGAAGCGTTCTGAGCGGACGAGCGGGGTGTTGCCCTCGCCGATGCTGACCACATGCGATGGGTCGAAGGGCGTCAGCACCGCGCCGAAGCGCTCCCACATCGAACCTGCCGTCTTCCAGCGCGCGCCAAACGCCTCAGCCGCCCCCTCGAGGTCGAAGGTCACGCTCAGCTCACCGCCATCGTCCGGCGCGCGCAAGGTCGGACCGATGGGGTATCGCACACCCGTCTTCACATTGGTCAGCCATGCGCGGTTGTTATCGTCGGTCATTGGGATAGCCATTCGTAGGACATGTGTCAGGGAGAGGTCATTGGGGACGACAGGATTTCGCGGCCGCGCACCATCACCCATGCGGGGGTGCGGAACGCCGCGGGATTCTCGAGAGGATTATCAGCGAGGGCGATAAGGTCGGCGCGCAGCCCAGCGCGGATCGCGCCGGCCTCGTGGTCGATCCGCATGGCGCGGGCCACGATGGTCGTGGCGTTGCGGATGGCCTGCAGCGGTGTCAGGCCCGCCTCGACCATCATGACGATCTCTCGCCATGTCTCATCGAAGGGCGTCGCGGCCGTGCCGGCATCGGTGCCGCAGATCATCGGGATGCCCTGATCCGCCATCTGCTTGAAGATCCTCATCATCCGCCGCTCCTGCGCGAGACGGAAATGCTCATGGGGCGTGCCCTCGCCAGTCGCGCGCACCCCTTCCAGGGCCTTCGTGCTGGCTGCGAGCCCCATCATCACGGCCGAGCCGCTGGCGCGGATCGCGTCCGTGACATCCTGGCGATAGACGCGCTCCAGCCAGCCCTCGCCCGTGCGCTCGAAGAAGGCGCAATGCTCGATGCTGTCGAAGCCGGCGCGGGCGCTCCGGATCGTGCCTTCGGACGACAGGCAATGGGAGACCGTCGACATGTCGAGGCTCCGCGCCTCCTCGACCAGCGCGGTGAGCTCAGCCAGCTCAAAGGCCGCGACTTCAGGCAGGGTGCCCGGTGTCATCTGGCCGCCGGTCGCCATGACCTTAGCGCTGCGAGCGCCGGCGGCGCGGGTCTGACGCACGAGGGCCCTCACCTCGTCGCTGGTCGTCGCCTCACCGCCCATATAGTGGAGATGTCCACATATGGCGGTAATCGGCGGGCCGCACATCAGAAGATTGGGAAGCACCGCCTCCCCCTCGTCCGCGGCGGCCAGCATCGCCTGCATCACCGGGATATCGGAGCCGCAGTCGCGCGCCGTGGTGACACCGCTCAACGCCATGACGCAGGCGTTGTCCAGCGCCCGCGCAACACGCTCTTCCGGCGTTTCCGCCAGATAGACCTCCCGCACATTGTCGGTGCCGTTGAAGGCGAAATGAACATGGCTATTCATCAAGCCCGGAAAGACGAGGAGGCTGCCGAGATCTAGAACTTTCGCACCTTTGGCGGCAGGGCGTGACGCCATCTCTTCGCGAGGGCCGACCGCAGTGATCACGCCGTTAGTAACGAGGATGTCCTGCCCGGGCACGACCCCGCCTTGCTCATCAAGAAAAGCCGCAGCCGAACGAATAAGCAGGGCGTCCGTCATCGCTGCCTCCTTTTCGGATCGATCGCCTGGCCGAGCCCATCGCCGAGGAGATTGAGCGAGAGAACCGTGAGGCCGAGGGCAAGACCGGGGTAGAAAATCAGCCAGGACGCGTGCTGAAAGCTCGATCTCGCCTCGCCCAGGATGTTGCCCCAGCTCGGCTCGGGCGGCTGCAGGCCAAGGCCGACAAAGCTCAGCCCGGCCTCGCCGAGAATGGCATAGGCGAAGAGGAACGTTTCCTGCACCATCAGCGCCGGCAGGATCCCTGGCAAGATATGCACGAGCAAAACGCGCGGACGCGACACACCGATCGCCTCGGCAGCCTCCACGTAGGTCTGCTTGCGCAGAACGAGCGCTTCGCCGCGTACGATCCGGGCCGTGCGCGGGATATAGACGAGCGACAGGGCGAGCACGACATTCAGCGCCGTATTGCCGAAAGCCGCGAGAATGGCCAGCGCGAGGAGCAGTGCCGGAAACGCCATCAGCACGTCCATCGAGCGCATCAAGAGGCCATCAAGCCTGCGGATCGTACCGGCGATGAGACCGATGACCGTGCCAACCACAGCCGTAACGAGCATCACCAAAGCACCAATGGCGAGGCTGTTATGGCCACCGAAGACGATACGCGCCAGAAGATCGCGGCCCAACGCGTCCGTACCGAGCCAATGCGCGGCGGATGGCCCGGTCAGGATCATCGCATAGTCGAGCGCCTCGGGATCGAGGGGAACGACGATCGGTAGGCCAAGCAAAAGCAGAATAATGACAGCGAACAGGACGCCACCGGTCAGCAGCGGAAGATTAAGGCGAGGAAAGCGCCGCCTCTTTACGATCTGATCTGCGCTTTCCGCCACGACCATGGATCTGCCTCCAACGGCCTCAGCGGGCCGTTATACGCATCCCAGCGCTCGGATCTCCAGCCTTTTGTTGACGTAGACTTACCTTGAGACAGGCATGACTACGCGGAGCCGGTTCGACCCAGGCCTTTCATTTCGTTTGGTACGCCCAATCGCGGTGTTTTCCGCGCGCAATGATCAAGGCCACGCTAGGCAAGACTTTCTTGCGCCAGTGTTACCATGCAATGCTCCGCTTCCACTACGAATGCGCACCGCCCACTATCGATACCGCCTTGCTTCTTCGGCCCCAACCAGCGACTTGCGTTGCCATACCATTGCATGCCCGGACGCTGGTGCGTGCTTTGTGCCAAGTGGCAACCCGCGCCGCAACGAAGAACAAGAGCCGATAAACCTCCACTCTGTCTTGTATATAGGACAATCTGTCCGTATTATAGACACAATAGAGGGATGCACCCGTGTTTGCAAGGCTGAGGGCGAGCTTCACGGCATGTCGTGATCTTCGCCCGGGGGACTACTGTGAGCGATGAAACACAGCGATCAACCGGCATTGGCCGAACGATCGATATTCTGGAATATTTGAACCGCAAGCGAAGCCCGGTCGGGATTGGTGATCTCGCGCGGGCTCTGAACGCGCCGCGATCATCCATTTACAGCATCGTCGGCCGGCTCGCGGAGGCGGAGATCCTGCAGCTCGACCAGGAAAACAACGTCTTCTTCGGCCGCGCGGTCTATCTCTACGGCGATGCCTATCTCGCGTCCCAGCCGCTGGTGCGGCTCGGACGCGACGAAGTGATCAGATTGTCGCGTGAGACCGGAGAGACGACGCAGCTCTGCATGCTCGTCTCCGCAAAATATACCGTTGCCTTCATGCATCCGGGCGCCAGCCTCTTCCGCATAAGCTCGGAAGTAGGCGTTCTCGTTCCCATTCCCTGGACGGCGTCGGGGAGGCTTCTGATGGGCGGCATGAGTGACGACGAGATCCGGGACCTCATCCCCCCCGAAGACTACGTCCTGCCGAACGGCGCTGTTATCGACCCTACCCAGTTCATCCGGGAAGTGCGCAAGGCCAGCGCCGGCAATGTCATGGAGACGACAGGACTTTCGGATCCCTATACCACATGCCTTGCTTCCGCGGTCTTCGACCACATGCGGATACCTGTTGCCACAATTTGCTTCATGGTGCCGGCCAATACTCCCGGCAGACGCAAGCAGGAACTGCTCCAGCACCTCAGGCAAAGCGCGGACAAAGTCTCCCAGTCGCTGCACGGGCTCCCAAGATAGGCAACGGCTGCTCCTGTCGATGCCCCCACATTGGCGGCGGACGCCCCCACATGGGAAACACTATCTTCATATGCATCCGCCTGAGACCGGGGCATCCCGCAATCGAACACGTCCCCAGGCGCAGCCCGATGCTTGGCTTGGGAGAAAGCAAGAACAGGGTGGGCGTATCGCGATCAACGGATTGGGAATGGCATCGCGAACGATGGCCATTGCAGCCCGCGCTCACTAGAATAACCTGGTGCGTATGCTGTTTTCTTCAGAGTGAATGGGAGACTGTTGGCCATAATGAGCGGATCGACGCAATCATCGGATACTCCCGCGACACCAGCCTTCTCCTTCCATCGCTATGCGGTTGGAGATGCAACCATCGTAGCCGTATTCGACGGCCGTAATCCCATACCGCTCGCGGACGGCTTCGTGCCCAACGCATCGCGCGCCGATGTCAGCGCTGCCCTGGCGGCGGCGGGCGGCGATCCCGATATCGTGCCGATCACCTTCACGCCCATCGTCATCGAGAACGGATCACGGCGTATCGTGATCGACACCGGTACCGGTGAGGCGAATGTCGAGGCAAGCGGCGGCAAATCCGGCTGGTTTCAGACCAATCTCACCGCCGCCGGCATCGACCGGCGTGAGATCGATACCGTCATCATCTCCCACTTCCATGGCGACCACATCAACGGCCTGCTGACACGCGACGGCCATCGCGCCTTTCCCAACGCGGAAATCCTTGTGCCCCAGGCGGAATGGGACTTCTGGATGGACGACGCACGCATGGCCGCCGCGCCGAACGACCGCGCCAAGGCTGCCTTCGCCAACGCGAGACGCGTGTTTGACCAGTTGAATCGTCAGGTTACGCATTACGCCTGGGACAAGGAGGCGGCGCCCGGCATCACGGCCGTCGGCACGCCCGGCCACACGCCGGGTCACACCTCGTTCCGGGCGAAGTTCGGCGGAGAAACGGTGTTTATCCAGTCGGATGTCACCAATCTTCCCGCGCTGTTCGCGCGTCACCCGCACTGGCAGGCCGCCTTCGATTATGACGGCGAGATGGCCGTCGCGACACGGCTCAGGATCTACACGGAATTGGCGGCCGCAGGTACACGAGTGCAGGGCTTTCACTATCCCTTCCCGGGACTGGCCCGGTTGGAAAAGCTCGCCGATGGCTTCAACGCAATTCCCGTGTCGGCGTGAAGGTCGGCGGGGCGGTCCAGCCGTTCAGCCGGGTCGCCACACCGTCGGATCGATCGCCGCAGAAGTACCCAGGCAGTCATAGACCGCATCGTCACGGAAGGTGTAAGCCGCCTCGATCTCAGGCGTCAGCGCCACGCCCAGCCCCGGCGCCGATGGCGGCGCGAGATAGCCGCCGATGATCGGCTGTGCCGCGACCGTCAAGACATCGCGCAGGGCAAAGCCGGGCATAGGCCATTCGGCAAGGCGCGCGCCGCCGGCGAAAGCCGCTGTGTAGTTGGCGCCGAGGCATACGGCGCCGCCCCAGTTGTGCACGACGGTCTCGACGCCCGCCCGTCGCGCCGCGGCAAAGACATCCATGGTTGCGCCAATGCCTCCCAACACCGTCGCGTCGGGCTGAACAATGTCGTAGAGGCCATCGGCCACGCGCCGGCATAGTTCGTCGGGTGTGGTCGCAATTTCGCCACCCGCGATTTTCGTGGCGAGCCGCCCCCGCAGAAGCCGATAGGAGCCGAGGTCGGCCGGCCCCAGCGCTTCTTCGAGGAAAGTGATGCGGCGCGTGGTCCGCCCGTGGACGGCCTCGACGAATGCGATGACGTCGCTCGCGGTCTGAGCCGGATTGGCGAGGTTCTGCGTCATGTCGATGGCGACCGCGATACCGGCCTCGCCGGCCCGATCCAGGGTCCAGACAGCCTTGTCGACCTCGTCGCGCCGCGCGCGGATCTTGAACAGCCTGATGCCCTTCGACGCCAGCAGATCAATTTCGGCCAGCATGGCAGCCGGACCGGTCGAATCGCCGCCACTGCCGTAGAGCGCGATACGCTCGACGGTCCGCCCGCCGAACAGCTCCACGGCCGGCACTCCAAGGCGCTTGGCCTTGGCATCCACGAGCGCGATCTCGAAAGCTGAGAGAACGTGGCGCGCCGCGCCCGTCAGGCTCCAATAGTCCGTCATTCGACTGAGATCGATCAGGCGCGCGCTGATGGCATCCCCTTCCCGCCCGACCACTGTCGGCGCCAGAAGCTTGACGATCTCGGCGAAAACATGCGGGGCGAAGACCGCGAGATACCCCTCGCCGAGCCCCGTTGAGCCATCAGCGAAGGTTATCTCCACCATGCCAACCGTCCGGTAGCCCGATGTCAGGTGCCGGCGGCGCTCGAGATTGTCCGCATCCGCATAGGGCGCGCTCAAGAGGACAGGGCGGACAGCGGTAATGATCGGCATCAGATGAAAAGCTCCGGCACGGCCTGCCGGGCGATGGGGCGCAGACGCCGCGCCTCGCCGGCATCGATGAAACGATAGGGACGGCGCAACCGCGTGCCGACAGGCGCCCAATCGCCGATGTCCGCCAGCAGTTTGTCCAGCGCGGCGTTGGAGTAGCCATGGTCACGGCGGAACGGCCAGACGTGGGTGTCGATGAACACTTGCAGGCGTGCCTCGAGATCGAGACAGGAGGCGATATCGGTCGCCATCAGGTCGGTCCAGCGTTGCGCGCCGCGCGGATTGAGGCAGGCGACGTTGGAGAACGCGCCCGCCGCCACGCCCTCGCGCATGCCGGTCGCCAGATGATGCCCCGGCACGAACAGGGAGATGCCCCCGAGATGCTCGCGCGCGCTCGCGTACCAGGCGGCATCGCCGTCGCCGAGCTTGACCGCCTCGACCGTTGGCGCCCGCGACAGCACCCACCGCAATTCGGGCGGTGTCAGGACGCGCTTGGCATGCGGTGGATTGTAGAGCACCAGCGGCACCCCCCTCGCCTCCTCGGCGATGAGCGCGAGATAGTCGACAGCCTCCGCGTCGGTCAGCGGCCACCAGTCCGGCAGGATCACCTGGATGGCGCGCGGCTCGAGCGAAACGGCCCGGGCGACGCGCTGACGGCTCACCATCGGGTCGGAGTGACAGGCGCCGACAACGAAGGGCATGCCGGCAGCCATGCATGCGGTCGCCAGCGTCTCCTGGACGCGATCGTATTCCGCTTCCGTCTGGTTGTGGAACTCACCCGCCGTGCCATTGGAGTAGATGCCGTCGACCTGCGCATCGATCAGCACATCAATCTCGGCCCTGAGACGGCTGAAATCGATGCTGTCGTCATCGGAGATCGGCAGCAGCAGGGTCGCCCAGTTGCCGCGCAGCGGCGTCACCATCGCTTATCTCCGTCACGGCTTGCGGATGGCGGCGAAGGGCCTGCCGCGCTTCAGAACGCCACGCTCGAGGAAGATGCGCGTGATTTCCTCCTCAGCTTCCTTGAACACGTTGGAATTGCGCCCCTCAAGCCCGCGTGGCCGGGGAATGTCGATGTCGATGACCCGATCGATCCGCCCGGGGCGCGGCGACATGATGACGACGCGATCCGAGAGCAGCACCGCTTCATCGATCGAGTGGGTGATGAACAGCACCGTCTTGCCGGTGGCCAGCCACAGCTCTTCCAGATCGACGCGCACCTGTTCGCGCGTCAACGCGTCAAGAGCTCCCAGAGGCTCGTCCATCAGAAGAAGGGAGGGGTCGTGTATCAGCGCCCGCGCGATTGAGGCGCGCTGCTGCATGCCGCCGGACAACTGGCGCGGATAGACATCCTCGAAGCCGTTGAGGCCGACAGCGGCCAGTAGATCGATGGCACGGTCGCGATAGGCCGCCGGATCGAGCCCGCGCAGCTCCGGCTGCAGGAGCAGGTTGTCGATGACGCTGCGCCATTCCAGAAGAACCGGCTTCTGGAAAACGATGCCGACATCGGTAATGGGCTGGTTGACGGGCTTGCCCGCCACCGAGATCTGGCCGCCCGATGTCGGCATCAGGCCCGCGATCAGCCGCAAAAGGGTGCTCTTGCCACAGCCCGAGGGGCCGACGATCGAGACGAACTCACCCCTGGCTATCTCGAGGTCGATATCGAGGAGCGCCTCGACGCGGCGCCCCTCACTGTCGAAAATCTTCGAGACGCCTTTGACGACGATGCCGGCGTCCTGCGTATTTGAGGCGAGCGTTGCCGCTGCTGTCATTCCGCGCTCCGCTATCCCGTGACGTGCGTTGGTGTCGGCGCCCTTGCGCTCGAAGATCGCGACATTGCTCATTGGGGAACGAACTCGTTTGTATAGAAGGCCGTCAGAGGCTTGTCGGTCTTGATGCCCCGATAATCCTTCTGCACCTGCAGCGTCATCTGCCAGTCCTTCTCGGCGCCGAAGCCAAGCGGTTTGTCCTTGTTGTTCTCAGAGCGCAGCGCCCCGATCACGTCCGTGAGCTGCTTGCGGAAGGCGGCCTCCGAACTCGTCGGCTTGACGGCGAGGCACGCCTTGACGACGTCATCGGGGTTCTTGATCGCGTGGTCCCAGGCACGCTGGGTCACCGCGATGAAGCGCTTGACCAGATCAGGGTTGCTCTCGACCAGGTCGGACTTCGTGGCGACGGAGGACGAGATGGTGTTCACGCCGAGCTCGGGATAGGTGACCGCGTGATATTTGAAGCCACGGGCTTCAAGATCCGGAACACCGTCGAGACCGATCAGGATGGCGTCGACCTGCCCGCTCATCAGCGTCGCATACTGCGCCGCCGGATCGACGGTCAGGATCTTGACGTCGTCCGGCTTCAGGTTGTTGGCGGCCAGCACCGCCTGGAACATCTGAAGGGCGCCCGAGCCGGCGAGCGTTACATACTGCTTGCCCTTGAGGTCGGCGACCGACTTGATGGGCTTGTCCGCTGGCGACACGACCGCCAGCAAACTCTTGTTGATGAGGCTGTAGACCGATTTCACCGGAAGGCCACGCGCCACGCCGGCGATCACGACGGCCGGATCCACCAAGCCGAAGGTATCCGTCCCGGCCGCGACGAGCTGCGCCGTATCAGCCGAGCCACGCCCCTCGCCAATCTCCTTGATCTCGATGCCTGCTTCCTTGAACCACCCCTTGTCGCGGGCCATGTGCCATGGGCAGTGCCAGCCGTTGAGGATCGTATTCAGACGCAGGCTGACCTGGTCCGCGGCCTGGGCGGATGATGTCGCAACCATCAAACCGGCGGCGATGGCCGCGAAAGCTGCGATCCGTTTTGATACTTTTTCCGATGACATGGTCGTTTCCTCTCGGGTGCTTTTCTTTGCGATCTATATTGCCAGGAGCGCCATCAGACAGGCGTCTTATTCTTTGCATACGGCATCACTGCCCCGTCATCGGACGTGTCAGGCGTTGACCGGGACGGGATCACGCTGCGAGACGTGCCACGGGATGGTGAAGCGCTCCACCGCCTCGACGAGATAGTAGACGATGATGCCGACGAGGCTGATGACGAAGACGCCGGCGAAGACCATCGGCGTGTCGAGTTCACCACGCCATTCGAGCAGGAGATAGCCAAGCCCCCGATCCGACGCGATGAATTCGGCAACGACGGCGCCGGTCGAGGCCAGAGCGACACCGACTTTGAGACCGGTGAAGATCTGCGGCAACGCCTGCGGCAGCTTGATCTTGCGAAACATCGTCCAGGTGGATGTGCCGGTCGAGCGCGCGAGATCCATGATGTCCGGATCAACAGCGCGGAAGCCGGCGACAGCACTCAGCGTGATAGGGAAGAAGGCGAGCAGGAACACCAGCATGGTCTTTGGCGTGTAGCCGAAACCGAACCACACAATGAAGAGCGGCGCGATGGCGATCTTCGGAATGACCTGGAAGACCAGCATGATCGGCTCGACGGTATCCTCGACAATGCGCGAGGAGACGATCGCGAGCGCCAGCGGGATCGATACGACGATGGCGATGACGTAACCACCTAGCATCACGGAGGTCGTGATCCAGGTTGCCGCCAGGGTCCGCTGCCATTGGCCGAGGAAGGCGGTGAAAACCTGCGATGGCGGCGGCAGCAGGTAATCGGGAATCGAGAGCAGGCGCGGCGCGAGTTCCCAGGCGATCAGGATGATCATCAACGTCATCAGCACGAGCTTGCGCCGCTTGAGAAAAGCCATCAGCGCATTGGGCTTGGGTGGAGCGGCCTGCTGAACGGCAGCGCCCTGCGCGGCGTCAACGCGCGCGCTCGTCTCAACGGATGAGGATGGAGACACCTGTCCTGCGGATTGCCCTGTCATGCGCCCTTCCCTGTCGGATGCCGCGCCATGCGCGCCGCGACCAAGCCCGGTCGGGCCTGCCGCTTCGCATGGTCGTCGTGCGCTCCTTACGATCTTTCCAGATCTTTTCTCTTGGTTTTGGTATAACACCTTGACGGCATGATGGTGTCAAGGGCAGACTGAACGAACTTTACAAGAGGGCCGGGAGAACACGGTCCGAGGCTCGGGAAACGCAAGCGGAAAGGGCGAAACGTTGCATCAGGACGTGGCGCAGTTGTTCGATTTGAGCGGCAAGTTCGCCTTGGTATCGGGTGGAGCGAGTAAGCTTGGGCGCGATGCGGCTGATATTCTGGCCGCCGCTGGCTGTTCGGTTGCCGTGACGTCCCGTGACGGTGAAAAGGCGCGCCGCTCGGCCGTTGAAATCGCCGATCGCTACGGGGTCCGAACCTTCGGCATCGCTCTCGACCAGAGTCGCTTTGAGCCTGTGCGCGATGCGGTGGCAGCCGTCGCGGACTGGTCGGGTGGGCAGCTCGATATCCTGGTGAACAACAGCGGTGGGGGTTCGGGGGGCAGCGTTGCCCGTCTGTTTGAGCGGGATCCCGCAGACATCGACGCTCTCATCCGCACAAATTTGACAGGTGCGATCTATTGCTGCCGGGAGGCCGGACGCCTGATGGCTCATCAGGGTTCAGGCCGGATCATTTCGATTGCTTCCATCGCGGCTTATGTCGGAAGAGACCGCTCGATTTACGACCGCAACGGCCTCGCGGGCCAGCCGGTGGACTACGCCGCCGCAAAGGCAGGCATTCTCGGCCTGACACGTGATCTTGCGGCCTATCTCGCGCCAATGGGCATAACCGTCAATGCGATATCGCCTGGAGGCTTCGAACGGCCCGACATGCCGCGCGGCTTCGTCAAAGACTATTCGCATCTCACCGCCCTCGGCCGCATGGGCCGCGACGGCGTCGACCTCAAGGGCGCGATCCTTTTTCTGGCATCGCCCGCGTCGAGCTATGTGACGGGGCAGGACATTCTCGTCGATGGTGGTTTCACGCTGTGGAAATAGGCGCGGTATGAGCGAATCGGATCAAAAGCTCGGCCCCATCGCGCGGCGCAAGCTGTCGGACGAGGTCGTGCAGCGGCTTGAAGCGGCTATCCGCGATGGCACATTCCCGCCGGGATCGCCACTTCCATCCGAGCGCGAGCTGATGACGCTCTTCGGCGTTGGCCGTCCCTCGATCCGCGAGGCGCTTTATGCGTTGCAACGCATCGGCCTCGTACGGCTAGCCACGGGCGAGCGCCCGCGCGTGACGGAGCCCACGGCCAGGCAGGTGCTGCGGGAGCTTGACAGCACGGTCCGTCACTGGCTCGAACAGGCTGGAGCCGTCCGGCATTTCGAGCAGGTACGTCTTTTCCTGGAGATGGGCCTGGTCCGCTACGCCTGCGCCAACGCAACCGACCAGCAAATTGCCGTGTTGCGCGACGCATTGAAGCGCAACGAGGCGGAGATCGGCAATGAGCGGCAGTTCGCGCTGACTGATGCCGCGTTCCACCGGGTGCTGGCTGAGATGCCCGCCAACCCCGTTTTCGTCGCCATGCACGATGCCGCTGTCGAATGGATCATCGGGCAGCGCCCGCCGCTCGATGATCCCGAGACCAACAATCGCATGAGCTATGCCGGGCATCTCGCGGTGTTCGACGCCATTGCCGTGCGCGATGCCAACGCGGCCGCGGAAGCCATGCGCCAGCATCTCGAGGAAGCCTACAACCGCTACGCCCGCAACTGAGCCTCATGGCCCGGGCAAACATCATCCAAGGAGATTATCCGTGACCCAGTCCCCGGCCCAGAAGTTCGGTGGCATCTTATCGGCACTCGTTACGCCCTATCGCGCGGATTTCAACCTGAACGAAGATATCATCGCCGGCCTCATCGACTATGAACTCGACCAGGGCGTGGCGGGCTTTTATGTGGGAGGCAGCACGGGCGAGGCCTTCCTGCAGTCTCCGGAGGAGCGGGGGCGCCTGATCGCCGGCGTCGCCCGCGCGGCGCGTGGGCGCGGCACGCTGATCGCCCATGTCGGCACCATCGCCACAGAGGATACGCTCAGTATCGCCCGGTCGGCGGCCGATGCCGGGTTTGACGCGGTTTCGGCTATCCCGCCATTCTATTATGACTTCTCCGCCGCCGAGTTGATCGCGCATTACAAGGCACTGGCGGCAGCGACCCCTCTTCCCGTCATCGTCTATAATTTCGGCGGTCGCACGGGCAAGCTCGGGCCGAACGAGATCCTGCAGCTGCTCGATGATCCCCGCGTCATCGGTATCAAGCATACGTCGCAGGATTTCTTCCAGCTGGAACGCTTCAAGACGCATCGTCCTGACGCGGTGATCTACAACGGCTACGATGAGATGTGTCTCGGCGGCCTGGCCATGGGCGCCGATGGGGCCATCGGAACCACCTACAATTTCATGGGCCATCTTTTCGTGGCGCTGTACAGGGCTTTCCACGAAGGTCGCATGACCTATGCGCTTGCCCTCCAGAAACGCGCCAATCGGGTCATCGAAGTGCTGATCGACGTCGGCGTGTTTCCGGCCACCAAGGGCTTCCTGAAACTCCAGGGCTTCGACTGCGGCGAATGCCGTGCGCCATTCCGCCGGCTTGAGGCCAAAGACTGGCAGAAGCTCGAGGCCTGTGTCGCCGAGTATCTGAGCGACTGATAAGACCCGGCTTGCCTCGCACGGCTGACATTGTTCCCGGCCACGAACCGGGAACCCCGACTTGGTCACGCGCGGAAGGCACCAACCATCTGCGCGCTGAACGGCGAGTACCGCGATCGCGCGAGTTATCCTGTGACTACGATTGCTTGTCCGTCATAGATATTTGGAAAAATAAAGTCTTAATCGTACCGGCTAAAGACGAGCGCGGCATTGACCCCTCCAAAGCCGAAGGCGTTTGACAACACGTGATCGACTGTAGCCGGACGCGCGCCATCGCGCAGCAGGTTGAAACCCTCGGCTTCAGGCATCGGCTGGTCGATATTGAGGCTCGGCGGGAGCATCTGGTTCTGAATGGCCAGAACCGAGAAGACCGCCTCTATAGCGCCGGCGGCTCCCAGCATATGTCCCGTCGCCGACTTCGTCGATCCGACAGGTACTTTTCTTCTGCTGGCGCCAAAGACGGCCTCGAGTGCCGCCAGTTCCGCCGCGTCACCAACCGGGGTCGAAGTGGCATGGGCATTGACGTAACCGATAGCCTCCACGTCAACACCGGCCATTGTCAGCGCTATCCGCATCGCGCGAGCGGCCTCTCGACCGTCCGGCCATCCAGCGGTGACGTGATGGGCGTCGGTCGTCGTGCCGTAGCCGGACAATGTCGCGAGCGGACGGGCGCCGCGCCGTTCCGCGTGGCTGAGCCGTTCGATGACCAGCATGGCTGCGCCCTCGGAGAGGACAAAGCCATCGTGATCGACATCGAAAGGACGAGAAGCCCGATGCGGCGCGTCGTTGAAGTTGAACGAAAGCGCCTTGGCCGCCGTAAAGCCACCAATGGCAACGGGATCGACGCAACCCTCCGTACCACCGCATAAAGCAATGTCGGCCTCGCCCGCGCGGATCATCCGCAAGGCATCTCCGATAGCCTGCGCCGAGGCAGCGCAAGCCGTGACAGGCGCACCGGCGGGCCCATTGAAACCGAAGCGGATGGAAATTTGCCCGGCAGCGAGATTCGGCAGAAACGACGGCACCACGAAGGGCGAAAGGCGGCGGACCCCCGCGGTCCGGATGGTTTCCGTGGCGCCCGTGATCGCGGGGACGCCGCCAACCCCGGTCCCAACGACCGTAGCGGTGCGCAACTTCTCCTCGGCGCCGTCGGGATGCCAGCCCGCCTGATCCAGAGCCTCCTCAGCCGCCGCCATTGCGTAGTGGATGAACAGATCGGTTCTGCGCAGATCCCGAGCATCCATCGATGCTTCGGGATCAAAACCCTCGGGGTCCTCCTCCCGGTTCGGCACGAGACCCGCAATCGTGCATTTCCACCCCTCTGTCGGGAAGCGGGTATTCGCCCTGATCCCACTCTGCCCGGCGATAAGCCGCTTCCAGTTCGCTGCAACGCCAGCGCCGAGGGGAGACACCGCGCCTAGTCCAGTTACGACAATAGGTTCCTGCATGGAGTGCCCTTATGTGTATATACACATCACTAGCACATAGGAAGATTGAGGCAATCCCGAGGCCCCTCACTCCTGTGTCAGGCGTCTGCTGACCCTGAGATAACTGCCCACGTCCTCGTCCGAGAGACCTTCCATGAGCTTGCCTCTGGACCGCTGCCATTCAGGCAGAAGGCGATCAAGCAGGAGATTGCCTTGTTCGGTAAGTTCGCAAACGCGTGCGTTCCCCGCTTTGCCCTCGATACGCCGCATGAGGCCCTTTCGCTCGAGTCGATCAAGATTGCGGGTCAGACTGGTCCGATCCAAGAGTACCCGCTGCGCCAAGGTCGCAACAGGCTCATCCGGATGGAAGCGAATGGCAGCGAGCAGTGAAAACTGCTGAACGGTTACGCCAAAGGGTTTCAGTTTCGCATCGTTCCTGCGCAGCAGTGACCGCGCTGCGGCGACGGTGTTCAGAACGAGGCATTGTGAGAGATCGTCTGGGAGAGGCATGGCAGACGCTACCACAACCTCCGACGACAGGCTCATGAGTTTGGCGGATCTTCGATCGCGGAAGAGGCGAGAGGTAACCCGAACCTCAAAAATCCGGCGCGCGCATCAATTCGCTTCGCGCGTGGCCATCCACATTACCGGAGCGAAGGCAGGCGGGTGGCATAGGCCTGCCTTTACAGCTGCCGTTCGATAGCACGACGCGTCAGGCTTTCGAGAAAATCGAGCAGCTTTGAAACCGCCGTCGCGGCATCGCTGGCGGAACCGGCGGCGATGGCCTGCAGGATATCATTGTGGAGCGCCGCCGCGACGGTGAAGCTGCCCGTATCCTGGATGTAGGCATACCAGAAACGCCGGGACAGTCCGAGCACCAGCCCCATGGTGCGGGTGAGCATCGTGTTGCGCGAGGCCTTGGTGCGGATGTCGTGAATCGCCCGGTTGGCGCTGAGATAGGCGCGCTGGTCGCCCCGTTCCGCCGCCGCGGTGATCTCATCGGCCAGGCGCAGCATCTCACGGCGCTCGTCAGGCGTCGCGCGTTCGGCGGCGAGCCGCGCCACCAGATCCTCCAGGGGGCGTCGCACTTCCAAAAGCTCGAGCTGCCGCATCACGTCCACAGGCGTCACCAGCGCGCCACGCCTTGGGTGGATCTCGACGAACCCCTCCAGCTTCAACCGCTGCAGCGCCTCGCGAATAGGCGTGCGACCACAGTCGAGTTCATCGGCGAGCTGGTTTTCCGAAATCATCGAGCCCGGGAGAAGCTCGCGCGTCACGATCATCTCTTCGATTCGGCGATAAGCGATTTCCGCGAGTGAATCCGTCGCCGGTTCTACCGGTGATGTCGTCAGATCGGTCATCCAAATACGATTCTCAAGGCTCCAACTGTCCGCAACATACCCCTTGACTGGCCTGTTCGGCAACTGATATGTCAGATGCCGACAAAACTGCCATGTCAGCTGACGATCAATATTCGACAGCACGTGGACAAGCCGCAAGAGCTGTCGCCGCCGCATATCTGGCTGCGCAAGGGAGACGTCGCTTTGGATGTTCGTTCACGCTCACGCATCGACACGGATATCGTCGTCACGGGCGGAGGAGCAGCTGGTGTCGCCGTTGCGGTGACGGCGGCCCGAGCCGGGCTGCGCGTGACCTTGGTTGAGCGCTACGGGTTCTGCGGCGGCGGCGCGGTCGCCGGGTTGTCGGGCACCGTCTGCGGTCTCTATGAGGCGACGGATAGCCGCGCGGCTCAACCAAGGCAGGTGGTCTTCGGCTTCGCCGACGAATTCGTACGGGCGCTCGATGCGCGGGGTGGCCTCACAGGGCCACTGCCCTATGGCAAGACCTGGACCCGGGTCCATGACCCGATCATCTGGCGGGAGACGGCCGATGGGCTGCTTCGGGATGCCGGGGTTGAGGTCATCTACCACGCCACAGTCACCGGCGTTCTCTGCGAGGGCGAGGAGCGGATCGAGGGCGTCATGCTCTGGACCAAGCAAGGCCCGCTGGACGTGCGCGCGGCGGTGACGATCGATGCCAGCGGCGACGCGGATCTCGTCGCCATGGCGGGTTTCCCGTCGTTCATTGGCGATCAAGGCCGCGTCCAGAACCCGACTATGATCTTCCGCATGCTGGGTGTCGACACCGAGCGCTTCGTCGCCGCCTACGGCCATGACACAATCATGCCCGACGCGATCTCGAAGCTGATCCAGGCGGAGAATGGGAGCGGCCGCTACAAGCTGCCGCGCGCCAAGATCTGGCTCTTCACGACAACACGGCCAGGTGAACTGCTCTGCAACTGCACCCGCGTCATTGGTCCGGACGGGCGCGAGCTCAATCCCTTGTTCTGGCGCGACTTTTCCGACGCCGAAATCGAGGGGCGGCTGCAGATGCGCGAATACGCGCGCTTCTTCCGCGACCATTTGGCCGGCTGCGAGGACGCCTTCGTCAACGACACGGG
The DNA here is from genome assembly GCF_018398335.1 of Chelatococcus sp. HY11. Classification (NCBI taxonomy): domain Bacteria; kingdom Pseudomonadati; phylum Pseudomonadota; class Alphaproteobacteria; order Hyphomicrobiales; family Chelatococcaceae; genus Chelatococcus; species Chelatococcus sp. HY11. The sequence continues at coordinate 1,494,365 of NZ_JAHBRX010000001.1, forward strand.
CGTACAGGTCGGCGTGCGCCAGACGCGCCAGATCGAGGGCATCACGAAGCTCACCAACAGCGATGTCGTCGCTGGCCGCAAGCGTGCCGACGGCATCGCCCGCTCACCTTGGCCGATCGAGCTGCATGCCGGTGCCAAGCCCAAGGTCGAGTGGCTGCTCGATGATGTCTACGAGGTGCCCTACGGCTGTTTCGTGCCGCAGCGCGGCGAAGGCCTGATCACTGCCGGCCGCTGCCTGTCCGCAGAGCACGAGGCCGTGGCCTCGGCCCGTGTGACGGCCCAGTGTTTTTCCTACGGCCACGCCATCGGCCACGCCGGGGTCCTCGCCGTCAGGGAGCGCATGGAGCCACGTGCCATCGACGGCGCGGACCTGCGCCTCCTGCTCAATCGCGACGGCGCGCGGCTGGATTGAGGATCGATCATGAATGATGCCACTCCTTCGCCCAGTGCCCTCGTCGGTTTCGACCAACGGAACGGGATCGCTGTCCTCACGCTCAACCGGCCGGAACGCCGCAACGCGCTCGGCAGGGAAACCATGCGCGCTCTCGCCCAGGCGCTCGACGTCGCCGAGAGCGATCAAGCGGTCGGCGCCATCGTTCTGACGGGGGCGGCGCCTGCCTTCTGCGCCGGCAGCGACCTCAAGGAACTCGGCCGCCTCTCTGTAGATGGGATGCGTCGCCATGAGGCCGAGACAGCCGCGATCGCTCGCCGCATCGGCGTCCTGAGCAAGCCGGTGGTCGCGGCCGTCGAGGGCTTCGCGCTCGGCGGCGGCTTCATCCTGGCGGCTTCGTGCGATGTCGTCGTCACTGCCGAGAACGCGCGCTGGCACCTGCCGGAGGTGCCAAACGGCTGGCTGCCGCCATGGGGTCTGGGAGCCCTCGTGGCCCGCATCGGCCCGACCAAGGCGCGCCTTCTCACCTGGGGGGCGGAACCGATCGATGGCACGGAAGCGCTACGGCTCGGCGTTGCCGATTTCAGCGCGCCGGCCGGCGAAGCGCTAGCCCGCGCAACCGCGCTGGCGGAGAAATTCGCAGCTTTGCCGCGCGAGGCCGTCGCGTCGACCAAACGCTTTTTTGAACCCTTCGCGACGCTCGACGGCGAGCGGCTCGATCATCTGGCGGGCCACATGTTCGCCGCCGATTGCGCTGGACCAGCAGCGAAAGCGACCTTGCAACGTTTCGTGGTGAAGTCATGATCAAGATCGTCGATGCAGCCGAGGCCGTAGCCAGCATCCCCGATGGCGCCACAGTCGCTTCCGTCGGGGTCATCGGCTGGATCACGCCTGACAAGGTGCTGAAAGCCTTGGGGGATCGCTTCCGCGCTACCAGCCATCCGCGTGATCTCACGTTCTATTTCCCTTGCGGCACCGGCGATGCGCAGGGCGTAAAGGGCATGGACCATGTGGCCCAGGAAGGCCTCATGAAGCGGATCGTCACAGGTTCCTACATCAATCCGGTCGATCCCGTCACCGGCCGGCGGCCGGAACTGATGCGCCTCGTCCGGGAAAACCGGATCGAAGCCTATTCCTGGCCGATCGGTGCCTCCATGCACTGGCTGCGCGAGGTCGCCCGCAAGAGCCCTGGCTATATGACGCGCGTCGGCGTCGGCACCTATATCGATCCTGACCACGGCGGCGGAAAGTTCACGGCGAAGGCAGAGGAAGACCTCGTCCGCAAGATCGAATTCGACGGCGAGACACTTCTCTACTATCCGACCTGGCCTCTCGACGTGGCCATCGTGCGGGCGTCAAGCGCCGACGAGCACGGCAATCTCTCCTTCGAAGACGAGGCCCTGGTGTCGTCCAACCTTGGCCTCGTGCTGGCAGCCAAGGCCAGCGGCGGCCGCGTCATCGCGCAGGTACGCCGCATCCTGCCGACGGGCGAGCGGCCCGCCTCGGGGGTCGCCATTCCGGGCATGTTCATCGATACCATCGTGGTCGACCCCGCGATGATGATGGCAACGGAGACGCCCTTCGATCCCGCCTATTTCAGCGGTGTGCGCCGTCCCCTCTGCGACTTGCCGCGTCCCGCCCCGGGGCCGGACAAGGTCATCGCGGCCCGTGCCGCACGCGAGGTCCGCAAACGCGAACTGTCGATCTTCGGTTTCGGCGCCGCAGCCGATATCCCCCTTGTCATGGCGGAGCAGGGTCTGTTCGATGACGGCGCGCTCGCCGACTATTACTTTACGACGGAGCACGGCTCCTACGGCGGCGTCGTCATGTCAGGGTGGCAGTTCTCGGCGAACCTCAATCCCGACGCCATCATGGACGGCCTTTACCAGTTCGATGTCATCGACGGCGGGCTCTGTCACTTCGCGGCGCTCGCCTTCGCGGAATTCGACGCCACCGGAGTGGTCAATGTCAGCCGTTTCGGAAACGCCAATCCAGGCGCGGGCGGCTTCATCGACATTGCCCATAACGCGCGCCGCCTTGTTTTCACGGGCACCTTCACGACGGGTGGTCTCGACGCCCGTGTCGAGGGCAGTGCGCTGCGTATCATCCGCGACGGCCGCGTCTCGAAATTCGTCGAGACGGCCGAAAGCGTGACCTACCGCGTGTTCGAGGGACTAGCGGAACGCGGCCAATCCGCGCTCGTCGTGACCGAGCGCGCGGTTTTCGAGGCAACACCGCAGGGCCTTGTGCTGACCGAGGTGGCGCCCGGTGTCGATGTGCGCAGCCATATCCTGGACCGCATGGCCTACGCACCGGTCGCCATCCGCGATCCGCTGCCGCTGATGGACGCGCACCATTTCGCATCCGAAACCCACCCGCTCGACATGGCCGTTTGAGATGGCGGTCTGAGCACCAATCGCGATCGCCCCACGGAGGCTCACCCCATGCCCCGCCATCATTCTGATATCGATCCCCGCCTGATCGCCGCGCTGCGGAAAGGTGCTGTCCTGCCGGCCCACCCGCTGGCGCTCGACAGCAGCCGGCAGTTGGATGTCACCCGCCAGCGGGCCTTGACACGCTACTATCTCGATGCTGGCGCGACGGGCGTTGCGGTCGGCGTCCACACCACACAGTTCGCGATTCGCACCGTTGGCCTCTATGAGCCTGTTCTCCGCATAGCGGCGGAAACAGCTTCGGACTGGCAAGCCACGCCCTCGCTTCTCGTTGCCGGCGTCACCGGCCGCACGGAGCAGGCGGTGAAAGAGGCCGATGTCGCCCGAGAGCTCGGCTATCACGCCGCCCTTCTCAATGTCGCGGCCTTCAAGGGTGCGTCGGAGACTGAGGTGCTCGACCACTGCCGGCGTATCGCGGCGGAAATCCCGATCATCGGCTTTTCCTTGCTGCCAGCCGTCGGCGGCTTCCATCTGAGCTATGGCTTCTGGCGTGAATTCGCGGCGATCGAAAATGCCATCGCCATCAAGATGGCGCCGTTCGACCGCTACCGGACGCTCGACATTGTGCGTGCCGTTGTTGACGCGGGCGCGGCCGACCGTGTCACGCTCTACACTGGCAATGACGACCACATTGTGCTCGACCTTCTGCAGCCCTTCGTGGTGCGCGGCGCCGACGGCAGATCCGAACGTCTCGCACGTATCCGCGGTGGGCTTCTTGGACACTGGAGCGTATGGACAAAGAGCGCCGTCGATCTGCTGGCGCGTATCCATGCCCTGCCTGATGAAGCTGCCGTCCCTGTCGAACTTCTCGCCCAGGATTCCATTGTGACGGACTGTAACGGGGCGATCTACGACGCCGCGCACAATCTCGTGGGATGTATCCCCGGCTGCCTGGAGGTGCTGCGTCGTCAGGGTCTTGTGACGGGCATCACGTGCCTCGACCCCAACGAGCGTCTCAGCCCCGGACAGGCGGAGGCGATCGACCGTGTCTATGCGCAATACCCGGAAATGAACGACGACGCCTTCGTCGGCGCGAACCTTGAACGCTGGCTCTCGGAGCGCGGCGCGAGCGTGCCCCTCGTCGCCTGAAGCAACGTGATAAGGAGCGGTTCCGACCGCTTCGTTCAAGACAGTCAGGCGACGCAGATCGCTGCGATGCCTAGCAGTACAAGGGAGGTTTATTCATGCTGACCCGTCAGGGACCCAATTCAGATTACCTCAATCCCGGCATGTTCCCCGAGGCCTTCCGCGACGTCGCGCATCTCGAGGACTTCATGTCCTTGCCGACGCTGGAACTCGCCGAGGACTTGGAGAAGATCGAGGGCGACGTCATCATCCTCGGCGTCGCCGGCAAGGTCGGCATCTGCCTCGCGCGGATGATCAAGCGCGCCGCTCCTCACAAGCGCGTCGTCGGGGTTTCACGCTTCTCGGAGGAAGGGCTCGAGGCCCATCTGCAGAGCTTCGGAGTCGAGACGATCCGCTGTGACCTTCTCGACGAGAAGGCCGTCGGCGAACTGCCGAAACTGGCCAATGTGATCTATATGGCCGGGCTGAAATTCGACTATAAGGGCCGTGAGGACTTCCTCTGGGCGATGAACACGATCGCGCCCGGCATCGTAGCGCGCGCCTTCGCGGGATCGCGCATCGTCACCTTCTCGACCATCCACGTCTATCCCTGGTCCAACCCGTTGCATGGCGGCGTGACCGAAGAGGTTCCGCCATTCGCGCGGCCCGGCGAATACGCGAACTCCGTCGTCGGTCGCGAGCGCACCTTCCAGTACTACTCGCGGATGCATGACACACCCGGCCGGATCGCGCGGCTCGTCTACGCCATCGACATGCGCTACGGCGTACTGCAGGAAATCGCGAGCTGGGTGCTCAATGGCAAGCCGGTGCCGCTCGATACTGGACACGTCAATATCATCTGGCAGGGTGATGCCAGCGCCCAGATGATCCGGCTGCTGCGCCATTGCGACGTCCCCGCGAGCCCCATCAACATCGGCGGCCCGGAGGCGGTGAGTGTGCGCAAGATCGCCACCCAATTCGGTGAGCTCTTCGGCGTAGAGCCCAAGTTCTCCGGCGAGGAGAGCACCAGCTGCCTCTTCGTCAATTGCGATGCCGTCGCCGAACTTCTCGGCAATCCCGTCGTACCCATCAATCCCATGGTCCGTTGGGTCGCCGAGTGGATGAAGAGCGGCAAACCGCTCTACGGAAAGCCTAGCAAGTTCGAAGTGCGCTCGGGAGTCTTCTAATGGCCGATACCGCCCAGGCGGCGCCGGGCACCGGAAACGGCGACGCGCCGCGTTTTGCGATGCAACTCGGACGGATGGGGCCGGCCATCGGCATCCATCTCGCTTTGCTGGCGTTATGGTATGCGGTGACCGCTTGGGGCGGCATACCCCGCTTCATTCTTCCGTCGCCGGTGGAGACCGTCAGCACGCTGTTCCAGCCCCACTACAACTGGGGAATGCATATCTACATCACCACCATCGAAGTCTTCGGTGGATTTATACTGGCGAGTATTTTCGGCGTTGCACTCGCCGTGGTGTTTTCCTGGTGGCCGGTCACCGGCCGCACAGCCATGCCGCTTCTTGTCACGCTGAATATGATCCCCAAGGTCGCGATGGCGCCCCTGCTCATCGTATGGCTCAGCTACGGCGTCGTCCCCAACATCGTCATCGCCTTCACCATCTGCGTCTTCCCCATCGTGATCACCACGGCGCGGGGCTTGCGTGAAGTGGAAGCGGATCTCGTGGATCTCGTGAGGGCTCTCCGAGGTTCCCGCCAGCAGA